>CACXGW010000085.1 GCA_902767325.1 uncultured Ruminococcus sp.
AGGTCTTACCTCTTCCTGAGCCTCCTGAAAAGCGGCTTCCTGCTCTTTTCTCCACTCGGGCGACTGACCCTCAAAACGGCTGCCCGCGACGTTTGAACCGCGCTCGAGCGCCCAGCCCAAGTCGCTTGCTTTTCCGCCAAACAGTCCGCCCAGACCGGAAGCTATGCTTCCGAAGCGGCTGGATTTTGCCTTCTTTTCGTATGTTGACGAACGGATAAAGGTGCTTTGAAAACCGTTTCCGCAGCAATCGCAGTAAAACTCAAACTGGAATCCCGCGTCGGTTGAAAGGTCGTTATAGTTTCTTGTGAATGAGTGTAACATAATATGCCCCCGTTTGTTATTGGTTTATTATCAAATATCATTATATCAAAAAAAATCGCCGATGTCTACTATATTTTTACATTAACAAAATAAAAAAGACACCGGCAAAAGCCAATGTCTTTTGATCATCTGATATAATTATGAATTTGCCTCGATGTAAGAAACGAGAGCGCCTACGGTCTTAAGATTCTCGATCTCTTCGTCGGGAACCTCAACCTCAAACTCGTCCTCGATGGACATCAAAAGGTCAACAACGTCCAGCGAATCGGCGCCGAGATCTTCCTGAAGATCGGTTTCCTCAGTGATCTTGTCCTCTTCAACGTCAAACTGCTCGGCAAGAATTGCTTTAACTTTCTCCAATACCATTTATAAATCCTCCTGTAAAATATTATGTGCCGTTTGGTAGACAAAAGCACATACTTTGTGCTACAATGGTTAATGAATTTAACCACCGAAAACAAACAGTGCGTTTGTTACACTTCAATATTATTGATATTTTATCGCTTTGTCAATATGTATTTGAAAAATTTTTTGAAAAATCTTGATTTTGCATAAATTATTCCTATTCTAATGAAATATGCATAGCAAATACTGATATGAAAACGGAGGAAAAAATGAGCACGAAGCATTTTGCCGTCATAGGGCACCCGATAGGTCATACGATGTCGCCCTTTATTCACAAAAGGCTGTTTGATCTGGCGGGTATCGACGCCGATTATACAAAATTTGACATAGCTCCCGACAAGCTTTCCGGGGAGTATGAAAACACTCTCAAAAAGCTCGACGGCTACAACGTGACCATCCCGCACAAGCAGGCTATCGTAAAGCTGCTCGACGGGCTGGACAGCAAGGCTGAAATGTTCGGCAGCGTAAACACCGTCGCCAACCGCGACGGCAAGGCTTTCGGCTATACCACCGACCCCGACGGCTTCATCAAGGCTGTTGAGGCAGCGGGGATCGAGCTTGACGGCAGGATAATGATACTCGGCTGCGGCGGCGCGGCAAGAGCCATCGCGTTTGAGCTGGCTCTGCTCGGAAAGCCCTTTGAGTTTGCCGTGAGGAGAGAATCCGTGGGCAAGGCGGGGCTTTTGTGCCTTGACATCACGCGCAAGCTTCCGGACACCGAGGTGAGCTTCGGGCTGATCGACCAGATAATCGGCACTGTCGACGTGCTGATAAACGCGACTCCTGTCGGAATGTACCCGAATGTTGACGACCAGCCGATACACAACTGCGCAATCGGCAGGTGCGCCGCGGTGTTCGACGCGATATACAACCCGCTTGAAACCGCTCTTGTAAAACGCGCCCGCGCAAACGGAAGCAAGGCTGCGGGCGGTATGGCTATGCTCGTGTGGCAGGCAGCCGTTGCACAAAAGCACTGGAACGGCACGGAATTTGACAAAAAAGACATCGAGCAGCTATGCCTCGACGCGGCAGAAGAAATGATGAAAAACTACTGACCGACAACCGAAAACCGACTACCGACTACTGACAACTGACTACCGACTACCGGCTACTGAATCATGAACAATATAATTCTGTGCGGCTTTATGGGCTGCGGCAAATCCACCGTCGGCAAAAGCATCGCCCGCAAAACGGGACGGCGATTCGTGGATATGGACAAGTATATCGAAGAAAAAGAGAATATGAGCATAACAGAAATCTTTGCTGAACACGGAGAGGACGGCTTCCGCGACATAGAACACGAAGCCTGCAAAGAGCTGAGCGAGCGGCAAAGCCTCATCATTGCCGCGGGCGGCGGCGCGCTGACCTTTGAACGCAACGCGGAGGTGTTCCGCGGCAAAGATACTATCGTGCTGCTGGACGTTCCGCTGGAGACTATCCGCTACCGTCTGCGCAACGACAAAAAGCGCCCTCTGCTTCAGCGCCCCGACAAGGACGAGGTCATGAAAGAGCTGTATGACAAAAGAATGCCAAAATACCTTGCCGCCGCCGACTTTGTTGTAAAGGGCGAAAGCACGCCTATCAAGACGGCTTTTTCGGTCATTGACGCTTTGGGGCTGAAAAAATAAAAGAAGAATTATTGACTATCTCGCTTTAAAGTGGTAAAATATTAAAAGCTAAAAAAAGAGAGGCGATTTTTTATGATCATTGTAATCAAACCTACCGCGACTACCGAACAGGTATTGACCTTTACCGAAAAGCTCAAAAACGACTATGACGTGAAAATCAACCGCTGGGACGGCGTTCACTCCACGGTTTTGGGTCTTATCGGCGATACTACTCAGATAGACATCGAATATATCGAGGCTCAGGACATCGTTGAAAGCGTAAAGCGCGTTCAGGAGCCGTATAAAAAAGCCAACCGCAAGTTCCACCCCGAAAATACCGTTATCAAAATCAACGATTCGGTGTCGATCGGCGACGGCAGCCTGCACATCATGGCGGGTCCCTGCTCGGTCGAAAGCGAACAGCAGATAGTTGACATCGCAAAAAGCGTTCAGAAGTCGGGCGCGACCTTGCTTCGCGGCGGAGCGTTCAAGCCCCGCACCTCGCCCTATGCGTTTCAGGGGCTGAAATCCGAGGGACTCGATCTGCTGAAAACCGCGCGCAAGGCGACGGGGCTTCCCATCGTCACCGAGATAATGCGCGTGTCGCATATAGATATGTTTGAAAACGTCGACATAATCCAGGTCGGCGCAAGAAATATGCAGAACTTCGAGCTGCTTAAAGAGCTGGGCAAGACCGACAAGCCCATTCTTCTGAAGCGCGGTCTCTCCGCGACGATCGAGGAATGGCTGATGAGCGCCGAGTACATCATGGCGGGCGGCAACGACAAGGTAATGCTGTGCGAGCGCGGCATCCGCACCTATGAGACTTTTACCCGCAACACGCTTGATATTTCGGCTATCCCCGTAATCAAAAAGCTTTCGCACCTGCCCGTTATCGTCGACCCGAGCCATGCTGCGGGCAAAAGCTGGCTTGTGGAGCCGCTTGCCATGGCGGCGGTCGCGGCTGGAGCCGACGGTCTTATCATCGAAGTCCACAACGATCCGCCCCACGCGTTCTCCGACGGCGCTCAGTCGCTGACGCCGAAGCAGTTCGACGGAGTGGCGCAGAAACTATTCAAGCTGAAGAAGGCATTGTCATAATGAACATAGCGATAGTAGGATTGGGCATTATCGGCGGCAGCTACGCCAAGGCTCTGAAATCCCACACGAATCACAAGGTCATCGGAATAAACCGCACTGAAAGCGTTGCGAAAAAGGCGCTTGAAGAGGGCGCGATCGACGAGATCGGCTCGCCCGAAAAGCTTTCAAACGCGGATGTGGTTATCGTATGCCTTTATCCGCAGGCATGCGTTGACTTTCTGCGTGAAAACGGAAAGTATATCCGCAGCGACGCGATCGTTACCGACGCTTGCGGCATAAAGCGGGAAATATGTCCGCAGATGAAAGAGCTTTCCGAAGAGTTCGGCTACACCTATGTCGGCAGCCATCCGATGGCGGGCAAGGAGAAAAACGGCTTTGCGGTAAGCGACGCCGATCTGTTTATGGGCGCGAGCTTTATCATCACACCGTGCGAAGCGCCTCACGAAGATGTGAACAAGCTTGCCTCGCTGGCGCGTGAGATCGGCTTCGGCACCGTCAAGATCACAAATCCCGAGGAACACGACCGAATGATCGCCTTTACCTCGCAGCTTCCGCACGTGTTGGCGTGCGCCTATGTGCTCAGCCCCTGCTGCCCTAACCACAACGGATTTTCCGCGGGCAGCTACCGCGACGTTTCGCGCGTGGCAAACATAAACTCAAAGCTCTGGAGCGAGCTGTTTTTGGAAAACAAAGAGCCGCTTATGCTCGAGCTTGAGGAGCTGAACAAAAACCTTTCGGCTATCTACGACGCCATAAAAAATGAGGACAGAGAAGCTCTGTGTGAGCTGCTTGAGAAGGCTCACGAGGTAAAACAGGCTCTCGGAGAATAAAGAGGGACAAATATGAAAACCGTTCATGTTGATACGGGCAAACCGTATGATATTTTTATTGAGCGCGGTATCCTTGACAGCTGCGGAGAGTATGTCAAAAAGCTCTCCCCCGCTCAAAAGGCAGTGCTCGTAACCGATACAAACGTCGCGCCGCACTATCAGTGGCGCGTTCTCAATTCGCTGACGCAGCAGGACATCCGGGTCAAGACCCACATCTTCCAAGCGGGCGAGGAGAGCAAGCACCTCGGCACGATCTCAGAGATTTACAAGACCCTTGCCGATTTTCAGATGACCCGCAAGGACATAATAATCGCCCTAGGCGGCGGTGTGTGCGGCGATATGGCGGGCTTTGCGGCGGCGACATATCTGCGCGGCATCGACTTCATCCAGCTGCCGACCTCGCTTTTGGCGCAGGTGGATTCTTCCGTCGGCGGCAAAACCGGCGTTGACCTGCCTCAGGGCAAAAACCTGGCAGGCGCGTTTCACCAGCCGATCGCGGTGCTCATAGACCCCGACACGCTGAAAACCCTGTCCGACGACTTTATCGCGGACGGAATGGCGGAGGTCATAAAATACGGCTGCATAAAAGACTCAGCGTTTTTTGAAGAGCTTGAAAAAGGCGACGCCCTCAAAAGAATTGACGATGTTATAGAAACCTGCGTTTCGATCAAGCGCGACGTTGTCAGCCGCGACGAAAGAGAAGCAGGCGAGCGTATGCTGCTCAATTTCGGGCACACGCTCGGTCACTCCATAGAAAAGCTGAGCGGCTTTACCGGCATAACCCACGGAATGGCGGTGGCTATCGGTATGGTGCTGATAGCAAAAGCCGGCGAAAAACACGGCATCACCGAACCGGGCACGGCTGACAGAATAGCCGCGCTGTGCAAAACCTACTGTCTGCCGACGGAAACGGAATACTCATTTACCGAGCTTGCGGACGCCGCAATGGGCGATAAAAAAACCGCCGGCGGCAACATCAACCTCGTAATGCTGAGCAAGATCGGCGAAAGTCTCATCCGCAAAACTCCCCTCAGCGAGCTTGAAGATTTTATTACGGTATAAACTATGAAGAATGTGATTTTTAAGCCGTTTGATCCTAACGGCACAATTGAAGCTCCTCCCTCAAAAAGCGATGTTCACCGCGCAATAATCTGCGCGGCGCTGTCGGGCGGCGTTTGCACCATCTCCCCCGTTGCTTTGTCCGAGGACATAAAGGCGACCATCGGCTGCGCCGAGGCGCTGGGAGCTGCAACAAAGCTTGAAAACAACGTGCTGACGGTTGACGGCTCGCTTATTTTCAATAACAAGACCGCCTCGCTCGACTGCCGTGAAAGCGGCAGCACACTGCGCTTTTTTATTCCCGTGGCGGCCGCGGGCGGCATTGACGCGACCTTTTACGGCTCGGGCAGACTTCCCGAACGTCCGATAGGCATCTACACCGACGCACTGCCCGAAAAGGGCGTTTCCTGCGTTACGGGCGGCGGGCTGCCGCTTCACATAAGCGGGAAGCTGCAAAGCGGCGTGTTCAAAATTCCCGGCGACGTCAGCTCGCAGTTCATCAGCGGTCTGCTGTTCGCGCTTCCTCTGCTGGACGGCGACAGCGATATAGTGCTGACCTCGCCTATCCAGAGCGCGGGCTACATAAATATGACGATACGCACGATGTCGAAATTCGGCATTGAAGTGGATATGACCGACAAGGGCTGGCACGTCCGCGGCAAGCAGCACTATATACCGTCGAATTACACCACCGACGGCGACTGGTCACAGGCGGCGTTTTTCCTTGCGGCGGGAGCTATCGGAGGAAATGTGACCGTAAACAACGTAAATATCGATTCGTCGCAGGGCGACCGCAGGATGGCGGCTCTGCTGCGCGAATTCGGCGCGGAGGTATCTCAGGACGGCGGACGTATCACGGTTCAGAAGTCCGAGTTAAGCGCTATAGAGATCGACGCTTCCCAGATACCCGATCTGGTGCCGGTGCTGGCTGTCTGCGCCTGCTTTGCCGAGGGCACCACGGTCATTTACAATGCCGAACGGCTCCGCCTGAAGGAAAGCGACAGACTCAGATCGACCGCCGCTCTGCTGAACAGTCTCGGCGGAAAAGTCAGGGAGCTTCCCGGCGGACTTGAGATAACAGGCGTAAAAGAACTTTGCGGCGCGCAGGTGAACGGCTGCAACGACCACCGCATAGTTATGTCGGCGGCGGTTTGCGCGGCGGGCTGTCAGGGAGATATTTTCTGCTCAGACCCGCTTAGCATAAACAAAAGCTACCCCGATTTTTACAGAGATTACTCTTTCATCGGCGGCAGCGCGTTTTTTGAAGAATAAACAGGAGGAAAAGATATGTCCTCAACTTTTGGAGAAAAAATAAAGATTTCAATTTTCGGCGAAAGTCACGGAGAAGGCATCGGCGTTGTTATCGACGGCTTGCCCGCGGGCGAGCGGATAGATATGGACGCCGTGCTTGAGCAAATGGCACGCCGCGCTCCCGGTCGCGACAAAACCGCAACTCCGCGGAAGGAGAGCGACCTGCCGAAAATCCTTTCGGGAATGCTCGGCGACACCTTGACGGGCGCGCCGCTGTGCGCCGTTATCGAAAACACGAACACCCGCTCACAGGATTACGGAAACCTGATGACAAAGCCGCGCCCCGGCCACAGCGACTACACGGCGTTCGTTAAATACAAAGGCTCAAACGACGTCCGCGGAGGCGGTCACTTTTCGGGCAGACTTACCGCGCCGCTGGTTTTCGCGGGAGCTGTCTGCCGTCAGATACTTGCTGAAAAAGGCATTGAAATTGCCGCTCACATAAAGAGTATCGGAAGCGTGAGCGACAAGCCGTTCGATCCTGTTTTTATCGCGCCCGAGCTTATAAAACGCCTGAACAGTTCATCCTTTGCGCTGATCGACGAAAGCGTTGAAGAAAAAATGCGCGATGAAGTCGAAGCCGCAAGAACTGAGCTTGACAGCGTAGGCGGCACTGTCGAGTGCGCCGTAACAGGACTGCCCGCGGGACTGGGCGAGCCGATGTTCGACGGCGTTGAGGGCGCGATAGCAAAGGCTGTGTTCGGCGTTCCCGCTGTGAAGGGAATCGAATTCGGCGCGGGCTTTGAGCTGGCAAAGATGCGCGGCTCGCAATCAAACGACCCCTTCCGCTTCAAGGACGGAAAGGTCGTTACCGAAACGAACAACTGCGGCGGAATACTCGGCGGCATCACCGACGGAATGCCCTTGATCTTCCGCGCGGCGATTAAGCCGACTCCCTCGATCGCGCGTGAGCAGAAAACCGTTGATCTGCAAAGCGGAGAAAACACCGTTCTGACCGTTAAAGGCAGACACGATCCCTGTATCGTTCCGCGCGCGGTGCCCGTTATCGAAGCCGTGACGGCTATAGCCGTAATAAACTTACTGTGAGGCAAATATGCGTGATTTACCTGAAATCAGAAAAGAAATAGATGAAATAGACGATCAGCTCATCGAGCTTTTCAAGCGCAGGATGGACTGTGCCAAGGACGTCGGCTACTACAAAAAAGCCAACAATATCCCCGTGCTGAACCAGCAGCGTGAAAACGAAATACTCGACGAGGTCGCCGAAAAGGGCGGCGAATACGGAGCCGCGGCAAAGCTTCTTTTTGCAAATATGATGGAGCTGTCGCGAGCGCTGCAGCACAACATCATCGGCAGCGGTCAAACTTTGCGTGAGGAGATCACCAAAGCCAAGGAACAGCCCGAAAACGAAAACATCACCGTCGCCTATCAGGGCATAAAGGGCGCTAACAGCTACGAAGCGCTGTGCCGCCTGTTCCCCGAAGCGGCGAAAAAGAGCTGCAAGACCTTTGAGGATGTTTTTGAATCGGTCGACAAGGGCGACGCGACCTTCGGAATCCTCCCCGTGGAAAACTCCACGGCAGGCTCGGTGTCGGCTGTGTACGACCTGATTTTGAAGCACCGCTTTTACATTGTCGGAGCGCTGGATATGCGCATAGAGCACTGCCTGGCAGGGCTTAGGCAATCGACCTTTGAGGACATCGAGTTCGTGTGGTCGCACCCGCAGGCGTTGTCTCAGTGCGAGGGCTACATTTCAAAGCACGGTTTAACGCCTGTTCCCAAGGCGAACACCGCCGTGGCGGCAAGAGACGCGGCGTTTGAAAAACGGCTGAACGTAGCGGCGATCTGCACTCCCGAGGCGGCGCGTGAATACGGCTTGCAGATACTTGACACCGATTTGCAGGACGATCCCTACAACACCACGCGCTTTATCGTGATCTCAAAGCAATTGTATATCACGCCCGACGCTAACAAGATCAGCCTTTGCTTCTCTCTCCCCCACGTCAAGGGCTCGCTTTACAATCTGCTGTGCCGCTTCAATTCGCTGGGACTCAACCTTACGAAGATCGAGTCCCGCCCCGCGAAAGGCAAGGATTTTGAGTATTTGTTCTACCTCGATTTCACCGGCAGCGTGCACAGCGAAAATGTGATCGACCTGTTAAGCCAGCTGAGTGAGGAAATGCCCGAATTCAGTTTTTTGGGAAACTATAAGGAATAAATTTACCGGCAGGAACGTGAAAACCTCCTGCCGGTTTTTATCACTCAACACAAAAGCTGCCGCATATTAGCGGCAGCTTCTGTTTTTGACCAGTTTGCTTATGCGGACGGTTATCACAAGCGACAGCGTCATAAGGAGAAGAAGCATCGGGACAAGCATTAACATAGCGTTGCCGAAAAGGTGCTGATAGTAGCAGTTGCCCATAGCGAGATTTGAATTTGCCTGTTGGATGTGGCTTGTGAAAACATCGAGGTAGTGGTTCAGCTCAAAGATGTTGTCATATGGGATGTAGTTTTGCGGGATGACAAGCTTTGGCGGGAAGAAAATGAACAGCATAACAGGAACGGCGATCAGCGCCGCCGCTATCAGAACGCGCGACAGAAGGTACAGCCAATTCCGACGCAGCACACCCGTGAAATACTCGGTTTTTCGCGTTTCGCGCAGCCTTTTTGCCGCGCCTTTACCCATTTTTATTATAACGCGTATCACGACGACCGTGAGTATGATCGCGATGAATCCCACAAACAGATTCGGGAGATTCGATATCATATCGCGCTTGATGTCAATGTCGTTTTCAAGGTAATAGCCGCTGTCGCTGCTCAACATCCCGAGAAGCGGCAGCGCTTTTTCGGAATAACTGCCTTTCTTTGCCGCCACGGTGTCGAGCGGCTGTTTGCCATAGCCCTCGTAACAGGTGTACGGAATGTACGCGCGGTCGAAAATGTCCGATGAAATGCCGCGCAGGAAGCCGTCGGGCTTGTGGTAAACGCCCACGATGGTGAAATCCTTGCCGAAGAGGGATATGGTCTGCCCTACCACGTTGCCGTCGAGGCTCATTTTTCGCGCGGCGTTATCGCTGATAACGATCGCGGAGGTTTTGTTTACGACGTGATCCTCCGTTATGCCGGAGCCGCCGACGTGTAAATCATAAACATCGAAAAAGTGCCCGTTGACAAGTGACGGCTTCACCTTGCCGATCTTTTCGGTATTCTCTGTTTTAAGCTCTCCGCAAAGCGCCAGATTATCGGTAAACGACACCTGCGGCATCTTCTCATAGGTGGCGAAGGTAACGCCTTCGCTGAGACGGCTGCGGTTGTATTCGAGCACTCTAGGGGTCTCGTTCGCAACGGAGTATGACATGGTGAAAAACAGTATGCCAAGCATCACAAAACATACGCACACTATCCACAGTCCGATATGTCTGCTTTTTTTCTTAACCATCCACGATCACCCTTTGTCCCTCGCCGATCTCCTTTGAGCAGGTCAGCACGATCGGCAGCGATTCGGCGCTCATATCCACAGCCGCGTAAAAGTCGGACTCGGCGATGATCGTAACGTCCGCCTTGGAAATATAGTGCTTTCCGTCGTCGCCCTTGGCGACAAGATAAACGTAGCTGTTGTTCTGGATCGCGCTTTTCATAACAACGTGCTTATATCGCGCGCTTTCGAATTCGTTGTCGATGATCACAGCATCGCCCGCGGCAGGCTCACTGATGCCGTTTTGAAGCTCTGTTTCTTCGAGGACAGCGGTACATTCAAAGCCTTCTTCAGTTTCCCTGATACCGGAGATCGAAGAAGAACCGTCGCAATAGGCATACTCGTTCTCGCCGGCTTTGACCGAGACCTTGACATTAACGGTCGTTCCCGTCTGAAGGAAGATCGCCATCGTTTTGTCGCATTGAAATCGGAAGCTCAGCGCGGGCTTTCCGTCGGATTCTGTCTTTTCAAGCGTTGATGAGGTGTGCAGATCATACTTGAGCGTGCCCTCGCTGCCGGTTGTTACGGTTACGTGAGGAAGCAGATAGTTGTCGATAGTGCCGGAAAAATAGGTCAGCAACGCGACAATTACAATAAAAGCGATCGCGACTTTGATAACAATAGATTTGATAGTATCTTTCATAATATCACCCGTAAATCATAACTTTGAGTTTTTGAATTCTTTGCTGTGATAGAGATACAGCAGCAGCGGTGGGATCATAAAGATAACGCCGCAGGCGAAGATAACGCCGGTGTCTGTGGCGGCATAGTTGCTCAGCGCGACCGAAAGCGGATATTTGTCCTTGTCGGAGATGTAGATGACCACCTGCTCAACCATATTCCAGTTGTCGATAAAGGTCAGGATCATCAGCGCGGCTATGCCTCCCTTGACCTGCGGAAGCACGATCCTGAACAGTATCTTCAAAGTCGACGCGCCGTCGATGCGTGCCGCCTCGATGGTTTCGTCGGGAACATAGCGCATATACTGCCTGAGCAGGCACACGCCGAACGCCGTGAACGCCGACGGCAGAATAAGCGCCCAGATCGTGTCGAGAAGTCCGAGCCGCTGGATCATCATATAGTTGGGTACCATCGTTACCCACGACGGCATTATCAAAAGAATGATGAAGATGAAAAACAGCGCGTCACGGAACGGGAATTTCAGCTTTGTGAACGCGAACGCCGCGAAGATCGACACTAAGGTCTGGATTATCACGATCGGCACGGTAATTATCACCGAGTTCCAGAACAGATTCAAAAACTCGGGTCGGCGCAGGAACGCCTGATAATACTGCTCCAGGCTGAAGTTGTCGGGAATCAGGTGGAAATCCGCGTAATGCCCGGGAGAGTTTGTGTACGCCTTTGTTATCTCATCCGATGGCATCAGGGAATTAGCCAGCATATAGACGATAGGCAGCAGAAACAGCAGCGCGATCAGCGCCAGCACGACATATTTTATACTGATTATCACACGTTTTTTCACAGGCTGCTCCTCCTTTCAAAACGGAAGAACACCAGCATAATAACAATAATAACGATGCTCAACAGGATGGAAGCGGCGCTCAGCCTAGGATAGTTGAGGTTGTAGAAGTTGTTATTCATAAAGTGCTGGATCATATAGAGGTGTTCGTCGGGATATTGTCCGTAAAGCAGATAGACCTCGCGGAAAATCTTAAAGGAGCTGATGATCGTCAGCAGAATAACAAAGAAGGTCGTCGGGCGCAGCAGCGGCAGAGTGATCTTTCTGAGAACCTGGAAGCGGTTGGCTCCGTCCAGCCGGGCGGGTTCTTTGACTTCCTTTGGGATCTTTCTGAGTCCTGCCGAAAACAGGATTATGTTGTAGGCGCAGTTTTTCCACACAAAAATGATTATCACCAGCGCCATCGACCACGGTCCCTTGAAGAATGATACGGGATCGATCCCGAAGTTTTTCAAGATGTTGTTGACCACGCCGTAATCGGCAAAGAATATCTGCCAGACATAAACCACCGACGCTATCGGCACGATCATCGGAGACAAAAACAGCGAGCTGAAAAAGCTTGTGTGCTTGTCAAACGTCGCGAGAAACAGCGAGATCAGAAGCGGGATTATGACTGCCAGAGGGATCGCTATGATTGAGAAGATCGCCGTATTTTTCATCGCGAGCCAGAAGGTGTTCGACTTTATCAGCGCGGCAAAATTCGTAAAACCGACAAAGCGGTCCTGGATCGTAAAGCCGTTGTATATGCTGATTATAAACGGGATCAGGTAGAAAACGAAGACCCCTATGAGAGCGGGCAGCGCAAAAAGGAAGCCTGTCCACGCCTGTTTTGTTTTTAGTTTCATAGCTTACTCTCCAATATATATTTTAGTGGCTGATGAAAGACGGTCCGCGCATTTTTTCGCGTCGATAATACCGTCCCGGAAGTCCTGCAAAACCGGCACCGCGACGTTCCTGTCGTAGCTCGATTTATACAGGTCGAAATAAAGCTCAACGGAGTTTATCTTTTTGATGTGATCGATGAGCGCCTGCGTTATCGGGTGAAGTCCGCCCTTCTTTCCGCTGCTGTCGATATACATCTCGAACCGTTCAAGAATATTGCCGGCGTCCTTGACGATGTTGTCAAACGCGGAATCAAGCACCGGCAGATAGTCGACGTCGCCGCCGTAGGAGTATTCCTCGCTTGTTCCGGTATAAAGATTCTGGATATGCTCTCCGAGCAGATATTTGATGAACGCCAGTGCCTTGCCTCCCTTTTTACAGCCCTTTTTGACAAACACAGCGTCAACGATACCCGCGGAATATGTATCTTCGTCTTTTTCAAAGCAAGAATACAGCACCGGATCGTTCACCTTGTACTCTCCGCCGAATTCATCCGACAGGGTCATCATTATCTCCAGCCAGATCGGATTGGAATAGGAGTTATGCGGATCAAACAGATATTTGCTGTCCGCTTCGGCGACCTTCTCCGCCTCAGAGTCCGAAACATCGGAAAGCTCGCGAAGCTGCCCGAGCGTTTCAAGCTTGCTTTTGAAATCCTCATTGTCAAAGCCGACGGTCTTTTTCTCAAAGTTCACCTGTGAATTGACCAGACGTAGCATGACCGCATCGGCGTTAAGCGCACCGTTTCGTTCATCTCCGTTCAAGAAGCGGATGTCGCCGGGGCTTTCGAGATAATTTGCGAAAACCTTATCCATATTGTCGAAGGTCAGATGAAAGCCCTGCTCGGTGGGCAGATCAAACTTTTCAAGCAGCTCTTTCTCACCTACGAGCGTGTGGACGCGGTAAAACGCGGGGATGAAATAACGCTTTCCGTTGTAAACTCCGGCGTCCATAACCGTTTTGTTGTACCCGGAAAGGTCGAGCTTATCGCTTGAGGTATCGTTTTCAATAAGCTCGTTAAGATCGCAGAAAGAATCGTTTTTCATCAGCTGCTCAAACGGAAGATCCATATAGTTTGAATACAGATCGGGACCTCCGCCCGCCATCACCTCGATGTTGAGGCGTTGGCTCATCGTTTCGTAATTATCGAACTTGATGAGCTTGATCTTCATATCCTCGGTTGAATGGTTGATACACCAGCGGTTGTAGCGCTCGATTTTTTCAACCATATCGTCCTTGTATTCCTCGGTGTAATAGTAGGTCAGCTGTCCGTCCGCGGTATCCGCCGTGTCGCCCAGCCCGCCGCAGGAACAGAGCAAGAGACAAACGGGTAAAAACAGGCTTAGAATTTTTTTGACGTTCAATGTTCGTCCTCCCTCCGGTTTTTGTTGAAATCATTTGTTTCTATTATATATATACAATATAAAAAAAGCAAGCAAGCGTTGATTGCGCATAGATTTTATGCAGTTTTTTGTAGTTTTACAAAACATACGACATTTGCCTTAACAGATAAAAATGTAGGGTTTGGCCTTGACCAAACCGCAGGTTGAACACAAAATGTTTAGTGTTTATCCGCGGTTCAGTCAAGACTGAACCCTACAGTACAATGAGATAAAACAAAAAGGACGGCAAAAGCCGTCCTGAAATTACGAATTACGCATTACGAATTATTATATTACGCTCTGAGCTCGTTTTCCGACTCGGAGTAGTACACCTTTTTGATGTCGGCGCCGAGGGACTTGAACTTTTCAACAACGTCCTCATAGCCGCGCTCGATATACTGGATGCTCGAGATCTCGGTGGTGCCCTTTACCTGAAGAGCCGCAATGATCATGGCGGCGCCGGCGCGAAGGTCGGTAGCCTTTACGGGAGCCGCGGTGAGAGGCGAGCCGCCCTCGATGATGGCGAGTCTGCCTTCAACAGAAATGTGAGCGCCCATGCGGATGAGCTGGCTGATATACTGATAGCGGTTGTCCCAAACGTTTTCGTTTACGATGCTTGTTCCGGGAACGCCCATCAGCAGCGCCGTAAACTGCGGCTGGCAGTCGGTGGGGAAACCGGGGTGAGGCATGGTCTTGATGTTGCAGCGCTTGAGCGGCTTGACGCTCGCGTCGATAGTAAGCGCCTCGTCATATTCGGTGATCTTGCAGCCCATTTCGCGGAACTTGGCGGAAATGGATTCCAGATGCTTGGGAGTGATGTTGGTGATGGTCACGCAGCCTCTGGTGGCAGCAGCCGCGCACATATATGTTCCCGCCTCGATCTGGTCGGGGATGATCGAATAAGTGATGCCGTGCAGATAGCTTACGCCGCGGATCTTGATGACGTCGGTACCTGCGCCGCGGATGTCGGCGCCCATAGAGTTGAGGAAGTTTGCCAGATCAACGATGTGCGGTTCCTTTGCGGCGTTTTCGATGATGGTCAGACCCTTGGCTCTGCAAGCCGCAAGCATGATGTTCATTGTAGCGCCTACGGAAACAACGTCGAGATATACATGGCTGCCGCTGAGACCTTCTTCGCAGTCAGCCTCGATGATAGCGCCGTCTACAAGTCTTGTTTCGGCTCCCAGAGCCTCAAAGCCCTTGAGGTGCTGGTCGATGGGACGTACGCCGAAGTTGCAGCCGCCGGGAAGAGCGACCTTTGCCTCGCCGTATTTGCCGAGCAGCGCGCCCAAAAGATAATAGGAAGCACGCATACCCCTAACCAGATCGGTCACTGCGCTGCAGGTCGCGATGCGGGTAGGGTCGATATATAAGGTGGATTTATTTATTCTTCTGACCTTTGCGCCCATCTGCTGAAGGATCTTGCTGATAAGCGTAACGTCGCTGATGTTCGGGATGTTCTCGATCTGGCAAGGCTCGTCACAAAGAATAACCGCGGGGATTATCGCCACCGCAGCATTTTTCGCTCCGCTGATTGTCACTTCTCCGTTGAGGGGCTTGCCGCCTGTTACTACAAACTTTTCCAATTGGTGTACACTCCAATACAGCTTTGTTTTTTGCAGGTATTTGCGAAAGTACGAATATAGCAGGTAATAATTTTGTGCTGAAATGCGCGAACCACAAAATATATTACATTTTAATTAAAACTCACAAGGGGTTGTGGTTACATCTGCGTAACGCCACAATTCTCCTATAGAAAATGATACTACAAAGTTGTAGTAAAGTCAACGCATTCTAAAAATTGTAACCGATTTTTGGCAAACTTGTACGCAATTTGTTAAACAACTGTTACTTTTGTTTTTATTATCAACAATCGCTGTAATGCTTTGTTATTTTTTCCCCAAAAGAAATAAAAATACGCTATATTTCTGTTCGAGAAATATTCGATTTCTGACAAATCCTTAACTTTTTCAGTGTACAAGCCGTTTTCCGAAGCTTTGCGTCAAACCCGTTTTTTCTGTAAAAATCTGTCAAATCAAAGGGCTCGGCTTTAAAAATCACGATTTGCAAAAAAAGACGGATTTTGACGAAACGCACAAAAGAACACCCGCGGGAAAAGCTTCCGCAGGTGTCTGCTTGTTCGATTTTACTTTTTATCTTCCTGCAAAGTGATCTCGATCTCGTAATCCTTTCCGTCGCTTTGACGATAGAAGCCGAGTTTCACTTTGTCGCCCGCCTTGTGTTCTTCCAGCTCGGAATAAATATCGGCGAAGGAAGTGATTTTTGTTCCGTCAAGCTTCGTGATGATGTCCTCTGCCTTTAGATCGGTGTTGTCGCAGGGACCGCCCTTGTCGATGGTGTAGACGACGATACCGCGCGGCAGGTTGTAGACCTCTGACTGTGTTGCGGTGATCGCTACGCCCGTAATGCCGATCTTGACTCTGCCGTCGACATATCCGTTTTTGATGAGTTTGTCGACGATCGTTTTCACCTGAGCAGAGGGAATGCAGAAGCCCATACCCTCATACTGCTCGCTGGCGATTTTTGCCGAGGCTACGCCGATGACCTGACCGAAGTTGTTCACCGCGGGGCCTCCGGAATTGCCGGGGTTGATGGCGGCGTCGGTTTGGATATACTTAACGATGTTCTTGCTTGAGGCGTCGCGGTTGATCGCCGAAACGATACCCTTTGTCATCGAGTTCTGATATTCGATTCCGCCGGGGTTGCCGATTATGATGATGTCCTCGCCGAGCTCGAGCTTATCGGAATCGCCGAAGGTCGCCGCCTTGAGGCCCTTTGCGTCCTTGAGCTTTAACACCGCAAGGTCGGTGCGCGAGTCAAAGCCGACAACGCCGGCGGTGTATTCCTTGCCGTCGGAGGTCACTACCTTGATGGCGTAGGCGGTTTTGCTGTTATTGATGAGGTGTGAGTTGGTGACGATGAAGCCGTCGGAGGAAATGATTATGCCGCTGCCCTCGGTCGTGCTCTTTGTGTTGTCCCCGATCTCATCCTCAAAGCAAAGCACCGAAACGACCGAATCGGAAGCGCTGTTGAACGCGTATTCGGCGCCGTACTCTTTGTTTGTCTCGGCGTCGGAGGGCTTGTCAAGAAGGTTAAGACCCTTGAAATCCTTGTCGGTCTTGTCGGAATAATCGCTTTCGTCGTGAGTTTTTGCAGGCTCGGTGGTCGAGGGAACGTTGTCTATCGGCGAGTTGCCGCCGTTGTCCGGTATCGTTATTTCCGGAATATCCTGACTGAAAAAGCTGTTGTTGCCGCTGTTTTTGTTTTCCTTATCCTTGGCGTTCATCACCAAAAAGCTGTACATACCCAAAAGGCTGGCGAGCAGCGCGATTCCGAGCACGACAACGATAACGACGAGCGCGGTATTGACCTTGTTCTTTTTAGCTTCTTTTTCTTTTGTCTCGGGAGACTGCGTCCCCGTGAGATAAACCGGCGGATAATACGGCTGCTGCGGAGGGTACATATCCCGGCGGTATTGGCTCTGCGGCTGAGGCGGCATTTGCACAGGCTGAGCGCCGACAAAGCGGTTGTCGGAATAGACCGCCGTGTGTTGAATCGGATTGAACCCCTGGTCATCACGCGGCTGCGCCGGCTGCTGAGGCGGCATTGGCGGCTGCGGCTGAGGGGGCATCTGCTGAGGCTGCTGAGCGGCAGACTCATTTTGCATCAGAGGCTTCTGCGGATTGAAGCTGTACATATCCGGCACGTTCTCCGGCGGATTTGAGCTTTCTTTTTCCGTGATAGGCTTTTGCGGCTCAAAGCCGTAAAATTCGTTTTCAAAGTTATTATCCATAATATTGCTCCCGAATAGTTTTTTCAAAGCCTATTATACAACTATTTTTTTCTAAAAGCAACCGCAAACGCCCCTGTGAATGTGACGTTTGCCTGAAAATTTCGCCGTCAGACCAATTTTTCTTAAAAATCTGTCAAAAAGTTTACCAAAAAGACTTTTATTCCGCCGCAATTTATTGTATAATAGAAGCAACTCGACAGAGGGGGACGCTTTTCTGTTGAAATTTATCAAAAAAGGAAGATGACAATGCCCTTAGTAAACGCAAAAGAAATGCTTACAAAAGCAAAGGCAGGCCATTACGCGGTTGGCCAGTTCAACATCAATAACCTTGAATGGACAAAATCCATTCTTCTCACCGCTCAGGAGCTCAACTCACCTGTAATTCTCGGCGTATCCGAAGGTGCCGGCAAATATATGTGCGGCTACAAAACCGTAGTAGGTATGGTTACCGCTATGCTCGAGGAGCTCAACATCACGGTTCCCGTTGCGCTTCACCTCGACCACGGCAGCTATGAAGGCGCCAAGAAATGCATCGAGGCGGGCTTCAGCTCCATTATGTTCGACGGCTCTCACTATCCCATCGACGAAAACGTTGCCAAGACAAAAGAGCTTGTAGCTACCTGCAACGAGCTGGGTCTGTCCATCGAGGCGGAAGTCGGCTCGATCGGCGGCGAAGAAGACGGCGTTATCGGCGCGGGCGAGTGCGCTGATCCTCAGGAATGCAAGATGGTAGCCGACCTCGGCGTTACGATGCTTGCAGCAGGCATCGGCAACATCCACGGCAAATATCCCGACAACTGGCAGGGACTCAGCTTTGAGACCCTCGACGCTATCCAGCAGCTCACCGGCGATATGCCTCTCGTATTGCACGGCGGCACCGGTATCCCCGCTGATATGATCAAAAAGGCAATCGAGCTCGGCGTTTCCAAGATCAACGTCAACACCGAGTGCCAGCTCGCTTTTGCAGCGGCAACAAGAGAGTACATCGAAGCCGGCAAGGATCTTCAGGGCAAGGGCTTCGACCCCAGAAAACTCCTCGCTCCCGGCGCGGAAGCTATCAAGGCTACCGTCAAGGAAAAGATGGAGCTC
>CACXGW010000086.1 GCA_902767325.1 uncultured Ruminococcus sp.
CCATAACATTTCTCCTTGATGATTTGAAAACAAGTTTTCATGATTTGGCTGCGCCATGATTTGCGCTGCGCGCATGATTTGAATTGCTATTCATGCCGAAGGCAAATCATGACCGAAGGTCAATTCATGTGCGAAGCACAATTCATGCGACGACAGGAGCAATTCATTGTCGTGTTAACGACGCGACAGACTCAACATGAGCTGTTCGGGGGAACATATCCACGGGGGTGACTTCCGATGTTTTGTAGCCCTGCTCTTCAAAATATTTTAAATCCCTGGCGAGGGTGGCGGGGTCGCAGGAGACGTAGACTATCCTGTCAGGCGACATTTTTCCGATGGTTTTGACAAGCGCTTCGCCGCAGCCCTTGCGCGGCGGGTCGAGAACAACAACGTCGGGGCGCACTCCCTCGCTTTCGAGCTGAGCGGCGGCAGTCTCGGCGTCGGCACAAATAAAGCGCGCGTTGCATATACTGTTAACCGCGGCGTTCTGTTCGGCGTCGCGCACGGCGTCCTCTATTATCTCAACGCCGATGAGCTGTTTGCAGCTTTTTGCCATCGTGAGCCCGATGGTGCCCGTGCCGCAGTAGAGGTCGAGCAGGGTCTCGCTGCCGGAAAGAGCGGCGTATTCGCGCGCCTTTTCGTAGAGGCGTTCAGCCTGGGCGCGATTGACCTGCCAAAACGAGAACGGCGAAATGCGGAAGTTCAGACCGCAGAGCTTGTCCGTTATAAAGCCGCTTCCGTAGATCGTGCGGTTTTTTTTGCCGAGGATCACATTTGTTTTTTCTCTATTAGAATTAATGATCACGGTTTTGAGGTTCGGCAAGCCCTCGCGGAGCATTTTTACAAGCAAATCCTCCTGCTTCAGACCGTTGCCGTTTACGACATAGCAGACCATCAGCTCATCGGTCAGCTCGCCGTAACGGATGTAGAGGTGGCGGAGCCTGCCCTTTCCTGTGCGCTCGTCGTAGCAGTCGTTATCCGTTTTGCCGAGGAAATCGCGGGTGATTTGCATTACGGAGTTGAAAACTTCGGGCTGCAGAAGGCAGTCGGCACAGTCGATTATCCGGTGGCTGTGAAAGGCGTAAAAGCCCATTTGGAGCGCGCCGTCTTTGCCGACAGCAACAGGCAGCTGAGCCTTGTTGCGGTAGCGCAGCGTTTTTTCGGACGAGATGATCGGCTTTATTTCCGTTTTGATACCGCCGATGCG
Source organism: uncultured Ruminococcus sp. (assembly GCA_902767325.1). Lineage (GTDB taxonomy): Bacteria > Bacillota > Clostridia > Oscillospirales > Acutalibacteraceae > Ruminococcoides. The sequence continues at coordinate 1,208 of CACXGW010000086.1, forward strand.
CTCGACGGCGTCCGCGACCTTTTGCCGCTTTAGGCGGCACTCCTCTTCATAAGAGATATGACGCCATACGCATCCGCCGCACTGTGAAAAATGAGGACAGTCCGGCTGCGTTCTGGACTCTGCGGGAGATAATATTTCTTCGATTTTTCCGAAGGCGTAAGTCTTTTTTACCTTTAATATCCGCACCGTAAGCTCATCTCCCACGGCGCTGAGCGGCACGAACACAGCGACGCCGTCCTCGGTTTTTCCGACGCCGCTTCCCTCGGCTGTGGTAGATGTGATCTTCATTGGGATAATGTCGTTTTTACTGAGCATATAAAATTCCTTTTTAGAATTATAGTGACGATTTTGCTTGTTATCTGTCTATATTTTACCATTATCGCTGCTGTTTGGCAACAAAAGAGGTGCAAAATTAGGTATTTATTTTTTCCGCGGTTTGTCTTATAATATTACTATACATATAACGGAAACGGAGTGTGTGTTTTGGATTACGACAAGCTTTTAAATGAAATCAAGAGAATACATTTTATCGGTATCGGCGGCAGCGGTATGTGCCCCATCGCCGAGATACTTATGAGCGAGGGGTTTGAGATCTCAGGCTCGGATATGAACGAGGGCGAAACGCTCGACAAAATGAAGAGCTACGGCATTCCCGTGTTTATGGGTCACGCTGCGGAGAACATCAAGGGCGCAGAGCTTGTGGTGTATTCGGCGGCGGTCAAAGAAACCAATCCCGAACGTCAGGCGGCTGTTGAGCAGGGTATCCCCTGCATCGAGCGCAGCGTTATGCTGGGCGTCGTTACGAGAAGATATAAAAGAAGCATTGCGGTGTCGGGAACGCACGGCAAGACCTCCACAACGGCTATGCTGTCGCAGATTTTGATCGGCAGCGGCTTTGACCCCTCCGCGATCATCGGCGGCAAGCTGCCCTTTATCGGCGGCAACAGCTATGTTGGTCAGAGCGACATCATCGTTTGCGAGGCTTGCGAATATGTCGACACGTTTTTGGAGCTGAATCCGTTTATTTCGATAATTTTGAATGTTGACGCGGATCATCTCGATTATTTCAAGAATCTTGACAACATCAAGAAGTCATTTAAAAAATTTGCAGAGCAGACGACGGGTCTGCTGGTCATAAACGGCGACGATGAAAACACGCTCGACAGCGTCAAGGACGTCAAGCTTGAAAAGATAACCTTCGGCTTCGGCGAAAACTGCGATTACCGCGCGGTTAACGTCAGCGCCGACAAGGGCGTTCACGAGCAGTATGACCTTTACTATAAGGACGAAAAGCTGACCGAGGTTAAGCTTATCGTTCCCGGAAAACATAACGTTTACAACTCGCTCGCAGCGGCGGCTACGGCGCATTATCTGGGAGCTACTCCCGCGGAGATCTCCGAGAACCTGCACAAGTTCGGCGGCGTTCACCGCAGATTTGAGATTCTGGGAACTCCCTGCGGGATAACCGTTGCGGACGACTTCGCCCACCACCCCACCGAGCTGACGGTCACGCTGAACGCTGCGATGAAGATGGGCTTCAGAAAGGTTTGGGCGGTGTTCCAGCCGCACACCTTCTCGCGCACGGCTATGCTGCTCGACGATTTTGCCGAGGCTCTGAAGATCCCCGACACGGCGATCATTTCGGAAATACTTCCCGTACGTGAAACCAACACATATAATATTTATTCGCGCGATCTGGGCGCTAAGGTGCCCGGCTCGGTCTGCCTTGACACCTTTGAGGAGATCACCGACTATGTCTGCAAAAACGCAAAGGAAGGCGATCTGATCCTCACGATGGGCGGCGGCAACGTTTATATGTGCGCAAACAAAATTCTGAAGCAGCTTGAATTTATGGAAGAGCAAAAATAAAAACACACTTAAAGAACGTCTGCTTCGGCAGGCGTTCTTTTTTGTATATAGAAAAAAGCGTACACACCGGAGCGTGTACGCTTTTCAAGGAGATATTTATGAAAAGGGGACTGGCTAAATCAGAGTTTTCGGATTACCAATCGAAAAGCTGTTTCCACAGATTATCGTTTGACTGATAATCCTTGAAGCTGTCGGAATCCTGCGAGTTGGGCTTTGCCGACGGGGTATATTCGGAAAGCTCCAATTCAATATCGGTGGTTTTGCCGTTGCGCGAAACCGTGAATGTCACCTTATCGCCGACTTTCTTATCCTCGAGCACTTTTTCGATGTCGGACGAGGAGGAAACCTCTTTGCCTTCGACCGCTGTGATGAGGTCGCCGGACTTAAATCCTGCGTCAAACGCATTGGAGCCGGAATCGACGGAAAGGACATATACGCCGAGCTGGTTTACGTTGTAATAGAAAGCGGTGTCGTAGGAATTGATGTCGACAAACTCCATACCGGTGTCGATTTTGCCGGTAACGTAGCCGTAGTCTTTCAGGTCTTTGATGACGTCTACGACATTGTTGATCGGTATCGCGAAGGCTATACCCTCGACCTCGGTGGCGCTGTCTTTCGCGTTTACGATGCCGACAAGCTCGCCGTTGGAGTTAAAGAGACCGCCGCCGGAGTTGCCGGGGCTGATCTGCGCGTTTGTCTGGAGAAGTGTGAGGTCTTTGTCCTCGATGGTGACTTCTCTGGCGAGTGCGCTGATGATACCGTCGGTCACGGTGCCGCCCAGTGTGCCGAGCGGGTTGCCGATAGCGACTACATAGTCGCCTACAACGAGGTTGCTGCTGTTGCCGAATGTTGCGGCGCTGAGACCCTCGGCGTCGATTTTCAGAAGCGCGATGTCGTTATCCTCGTCGCTGCCGATAAGCTGAGCTTCGTAGGAAGTGCCGTCGCGGAGAGTCACGGTGATTTTGCTTGTACTTTCAATTACGTGGTGGTTTGTTACGATGTAGCCGTCTTCCGAAATGATAACGCCGGAACCTGCGCCCTGGGTCACATATTGACCTGCGAAGCCGCCCGAAACGGTGCCTTCGGTGGCGATCTCAACCACGCTGTTAGCGGTTTTCTTAACGATCTCGGATGTGCTGGTCGCGGTAGTCTTTTCGGATGAAGCGGTGCCTGTGGAATCCTGACTGTCGGAACTGCTGTTCGCGACCTGTTTGATCGTCAGGCTGCCGGATGTGCCGTCGCTGTTTTGAGTCTGGTTGAGCAGGTATCCGCCGCCGAAGCCGAGCGCCGTGGAACCGAGCATCGCGATGGCAAGAGCCGCCGCGACAAAGCCGCGGGACGCGGATTTCGGCTTTTTTTCAGCCTTCTTTTTCTTTTCCGCAGGAGCGGTGTATGAGGGCTGAGAGTAAGAATATGAATTCTGATTGCTGTTTTGAGCGGAATAGTTGCTGCTGTAGGGATTGGAATACTGCGACTGCGAGGTGTATCCGCTTTCCGAATTATACGAGCCGGTATCGGACGATGACGGCGATGAATACGCGTTTTCGTAGTTGTTGGGGTTGTGCGGCGCGTCGCTGTTGGCTCCGTTTATATATGAATAGCGATATTCTCCGTTGCGGTAGCTGCCGTTTGAGTTCCATTCATATGAGCTTTCCTGCTGAGCAGCTTCTGGAGCCGGTGTTTCCTGCTCGACGGGCTGGCTGATGTCATTTGTATCATCAGTGTTAAAATTATCGTAAAAATGGTCTGACATAATAAACCTCCTGATTGCGCCGTAACGGCGCTTTAACTTTGATGTTGAGATAATAATAATACCCTAAAGTGAAAACTATATGAAATAAAATTGAAAAAAACAGGGAAATTTTTGAAATATTTGTGACAGGAACTGTCTTTTATAAAGAAAAACAGGAAAGCCGAAACAGCCTTCCTGATCATTCTTGCTTTTCTATCGGACGAACGACGCGCTTGTTGACCTTTACGCCGTCGTAGCGCTTTTTAAAGGATATCCTGCCCGTGAACTTTACGTCGCAGGATTTGCAGTAGAAATCAGCGTTGAAGCTTTTGTTGCGGATCTTCCAGCGCTTGACGCGCTTTGCCTGCTTGCCGCACTGTTCGCAGAGGAACTTCATCTGCGTGCGGTCGATCTCAGGCGAGGACAGGTCGGTGATGAAATGGTTTTTAAACAGCATTCTGTTGTAAAAATCCTCGCAGTCCGCCTTTAAAATACAGTTTTCGAGCGGGTAGCCGTTCATAACCTTTTTCAGGCATTTAAGGCTGAGAAAAGCGTCTGCCGCGGCGCGGTGCTGCTCTTCCTCGGAATATTCTATGCCGATTAGCTCGGCAAACCTTCCCAAACCGATTTGGTTTCCCTCGTCGAATTTTCCTATTGCCCTTTCGCAGTACTCCTGCAGATCGCAGTAGCGTGTGATGAAGGGTACGCGGCGGCTGCCTGTGTAGTAAAGATAGTTGTCGATCAGCGCGTGGACGTCGGAGGTCCCCCACGTCATTAATACGCTGTCGCCGACAAACTCCGTGAACGCTTTCGCGACAGAGAGAAAATCGGCGCCGTCCGCCAGATCCTCGTTTGTAAGATGAGTGAGCTCCTTTACCCTGCCGCTGAGCTTTTTGCCGATTTTCGGAGTGATGAGCATTGAAAACTCATCTGTCGGCTGAAAATCACCGTCCAGCTTTACCGCGCCGAACTCGATGATCTCATTAACAAAGCGCTGTGCGGACTTGCTGTAGGCGCTGTTCCACTCAAGATCTAAAATGACATAATTCATTCTGTATACTCGCTGTTGCTTACTTTTTATTGCGGAATTGCTGCTTCATCCGCTGTTCCTTTGACAAGATGCGCTTTCTCATACGGATGTTTTCGGGAGTCACCTCGACAAGCTCGTCATCCGCGATGAACTCGAGGCACTGCTCAAGCGACATTATTGTGGGAGGCGTGAGCTTGAGCGCGTCGTCTGAACCCGAAGCGCGGGTGTTTGTGATGTGCTTCTTTTTGCAGACGTTAACAGTGATGTCCTCTGCCTTGGGGCTGGCGCCGACGATCATTCCCTCGTAGACGGGTGTTCCCGCGCCGATAAACAGTCTGCCGCGCTCCTGAGCCGCGTACAGACCGTAGGTGACGGATTCGCCTGTTTCAAAGGCGATGAGCGAACCCTGATGGCGGGTGACGATCTCACCCTTGAAGGGCTCGTAGCCGTCGAAAACATGGTTCATAATGCCGTTGCCGTTGGTGTCGGTGAGAAATTCGGGACGGTATCCCATAAGTCCGCGCGCGGGGATTCGGAATTCGATGTGGGTAACGCCGCCGTCACGGGTGCCCATATTTATCAGCTCAGCCTTGCGCGAGCCGAGCTTTTCCATAACCGCTCCGACATAGGAATCGGGGACTTCAACGATGAGATATTCCATAGGCTCGCAGAGCTTGCCGTCGATAGTCTTTGTTATGACCTCGGGACGCGACACCTGGAACTCAAAGTTCTGGCGGCGCATCGTTTCAATCAATATTGAAAGGTGCAGCTCTCCCCTGCCCGAAACCTTGAAGGTGTCGGCGCTGTCGGTTTCTTCAACGCGGAGCGCGATATTTGTTTCGGTTTCCTTGAAGAGTCTGTCGCGGATATTGCGCGAGGTGACGTATTTGCCCTCTCTGCCCGCGAAGGGAGAGTTGTTGACGATAAAGTTCATCGTTACGGTGGGCTCGTCGATCTTTACGAACGGCAGCGGCTCCACGCAGTCGTTGGAGCATATCGTCTCGCCGATGTTGATTTCCTGGATGCCGCTGACACATACGAGATCGCCGAGCGCGGCGTCCTCACACTCGATGCGTTTCAAGCCCTCGAATTGATATAGCTTGCCGATCTTCACGACCTTGGTGGTGCCGTCGGCGTGGCAAAGGGTGACGGACTGACCGTTTTTGACCCTGCCGCGCTCTACCCTGCCGACGCCTATGCGTCCGACAAAGTTGTCGGCGTCGATGTTCGAGATGAGGATCTGCAGACCGCCTTCGAGCTCGCCCGTGGGAGCGGGGATCTCTCTGACTATCGCTTCAAGCAAGGGCTCCATATCCTTGCCCTGCTCGTTGTAATCGGTCGTGGCATAGCCGTCGCGCGCGGAAGCGTAGATGACCGGAAACTCAAGCTGCTCGTCGTCGGCTCCGAGCTCGATAAAGAGATCGAGCACCTCGTCGACGACCTCTTCGGGACGAGCGCCGGGACGGTCGATCTTGTTGAGCACAACAAGCGGCTTTTTGCCCAGGCCCAGAGCCTTTTTGAGCACGAAGCGGGTCTGGGGCATACAGCCCTCAAAGGCGTCGACAAGCAGCACAACGCCGTCGACCATTTGAAGTATGCGCTCGACCTCGCCGCCGAAGTCGGCGTGGCCGGGGGTGTCTACGATATTGATCTTTATATCCTTGTACATTACCGCCGTGGGCTTGGAAAGGATTGTTATTCCGCGTTCGCGCTCCAGATCGTTGGAGTCCATAACTCTTTCCTCGACTGCCTCGTTGTCGCGGAAAATACCGCTCTGACGCAAAAGCTGGTCTACGAGCGTGGTCTTGCCGTGGTCAACGTGCGCGATAATAGCTATATTTCTCAGGTTTTCTCTGACGTCCATAATTATTCTCCGAATCTGTTGATTTTGATTTCCTTATTTATTATAGCACTAAGGAGAAAACAATGCAATTTGTATTTTATATCACCTTTTTAATAATAAGAAGAAAGTTTTTGCCACATTTTGATAACAGACGCTGTGTCAGGCAGCACAGAACAGGGCTTATTATGTTGACTTTCGACTCAGATTGTTATATAATTAACACAATGGCTAAACAGAAAATCCAGCCGTAAACAATTTGATTTTGGAGGAAAGATTATGGGATACACAATTGCGCAAAAGATAATCAAAGAGCATCTTGTATCGGGCGAAATGAAGGTCGGAAATGACATCGGTCTGAAAATCGACCAGACGCTGACGCAGGACGCTACAGGCACTATGGCGTATATCGAATATGAGGCGATGGGGATCCCCCGCGTAAAGACCGAAAAGAGCGTTGCATATATCGACCACAACACACTGCAGACCGGCTTTGAAAACGCCGACGACCACCGCTTTATTCAGTCTGTGTGCAAGAAGCACGGAATCTATTTTTCACGTCCCGGCAACGGAATCTGCCATCAGGTGCATCTTGAGCGCTTCGGCAAGCCCGGCAAAACTCTGATCGGCTCCGACAGCCACACCCCCACAGGCGGCGGCATCGGTATGCTCGCTATCGGCGCGGGCGGTCTGGATGTAGCGGTCGCCATGGGCGGCGGCGCGTACTACATCACCATGCCCAAGATGGTAAGAGTCAACCTCACCGGCAAGCTTTCCCCGTGGGTAAGCGCAAAGGACATCATCTTAGCTGTTCTGCGCGTTATGAGCGTTAAGGGCGGCGTAGGCAAGATCGTTGAATACGGCGGCGAGGGCGTTAAGACCCTGAGCGTTCCCGAGCGCGCTACCATTACGAATATGGGCGCGGAGCTCGGCGCGACTACTTCTGTGTTCCCCTCCGACGAAACCACAAAAGCTTTCCTTAAGGCTCAGGACAGAGAAGAGGATTATCGCGAGCTGAGCGCTGACGAGGACGCGGTTTACGACGAAGTTATCGAAATCAATCTCTCCGAGCTGGAGCCGCTTGCAGCGTGCCCCCACTCCCCTGACAACATCAAGACAATAAAAGAGCTTGAAGGCAAGACCGTCGATCAGGTTTGTATCGGTTCCTGCACAAACTCAAGCTATCTCGATATGATGCGCGTGGCGCATATCCTCAAGGGCAAAAAGGTTGCCGACAATGTTTCTCTGGCGATCGCTCCGGGCAGCAAGCAGGTGTTCAATATGCTGGCGCTCAACGGTGCTTTGGGCGATATGATCGCTGCGGGCGCGCGTATTCTCGAAAGCGCCTGCGGTCCCTGCATCGGCATGGGTCAGTCCCCGAACAGCAAGGGCGTTTCGCTGAGGACCTTCAACCGCAACTTTGAAGGCAGAAGCGGCACC
>CACXGW010000087.1 GCA_902767325.1 uncultured Ruminococcus sp.
GAGAAAAGAGCAGGAAGCCGCTTTTCAGGAGGCTCAGGAAGAGGTAAGACCTAAATTCAAAAAGTGTCCCGCCTGCAACAAGTGGGTCTGTGATGATTGCTGGAACGAAAACGACGGACTGTGCACCGAGTGCGCTCCCCGCGAGGCGAGCTATGTTGCTCAGGCTCGCAGCAGAGCCATGCAGCGCAACATCGACGAGGCTGCCGAGACCGCTACCGTGTGGAAAGGAAATATCGAAAACAAAACCACGATGTGTCCGTCCTGCGGTCGTCCCGCCGGCAACGGCAAGTTCTGCAATAACTGCGGAGCGTCCCTTGCGCTCAACAAGTGCCCCAACTGCGGCGCTCAGGTGGCTCAGGGGCTCAAGTTCTGCGGCGAGTGCGGATCTCCTATGAAGAAGTCAAGCGTTTGCCCCAACTGCGGCTTTGAAAACGAGCCGGGAATGAAGTTCTGCGGCGAGTGCGGCACAAAGCTCTGATTTAGACGCTAGAAGCTAGATGCTAGAAGCTAGATGTCGGATATAAAGGCTCCCTCAGGGGAGCCTTTTGTTTTGCTGTCACTACAGCCGGTCGGAGGTATTTTTACCGAATCACACGGCAATTTATGAAAAAAATTGCACAAAATGATTGAAAAATTTGGCGGAATAGGTTATAATTTTAATGTTATATTATTATCCGACTATCCCCACAAAGTAGGCGAAGCTATGGAATGTCCCAGATGCAAAAGGCCCGTCAATGAGGGCGACTATATTTGCAGCCGCTGCGGCAAAAGATTGAAGTATCCCGAGACGCTGAAAAATGATCTTGTCTTTTCGTCAAAGGATATGCCAAAACCGAGAAAAAACATTGGAAAGCGTATTGTGATCGTGCTTATCGCCGCGATCGTGATCTGCGGTGTTGTGCTCGGAACAATGCTCTATATGCAGCGTGAAAGCGGTAAGGACAAACCGGTAAAAAAAGCGGAGACCACTACCGTTGCCGCCGGCACGGCCGGTTCAACCGAAGCCACACAAAAAGGCAGCGAAGCAAAGCAGACTACCGCGCCGACTTCGGATGAGGAAAAGCTGTACAGTTATTTCCGCACGGCTAATCTTTATGAAGACCTGCTCGCCGAAGCCGACGGCAATATGCGCGTCGACCTGACCGCCGAGCGCAACATAGCCATCGCGAAGTATACCATCCTTTCAAGCTCGTCCGAAGAAGAGCAGCAGGATTATTTTGATTCTCTCGACGGATTTTTCGACGAGCTCAGCGCAAAAATGGACAAAGCGGTATACGAAATGAAAAACAAAAGCGGCGTTCCGAACGCCGAGCTTGAAATAGTAGCCGTAGACCAAAACGGCGAAACTATCTATTCCAATCTTATCGACTGACAATTAAATCGGTTTCAAACTGTTTTATTATCAAGGAGGATTTTATGAATTGCCCTAAATGTAATGCACCCATCCCGCCAAACGCCCTTTTTTGCGGCGAATGCGGCACACCGGTAGCTCAGACTCCCGAGCAGCCTGCACCTGTAATGCCCGAACAGCCTGCACCTGTAATGCCTGAACAGCCTGCACCCGCTGTGCCCGAACAGCCTGCACCTGTAATGCCTGAACAGCCCGCACCTTATATGCCCGAGCAGCCGGCGCCCTATACGCCGGAGCCTCAGCCTGCCCCGCAGCCTCAGGTTTCCGCTCCCGAATACGCGGCTCCTCAGAACACGCGTGATTTCAAAGCGCAGTATCAGCAGTATCAACAGCCCTCACCTTACGGAAGCAGTCAGCCCCAATACGGCGGTCAGCCGCCTAAAGGCGGCAGCAAAACTCCGCTTATCATCGTCATTATCGTATTGGCGGTGCTGCTCATCGGCGGCGGTGTTTTCCTGACAATTTTCCTTCTCAACAACAACAACGGCGACAACAACAACGGCGGCAACTCTTCCGATCTGTCGTCCTTGGTCGTAAGCCTGCCCTCGATGTTCAGTTCCGATGATATAGAAAGCTCCAATGATATAGAAAGCTCCCGCGAGATCGAAAGCTCGCGCGACATTGAAAGCTCAAGCTACATAGAGAGCTCGCGTGACATTGAAAGCTCAAGCTACATAGAGAGTTCCCGTGACATTGAAAGCTCAAGCTACATCGAGAGCTCGCGCGACATCGAGAGCGGCGGAATAACATTTACAATGGATGAAATCGTTGAGTTGATGAAGCCCTCCGCGGAATCCGCCTCTAATGACAATATGAATGTTGAGGTTTATGCCGAAGGCGACGATACCTTGGTTTTTGAATATACTTATAAGGATGATATCGAGGATTCTAAAAAAAGCTTATACAAAGAGACGCTTGAGAAAGAGATGGACAAAGACACAGTTGCCGATACAATGGAATCAAGTAAAGAGATGATTGCTACAGCGAGCGGACGCGACATTAAAATAAAGATGATCTACCTTACCAATGACGGCGACGTACTTGCGGAGCGGACTTATTGATTTCTCGCTTTGTATCCAGATAATAAAATAACCGGAGGTAGCTATGAATTGTCCTAATTGTAATCATCCGCTCACGCCCGACAGCAAGTTCTGCGGAGCGTGCGGCGCACCCGTTCCTCAAAGCGATTTTGCGGATGATAAAACAAAGGCGGCGGATGAATTCGCTACCCGGGTGTTTGAACCGCAGCAGGATAAAACCGTGGCGGCGGATGAGTTTGCTGCCCGCGCGTTTGAGCCGCAGGAGGATAAAACTCAGATAGCCGACGAGTTCCCGGCTCCGTCGCAGGGGTTCTACGCTCCGAAAAATGAGTTTTCCACACAGACCGCGGAGATCCCGCCGCAAGACTATGACGATCCGTTTCGCAGAGACGCGTCGACATATCAGCAGCCCGATGATCCTGCCGAGCCCGTTCAGCCCCGGTACGATCACGGCACGCAGTTCCGGCAGCCGTCGCCGCAAGCAGGCGCTCCGGGTCCGAAAAGCGGCTCTCAGCCTCCAAAAAAGAACAACAAGACCGCGCTGATCGTTATTATTGCCGTGGTTTCCGTTTTGCTTATCGGCGGCGGTGTTTTCCTGGCAATTTGGCTTGTAAACAGCAACAGCGGCGAAAACAGCGGCGGAAAAACCTCTTCCGCTCTGTCGCTTCAAAGCAGCGAGTATTCATCAAGTCTCGTATCAAACGATCTGTATTCAAGCTCGGAGATCGAGCAGTCCTCCGAAGAGGAAAGCGTGACGTCTTATTTCAGCTCAGAGGACGAATCTTCATCTCAAAGCTCGGAAGAAAGCTCTTATATAGAAAGCTCCCGCGAAAGCTCCGAGGAGAGCTCTGAATACAGCTCTCAGGATGAATCTTCTGACCTTAGCTCCGCGCCGGTTTCTTCATCGGGCGGCAGACAGAACATCACAAACGACTCAGGCGTTGAGATCGCGAACGACCCATCCATAAACGCTGATGACCACGAGGCTGAACAGAAACTTAACGACTACATATCAGGCAGCTATGCCGACTCGCTTATCGAGGCTATGTCCAACGACGAGTACTCCGGAAAGATCTATGCAAAAGGCAACGCCCTCGTTTATGAAATGACTATGCTAAGCGATATTCCCGAAGCTCAGAAGGAACAGCTCAAAATCACGGCTTCTTTGCTGGAGACCTCTATGTCAGGGTATGTTGAGCAGAGCAGAAAAGAGTCGGGCGTAGACAATATGGTCATGGTTTACGCTTATCTTGACGCGGACGGTTCCCCGATAACAAGCGCGGTATGCAAGTAAGGTGATAATATGAAAACAAGATTAAAAGCGGTAATGCTCGCCGCGGTAATGATGTTAGCGGTTCTGATGCTATGCGCGTGCGGCTCAGGTGAAAGCGAAGAAAAAAAGCCGAAAAACGAGCATCAGATTTTTAATGCCAACGGCGTTATGCTGTATGAGGACGAAAGCATCGACACCGGGGATGAGGACGCTCAGGCAAAGCTTGAAAAATATTTAAGCGGCAAATCCGATGACTTAAAAAAGAGGTTCAATACCGATTTCAACACCACTGAGGTCTACGCCGCAGGCAACACTCTGGTTTTTGAATTGGATTATACCAAAGACGCCGACGAAGAGATTCTCGGCGACGCCTCAAAAATGATGGAAGAAATGACCACCACGATGAAAATCGCCGACGGACGTGAATCGACAGGTGTGAAAAATCTGGCAGCGCTCTACGCGGTCGTTTCAAGCGAAGGCGAGGTAAAATTCAGCAAACTGATGAAATAGTTTACACGGCAAAACGCCTCGGACAAATGTCCGAGGCGTTTCGGCTTTTTTGAAACGGAAACTCCGTTGTAACACCGTAGGGGCGCATTGCATGCCCGGGCTTGCTCCTGTCAACAGATAGGCTCCTTCGCATGGCGATTGGAAATGACAGGGGCGAGCCCTGTCACTACAACACTTAATCGGCGTTCGCGTTATTATAAATCCGGTCGGGAGTTAAATGCTGTGCATAAGCAAACCTGTCTGCCCGACCAAAATTCTCAATTCTGCATTCTCAATTCTCAATTTGTAACTTGTAATTTGTAACTCGTAACTTAATTATTTTTAACTATCGGCGATTGATTTCATTCGCGCTATAGCTTCCCCGGGGTCTTCAGCCTTGAAAACCGCGGTGCCTGCGACACAGACGTCGACGCCTGCCTCAGCCGCCTGCCGTATGGTGGCGTCGCCTATCCCGCCGTCGGCTTCGACGATCATATCGATGCCGCGCTTTTTGCATTCTTCTTTTATCGCGCCGACCTTTGGCAGCATATCCGCCATAAACGACTGTCCGCCGAAGCCCGGCTCGACCGTCATTACCAACACCAGCGAGATCATATCAAGATACGGAAAAACAGCCTCGGCGGGTGTGGCGGGCTTTATCACAAGCCCGGCTTTGATGCCGTGCGACTTTATCTTTTCAACGGTCTCTGTGATGTCGGAGTCGCACTCGACGTGAAAGGTGATGATGTCGGCGCCCGCGCCGGCAAAATCGTCGATATAGCGCAGCGGCTCCGAGATCATAAGATGAACGTCAAAGGGCTTGTCCGTGTATGGTCTTATCCATTTGATAACAGGCGCGCCGAAGGTGATGTTCGGCACAAAATGACCGTCCATCACATCAAGATGCATCCAGTCGGCGCCGGCTTTGTCCATGCGTTTTATTTCTTCTCCCATTTTTGAAAAGTCGCAGGATAACAGCGAGGGAGCGATTTTCATTTTTCTCATCCTTTCGGATATTATTTTGTCAGGGCTTTTGTATAGCGGGGGCGATTATCGCCGCGGCAGCCCAGAACAGCGAGTAGATCAGCACTTCAAGCGTGCCCATAACGCCGATGTTGGCGTATAAAACCAGCGGAGACGCGATAAGGATCCCCAGAATAACGGCGATAAGCTGAATAACGATCGCCAGCGAGATGTTGTGCTTTATCCTCACGCAGCCCGAAACCGCTCTTGCGAGACCCGCAGCCTTGCCGTGGGTGACAAGGTAAGAGCGCGAGCTGTCCTCGACCACGCCCTGAGCCTCCTTGAGCACGTTGCCCAAGCCCGTGGGCAACACCTTGATGCTGCGGTAAAACAGGTTGTAAAGCTTTGCCACCAAATCGTCGGTGATGTTGTGATCGGTGGTGCGGATAAGGAAGCTAATGCCGTTTGCCTCGGCACGCTGCATTTCGCTTTTCAGCTCGGGATCGGCGTGATAGCGGGTTACAAGCATAGCGACCATTCTTCCCGCGCGGGAAAGATATGTTACCTGTCTGCCGTCGGAGGTGAATTTTTCTTCATAATCGTCGGCGGGCGTGTCGACGTTATATTTTCCCATCAGCGCTCTTGAGCCGACAAGGATGCGCTCGCCGTTTATCCATCCGACAAGACCGAGCTCGTCCTCGTAAAGCACGCTCTCCACCTCGGGGAGCGTTTCTTTTGTTTCGGTCACGACCGAATCAAAGGCGTTTGCTATCGGGTTTTGCGCTTCTTTAAGAATAGCGATGCCGCACAGCAGCGACTCGTCTATGCCGTATTCCTCAAAGGTCTTGATGCCTTCAAGCTCGATGGAGTCGGCGGGGAACAGCTCGTTTGCGTCTATCATAATGGCGGTGCTGTCGCAGAACTGCTTCACCGACGGATAGCCCGCGAGCATCGCGCCGTAGCCTGTCAGGGTCTTGCACAGCTTTTTGACCGGAACATTGACCGCCAAAAGCGTTGAAACGGGCACCGACAGCGCGGTTATCAGCGCCAGTGTGTTGATAGCGTCGGAGAAGGAAAGCTTCACCGCGCCGTAAAGTATCGTGATAGCCAGCGCCGCTATCGTGGTTATGGGCGCGAGCTTCGACGCCAGATCCTCGCTCGGGTCAGGAGCGTATGAGATTTTTAAAAAGTTTGATGCGAACTTTGTCTTGTGCTGATAGGCGATAAGGTTCTTGTCCGACGCCGTGCCGCTCAGCATCTTGTTTGCGACGCTTTCGTTGTTATAAATCTTAGCGGCGTATTTCTGACCCTTCGCGGTCACAAAGCGGAAGTTGTCCTTGACGCGCAGCACAAGCATAAGCTTGCCGATATTGTTCGCGAAAAACGCCAGCAGCACGATAACGCAGTAGTAGTTGATCGAAAAACCGGACATATCGCCCAAACAGAAGAAGGACACGATTGTTTGTACAAGAGCCGCCACGCCGGCAACGGCAACGGCGGTGTCGGAGTTGCCCTTGAACTTGAGCAGCGGGGTCAGTCCGCTCAGCATCGCCACGCGGTTGAGCAGCAGCGATGAAGCGATAAGCAGGAAGTTGAACACGGCGTATGCCGCGGGCGCAACGGGGATAGCGCCGATTATGCCCTCGGGGAACAAGCGGGTGATGAAGGTCAGCACTATGGCGACCGCCGCGATGATTCCCGAAATAACGCCGCGGAAAAACAGCCTGCGGATGTTTTCGTTTAGCTCGAAGCGGATGCTTTTTTCATCCTCTTCGTCGGTATAGTCCTCAAGGGGCTTTTCTTTTTTCTTGGGGGTATCGTCGTCGTCGGACTCGTCCTTCGAGAAGAATCCCACCACGGCGCTCAGGATCTTTTCCTGAGCGGAGCGCTCGTCTTTTTCGTCCTCCTGAGGCTCTTCGACTTTCGGCTCGGGACGTATGACGTGAGCGATCACCGAGGGATTTTTCGAGCGGATATATTCCTCATATTCGCGAGCGACGACCTCGGAAAACCTGCCCGCCTTAACGTTGAGGATGTTGCGCGGCTCTTCGGGGCGGTACATCGGCACCTTGGCGACAACGCGCTCGGGCTGCTTGTCCGGGTCGTTGCTGACGCCGAACAGCTTTTCATAGCGGCTTTGCTGTTCCGCCTCATGCTGCAGGCGAGCCTGTTCTCTTTCGGTTGAGTCGATGTCTATGTCAATTGATTCGATGCTTTCAATATCGGGCGATTCCCTGAACTGCTCGACCTCGCCGAGCACCTCTCCCGAAAATTGTGTGTCCTCGGCGTATTCGGGGGTCAGGGTGATTATTTTGTTCTCCTCAGCCTCGGCGGCTTCCTTTGCCGCTTTTTCGGCTGCCTCGCGCTCCGCCTGTTCCGCGGCGGCACGAGCTTCTTCTTCCAGCTCTTCGGGAGTTTTGACCTTTTCGCCGGTCTGATTGCCGTCCATCAGCAGTTCGGTTTTCATCGTGGCGGCGGTTTTTTCGCCTACGATAACGTTTGCCTCAGCTTCTTTTTCGGCTTCTTTCTTTTCAAGATCAAGCGGGCTTTCGTTTTTCAGGCGCGGCTTTTTGTCCGTGTTGCTGAATATCTCCTGGACCTTCGGCTTCGCGCGGTACTTCTGCGCGGTCTTTTTCATCTTTTCCCGGTCGGCGATTTGGTGCCGCTCGTCAAGGATGCTCTGGATTTCAAGCTCCTTCATCAGATCGTTTTTTTTGTCATATTCCGACATTTTATACACTTCCTTTCGCTCAGGCTCTTGTGCCGAACGCGTGATACATCAATATTCCCGCCGCGACCGAGGCGTTGAGCGAGTTGATTTTTCCCTTCATCGGCAGCGAAACTATCACGTCGCATTTTTCGCGAACCAATCGCGAAATGCCCTTGCCCTCGTTGCCTACGACTATCGCGCACGCGCCCGACATATCGCACTTTGTGTAGTCCGTGCCGTTCATATCGGCGCCGTAAACCCAGACTCCGCGCTGTTTCAGCTCGTCGATAAGCGAGGCGATGTTTGTCACTCGCGCCACGCGCATAAATTCCACAGCTCCGGCGCTCGCCTTGCCGACGGTGTAGCTCAGTCCGGCGCTTCTGCGCTTGGGAATGATAACTCCGTGCACGCCCGTGCATTCGGCGGTGCGGATGATGGCTCCGAGATTGTGCGGGTCCTCGACCTCGTCGAGAACCACCAAAAACGGCGGTTCGCCCTTTTCGGCGGCATAGTCGAAAATCTCCTCCACGGTGGAATATTCCTTTGCCGCGGCAAGGGCGATGATGCCCTGATGAGCGGCGTGACCGCTCAAAAAGTCGAGCTTTGTCCTGTCCGCTTCCTTGACGGGGATGTCGTTTTCTTTTGCCTTGGCGAGTATTCCGACGATAGCTCCGCTTTTCTCGCCGCGAGCCACGAGTATCTTGTCGATGGGGCGGCGGCTGCGGATAGCCTCGCTTACGGGATTTCTGCCCGCGATGACGTCGGGCTTCGGTTCGGTTGCTTTATCTTTCATAGCGTTATCCTTAATATATAGTATACATACACTGTTATTATAACAAAATATGGATTCCGAGTTATGCTTTTATGGAATTAAAAAGAGATTTTTCACGCCTCGTCACATTCCGTACATCGTGTCGAGCGCAGCGGCTCCGTAATCGTAATGTTTGGGAATAATGCCGTACATTCCGCTTTGGCTGTCATAAAACAGCGGATGCCTCGGCGGAAACGGCGTCAGGCTGAAATAAAGCGCGAAAAACACAAACAAAAGTACAACGGCGGGCGTAAAGAGCTTTTGGAGCTTCAGCGGTGACGCATATAAAAGTATTGATGATATGAACGCTGCCGCTATCGAAACAGCCGCGGCGGGCGTTGAGGACGCTCCGAAGGCCTTCAGCAGCAGATAAAGCAAACCCAAAGCGTAAAGCGACGCCGTTTTTGCCACCGTGAAATGCCGCACCTGCGGCTTGAACGAAAGCAGTTCGAGTATTGACCAGATAAGGTAGGGGAGGAGCAGAGTTTTGCAATGTTCCCACGCGCTGTTATTGACCGCGCCGAACAGAATTCCGAGCAGCTCGCCGCCGCTTGCTTTGTAAAGACTCAGCATAAACCAAGAGCCGAGCGCCGTGAAAGCCGCGCCGACCGGCTCCGCGGCAAATATTTTTTTGGACAAAAGTATCATTTCCTTCGAGTTACAAAAATGTATTATTTTTATTGGGAATTAAAATCCCGAAATCAATTTTCTTCATCGGAAATTATACAATATGTAAATTTCTTTTGGTTCAATATAATGTGGAAAAAAGCGTGGAAACTGTTAAAACAAAAGAAAAGGGAAGGTGGAAAAAGCCCTGAGTTTTATTGATTTGTCAAAAATCGCACCCGTTTTTTGTGCTCACCGTCCAAAAAAGCCGTGTTTTGGTTTCCACATCAACATCTACTGTCGGTAATATTTCGCTGTCAAGGCAATAAAAGAAAAAATGATTACAGTTTTCTTTCAACCGAAAAATATATGTACCGCCGCGGCGCTTACAGCCATCGCCGTCAGGTCCGCCGCGACCGCTGCCGGCAGCGTATGGCGGATGTTTTTCACCCCCACGCTTCCGAAATACATCGTCACGGCGTAGAAGGTCGTCTCGCTTGAGCCTGCCAAAACCGAGGCGACCCTGCCCGCGAAGCTGTCGGGTCCGCAGTTCTCGAACACCGAAACAAGAAGCGCGGTGGAGCCGCTTCCCGACACCGGGCGCAGCATAGCCATCGGGACCACCTCGCGCGGAAAGCCTACAGCCTCGGCAACAGGTGCTATTGCGGAGCAGAGAGCATCCGTGGCTCCGCTCGAGCGCAGAAGTCCCACCGCGAACACCAGCCCCAATATCGTCGGAGCTATTTTAAACAGCGTAAAAAAGCCCTCGCGCGCGCCCTCGGAAAACGCCTCGAACACCGGCACGCGGCGAATCAGCCCGAAAATGATGATCAAACACGCGAAGGCGGGCATAATGATTTCCATTTTTTCCTCCCCGATAATCGGTTACCCGTCACCGCTATCACCAGCGCCGTAGTCAGCGCGCAGGCGGAGCTTATCCACACGGGAACCAAAATCTCAAACGGCGCCGAGCTGCCGTAGCTTGCCCGCAGCGAGCCGAGCATCGTAGGCATAAGCTGCAGCGAGGCTGTGTTCATCACCACAAATACCACCATCTCGTCGCTTGCCCTCGCGCTTTTTCCGTTAAGCTCATCAAGCTCCTTCATGGCGCGAAGTCCCAGAGGCGTGGCGGTGTTGCCCAGCCCTAGCAGATTGGCGCTTATGTTCATTGAGATCGCCTCAAACGCCGCGCCGTTTTTGTCGAGGTTCGGGAACAGCGGCTTCAAAAGCGGCGCGAACAGCCTTGACACAAGCGCGTTAAGACCGCTTTTTTCGGCAATTTTCATCAGCCCCGACCACAGGCAGATAACGCCCGCAAGAGTTATCAAAAGCTGGATAGCGTCGGCTGCGCTGTCGACAAACGCGTTCGACAGATTCTCGGTTTTTCCGAGGAATATCGAGCAGATTATACCTGCGGTGACAAGAAAACTCCAAACATAATTCAGCACGGGAACACCTCTTTGTCGAAAGTGGCAGAAATCAACTATTCTGTTGGGAATTATTGACAAACAAACCGTAAAATGGTAAAATAGTGTTATATTCTGTAGAAAGAAGTGAAAGTTGTGATCTACACGAACTTTAGAGAGATCGACAAGGCGGGGCGCATCGTCATCTCCAAAGACATCCGCCGCCATTTAAACATCAACGCGGGCGACATTTTGCAGATCAACGCCGACGATGAGTGCATCACCATCAAAAAGGCAGAGGCAAAATGCGTGTTCTGCAACGCGCTTGAAGATCTTATTGAGCTCGACGGAAAGCACACCTGCCGCGATTGCCTAAAAAAGCTAAACGAACAGTAATATTTATTTTGGGAGCATAAAAAATATGAAGGTTTTTTTCATCAATATAAACGGGATATTGCCCGAGCATATGGAGCTTATTTCTCCCGAGCGCGCCGAAAAGGCTCTGCGGTTCCGTTTTCCCGAGGACAGAAAGCGCTGTGTCGCGGGCGGATTGCTTTTGCGCAGGCTGCTGGGAGACGCCGCTGTCTTTACCGATATGTTCGGCAAGCCGCGCTGCGAAAACGGCGCGTTCTTCAACCTTTCGCACAGCGGCGACTGGGTCATCCTCGCGGCGGGCGATACCGAGGTCGGCTGCGACATCGAGCGCCACCGTCAGGCGGACGAGCTCAGGCTGGGAAAAGTAGTGTTCACCGACAACGAGCTGGAGCTGCTGCAAAACAGCTACGACAGGCTCGGCGATTTTTACCGTCTTTGGACAAAAAAAGAAGCCCTGCTCAAATGCATGGGCAAGGGCTTTCACCGCGCGGCAAAAACGGTCGACGTCTGCGCCGATACCTTTTGCGAGGACGGCGACGTTTACCGGATGAAAACGATGGTTTTTGCCGACTACACCGTGTCGGTCTGCGCGCAAAACGGCAGCGCGGAGATAGAAACGGAAATAGTAAGACTGTAAAAAGAGGACGGCTCGTTTGGACCGTCCTTTTTTAGCGCTAAAAACTTATCGAAAAACGATAAATAATACTTGACAAACAGAAAAAGCAGTATTATAATCATCTTATAATGATATGGAGGTGCCGTTATGAAGCACAAAGAGATATGTGTATGGATGAAAGTGATTTTGATCGGATTGGGGCTGAGCGGAATCGTGTTTTATTTCTTTGCTCTGCCATTGATCGGACACGGCGCGACTGAAATGTTTCCCGAGTACGCCTCGGCGTATTGGCCGTGGATGATATTTATTTGGCTGACGGGAGTTCCCTGCTTTGCGTTTTTGCCCGTGGGTTGGTCTATAGCAAGCAATATCGCCCGCGGAAAGGCGTTCTCCTTGCAAAACGCAAAGCTGCTTCGTACGGTCGGTTTCCTTGCGGCAGGTGACGCGGTGTTTTTCTTGATCGGAAACGTCGTATTCCTGCTTTTCAACATCAATCACGTCGGCGTTGTGCTGGGCTCGGTTTTGGTTTCCTTTATCGGGTTTTCGGTATCTGTTGCGGCAATGGCGCTTTCGTCGCTGACAAGAAACGCGTCGGACATTCGCGAAGAAAACGAATTGACTATATAGCAGGTGAGAGTATGAACGGAGAAATCATTTTTAACATTGACGTTATGCTCGCTAAGCGCAAAATGAAAATGACGGAGCTTGCCGATATAGTCGGCATCACTCCCGCCAATATGTCAGTTTTAAAAACCGGCAGGGCAAAGGCTATACGCATATCGACGCTGCTTAAAATCTGCGAAGCGCTTGACTGCCAGCCCGGCGATTTGCTGGAATACAAAAGGGGAGACGGGCAATGAAAGCGCTGAACAATAATAGATGAAACGTCTTAAAACCATTAACAATTCATTGATAATCCGATTGGAGGGTGACTTTTGTGAGAAAGATTATTAGCGCTGTTCTTGCTGTAAGCATTTTGCTTTCTTTGGGAGGATGCGGCTGGATGATACCATCGTACCGTGAAAACCACATCATGGAAGATCACGGCAGTTCCGGATCCTGTTATTATTTTTATGACAAAGCGCGTCTTGAAATATACTCTTATGAGGCTATTCAAAGACAAAATCTGGGAAGCAATCCAGATCTTTTTAGTGTGAAACTTGATGATGAAACATTTTATCCTTTGTTACATGGATACTTTGAGAAAATAGCTGTATTTGACGGAGAAATAATGATGAAGACGAAAGATCAATATTATGTTTTTAATGTTGAGGACTACGAATTGAAAAGCTATGATGAAATAGATCAGGATGAAAACGTTGTTATTATTCTTTCAAATTCGGAGTTTAGCGAAAAATATCCAAATCAAGAAAGCATTGATTGGAAAGATACCGAAAGGAGCAGACAGATGCACAGTCGATGACTTCGGCAGGACTGACAGGAGCAAGCCCTGTCACTACATACAGTTAAAAAAATTGCGCTGACAAAAGCCTTAAGTCGAAGACTGCCTGCTAGGTAAAATGCTGCGAATCAGCAAACGAGGTTTATTATCATGAAAAAAATTCTGATTTTAGTATGTGCTTTTTTAACGGTAATGATAATTTTGTCGGGATGTGCTGTAATATCTGCATATATTCCCGAAGAAGACCTTGTTATCTCCCGTTCACAAGACGCTGTCGATTATTTATATTCAAATAAAGTACTGCTTCATTTATCTAACCATTATGATGATATGCTGGAACTGATGGTAGATGATCATCCTGCCGAAACAGTATTAGAAGATTCATTTATTAAGACAGCACATCATGATAGTTTTCTTTATATCAAAACAAACGAAGCATATTATGTGTTTGATATCGAAAGCTATACTCCGCCGGAGGAACCTACTGTTATGTATACAACATCTAACGGAGCAACTGTTGTTGAAAATACAGAGCTGCACTACATTCTAAAAAAATACTCCTTTTCAGAATTCAGTGAAATATATCCCAAACAGCAAAGCTTTGATTGGGAATACAGCGAAAACAGGAAATAATACCCCTTCCGATGACTTCGGCAACCGATATAGAAAAAGAGGACGGCTCGTTTGGACCGTCCTTTGTTTTTTTTGACTTAATACTAATACCTAATAAAAAGCAGACAATCTTTGCGGTCTATTTTCCGCAATACTGCGTTGTCGTCCTTGCAAGGCGTCAGCCTTGC
>CACXGW010000088.1 GCA_902767325.1 uncultured Ruminococcus sp.
AAAGCTGTGTTTCCTATCAGCGGGCGACCACTGGTCGCCCCTACGCCTGTAAAGGAAATGTTTCCTTAAGTTGACGACATTGCCCTGTCAGGGGAATCACCTCAGTCATTTTTGCAAGCAAAAATGCCAGCTCCCCTAAAGCTAAAGCGTCAGGGGAGCCGTTCAATTAACTTATAGCTTCTAACTTTTGACTTATAACTTATTACTTGCAATTTGAAATTTATAACTTGAAAATTCCGTAAAAAAATGTTATAATAAACACAACTATGTAAAATGGATAAGTAGGGGATAAAATGGCTATTAAAGTTACGCTCTTAACACATACGCCCGATCCTGAGAAAACCGTCGCAATGGCGGCAAAGCTCTGCTATTCTCCGTCGGGCATCGAGGATATCCGCGACGGGCTCACCGAGGAAAAAACCGCTTCGTTTATCGATATGCTTTCAAGCCTCGGTCACGCAAGCCCGGTTGAGCACGCGTCGTTCACCTTCGGGATAGAAGGCATTTCGCGCGCCTGCTCTCATCAGCTTGTCAGACACCGCATAGCGTCCTACAGCCAGCAGTCTCAGCGCTACGTCGACGGCACGAAGTTCGACTTCGTCACTCCGCCCGAAATCGAAAAGAACCCCCGCGCAAATGAGGCGTACACCCGCGCTCTTGAAGTCGAGGCAAAGGCGTATAAGGAGATCCGCGACGCTTTGGCGGCAGGCTACATAAGCGAATATCTCGGCGAAGAACAGAGCGGCACCGACGAGGAGATAATTAATTCTTTTAAAGAAACAAACAAAACTCAGTGTTCGGCGTTCATCAAGAAAGCCAACGAGGACGCGCGCTTCATTCTCCCGAACGCGTCCACTACAAAAATAGTCTGCACCTTCAACACGCGCAGCCTCCAAAACTTCTTTGCGCACCGCTGCTGCAACCGCGCTCAGTGGGAGATCAGAGAGGTCGCCGAGCAGATGCTTCTGCAGTGCCTTGAAGTCGCTCCGCACCTGTTCAAAAACTGCGGGCCGTCCTGTTTGTTCGGACCCTGTCCCGAGGGCAATATGTGCTGCGGCAAACAAAAGGAAATGCGCGAAAAATACAAAAGAGCTTGATTCGGCGGTGTTTTATGAAATCTAAAATCATTGTTATCGAGGGTCTGGACGGTTCCGGCAAGGCCACCCAGACAACGCTTCTTGCCGAAAAGCTCGCGTCCCGCGGGCTGCCCGTCAGAAAGCTCGAATATCCCGATTATGACAGTCCCGCCTCCGCTCCCGTAAGGATGTATCTCGACGGCGAGTTCGGCAATAAGCCCGGAGACGTCAACGCCTACGCTGCCTCCGCTTTTTACGCGGTGGACAGGATCGCCAGTTTCCTGAAGGACTGGAAGCGCGACTACCAAAACGGCTCGATTTTTCTAAGCGACCGCTACGCCACCTCCAATTTGATTTATCAGATGGCAAAGGTCAATGACAGCGAGCGCGAAGAATATCTGCGCTGGCAGGCGGACTTTGAATATGACAAGCTCGGACTTCCTCGTCCCGACGCCGTCATTTATCTTGACGTTGATCCCGACGTTTCCCAAAAGCTCATGGAGAAGCGCTACGGCGGCGACAACAGCAAAAAAGACCTTCACGAAAGCGACCTTGCATATCTGCTTTCCTGCCGCAAAAGCGCGCTCTACGCCGCTGAGAAGTGCGGCTGGCAGATACTCAACTGCTGCAAGAACGGAGACATCCGCCCGATCGACGACATCGCGCGTGAGCTTGAAGCTTTGATTGAGAATATTTTATGCTGACATTCAAACCGATCGAAAAAGATAAAATCGACCTTTACAGGGAATACTATAACGACGATAACGCCATAGGCTGCGAGTTCAACTTTGTCAGCGGCTACCTGTGGAACGAGGAATATCAGCTGCGAGTCGCCTTCTATGACGACACGCTCATCAAGGCTTATTTCCGTCCCGACGGCAGGGTGTGGGGCTACTGTATGCCCCGCGGAAAAAACGTCAAGGGTGCTGTTGAAGCCGTTTTTGATGACGCTTCAAAGCGCGGACAAGATGTGAGCTTTGCCTATATGTCGCTTTCCGAAAAAGAAGAGCTTGAAACGCTTTTCCCGAACCGCTTTACTTTCAAGCGCGAGCCCGATAATCAGGACTACATATATCTTTCACGCGATCTTGCGACGCTTGAGGGGAAAAAGTATCACGCAAAGCGCAGCCACATCTCAAAGTTCTACCGCACCTATTCCGACAGTGTGTGCTTTAAAACGCTGGTTGAGGATAACATCGACGACGCAAAGCGCGTTATGAACCTGTGGTGTGAGGAAAACGGCATAAACCCCGCAGCTCTCGGAGAATACAAGGTTTTCCTGCGCGCGTGCACCGATTTTTCCGCCTTGAAAATGCAGGGCGCGGTGCTCTATGTCGAAAAAAATCCCGTTGCTGTGACGATGGGTTCCGAGATTTCCGCCGGCTGCTTTGACGTTATGTTTGAAAAAGCCCTGCGCGAATACGACGGCGTTTACGCGGTGATCAACAACGAGTTCGCAAAAACGCTGACCCGCTACAAGTACATCAACCGCGAGGAGGATATGGGGCTTGAGGGGCTCAGAAAGTCAAAGCTTTCGTATCATCCCGCAATAATTTACGACAGATTTTCGGCTAAACCAATATGATCGACTACAGAAAAGCATATGCGGAAGATGTAATACAGCTTAAAAAGCTCTGGCTCAGTTGTTTTTCCGAAAGGGAAGAGGCGGCAGAATTATTCTTTATTAGAAATTCAGATACCTATCACGGCTACTGCGCCTGTGACGGCTCAAATATCATCTCAGCGCTCTATCTTATCGACTGCACCCTCTGCGGAAAGAAAGCTCATTACTTGTGCGGAGCGGCAACGCTTCCTTGGTATCGCAAGCAGGGCATAATGAGCGAGCTGATCGAGTTCGCCCTTGCCGACGCCGAAGCCCGCGGCGACTGCTTTTCGGCTTTGCTTCCCGCGAATGAAAAGCTCTACGGCTATTACGCCGCACGCGGCTATAATCCCATAGGCGCCGCTTGTACCGCCGGATTTAACTGCGATAAACAGGACGGTTATAGTGAGGGCAAGCCCGATTTTGAAGAATTGCAAAAAGCCCGTTTTACAGATAAATTTCTTTTATGGAATAATAACTACATTGCTTTTGCCGAAGAATACTACGCCTGTTACGGCGTCAGGTCGGTAAAAAGCGAAAATGTGTTTGCGTTGTACGAGCCAAAAGGCGACTGTGCCGACGTCTTTTACGCTGCTTTTAATGACTTAAAAGAATTAAAAGTCTTGCTTCACGCTCAGGGAGTCCGTCGGTTTTCGCTGACGGGAAGCCCGATGGATCCGCTGTTTAAAAATGTAAAACCCGAAAAACGCGGAATGCTCAGATCGCTGGGGGACAGCGATCTGCCCGATGGATTTTATATCGGCATCACACTTGATTAAGACAATTATTTTTCTGATTCAGAATTAAAATACGGAAAGGTGAATGGATATGTATTATTTGTTTTTGGCAAACGGATTTGAAATAACCGAGGCTATGGCGCCTCTGGATATTATGCGCCGGGCGGGTCTTGACGTTAAGACCGTCGGCGTAACCGGGGAGACCGTTCAAAGCTCTCACGGCATCACGGTCATCCCGGACATCACTTTGAATGATGTTTCTTACGACGACATCGAGGGCGCCATCCTTCCCGGCGGAATGCCCGGAACGCTCAACCTTGAGGCGAGCAAGGACGTTATCAACTGCGTAAAGCACTGCTATGAAAACGGAAAGCTCATCGCGTCCATCTGCGCCGCGCCTTCTGTTTTCGGTCATCTCGGAATGCTTGAGGGCAGACAGGCGACCTGCTTCCCCGGCTTTGAAAAGGACCTTTACGGAGCCACTCCCACCGGTGCGCACACTCAGACCGACGGCAACGTCATCACCGCCAAGGGTGCGGGCTGTGCTCTTGAATTCGGCAAAGCTATCGTTGACTACGCTCTGGATGAGTCTGCCGGCGATAAGATACTCAGTGATATGCAATGTTTTTAGTCAACGTAAAAGAAGAAAAGCGCAGACTCAGAGCGCATTATAAAAAGCTGCGCGCTCAGTGTCCGCCCGAGCTCAAGCGCAAACTCGACGAAAAGCTCACATCATCGGTGCTTGGCACGGAAGAATATCAAAGCTGCAAAACGCTGTTCATCTTTGTTTCATCTCCCATCGAGTGCGACACCATGCAGATCATCAATGATGCTCTGAACAGCGGCAAGCGTGTTGCCGTTCCGCGCTGCGCGGACAAATCGGGACGGATGGATTTTTACTACATCACATCCGCTTCCGATCTTGAAAAGGGAGCCTTCTCGCTCCTTGAACCCGATCCCGAAAAGTGCGAAAAGGTCACGGATCTTTCCGAGGGCTTTTGCGTAGTTCCCGGGCTATGCTTTGATTTGGAAGGTTACCGCGTAGGCTTCGGAAAGGGCTACTACGACCGCTTTCTCGATTCCTTCGGCGGGACGACCGCGGGGATATGCTACTCAAGATATACGCTCAATCAGCTTCCGCGCGGCACATTCGACAGACACACGGATATGCTAATTACAGAAAAGTTTATCAACCGAAACCGTTAAGAGGTGTATGAATGGAAAACAACAACAAAAACCGCCACAGCATAGAGGCGCGCCGCCGCCAGAGAGCGGAGAACTTCCGCCTCAATATCGCCGAGGGCTACGACAGCGAGGAATACGTTGACAGAGAGCCCGAGGAGATCAACTCCTACAGCGGTCAGGACGTCAAGGAGCAAATAGCGCGCGAGTCTCAGAAGTCGCTTAAAAAGCGTCAGAGAGCGCAGAAAAGGGAGCTTAAAGCCCGCAACAGGCGCAACCGCAGGATATTCCGCATTATGTGGTTGATTTCTATCCTGCTTATCGGCACGATGATCGCGACCTATCTTGTCACGGGTATGAACGACCTTCTGGCTATCAACCGCACCGACAACAGCAAGGTCGCCGTGACCATTCCGGCAAATCCAACGCTCGAGACCGTGACCGCTGAGCTTGTCAAAAACGGCGTTATCGACGAGCCCGATTACTTCAAGATGTTCGCGGGACTTACCAAATCCGCCGACGGCTTTGCGCAGGGCACATATGAGCTCAGCAAAAATATGGACTACCAGGCTATCCTCACTAACCTTCAGGGCAAGGCGAGCCGTACCGATACCGTTGAGGTCACCATCATCGAAGGTATGAGCGTGCTCGAGATCGCCGACAAGCTGGTCGAGGAGAAGGCTCTCGGCGACAAGGACAAGTTTCTTGAGCTGTGCGCGTCCGATAATTTCGACGATGATTTCGATTTTCTCAAAGCGATAAAGAACCCCGGCGAGCGCTACTACAAGCTCGAGGGCTATCTCTATCCCGATAAATACGAATTCTATCAGAACGACGATCCGTCTAGCATCATCTACAAGTTCCTCAACAACTTTGAGAGCAAGCTTTACGAAAAGCAGTCGTTCGACGGTTACGAAAAGCTCTATTCCGTCCATAAGATGATAGAAAAGACCGGAACCTCCTACAGCCTTGACCAGATAATGACCATCGCGTCTATCGTTCAGGCGGAGGCGGCAAACAAAGAGGATATGTACTATGTTTCCTCTATCATCCACAACCGTCTTTCCGCGGACGACGATATGGGCGTCGCGACGCTGAGCCTCGACTCCACCAAATACTATCCCTACCGCAGCGAGGAATCGCTTCCCAAGACGGCTGGCAAAAACTACAAGAGCCGCTACGATACATACACTCAGCGCGGACTTCCTCCGGGACCCATCTGCAACCCCGGCAACGAGGCTATAAAGGCAGCGCTGCAGCCGTATGAGACGACCTACTACTACTTCTGCCACGACAAGGATGGTCAGGCTTACTATGCCTCCACCATCTACGAGCACGAGGCAAATCTGGAGTATATCGAGTGATGGATCAAAAACCTGAAATTCTGTCTCCCGCGGGAGATTGGGAATCGCTGCAATCCGCCCTGAGCTTCGGGGCGGACGCGGTGTTTCTTGCGGGAAAGCGGTTCGGTATGCGTTCCGCGCCGAAAAACTTCGACGAAGATGAGCTGCGCCGCGCGTGCGAGCTTGCTCATTCCCTTAAAAAGAAAATATACCTCACCTGCAACATCCTGCCGCGAAACGGTGAGCTATCCGAGCTTCCGGCTTTTCTCGAAACTGCTCAGGACTGCGGTGTCGACGCCTTCATCATCGCCGACCTCGGAGTATTCGAGGCGGCAAAGCGCTACGCTCCGAATGTCGCGCGCCACGTTTCCACCCAGGCTGGCGTCACGAACTACGCCGCAGCGCGCGTGCTTTACGAAATGGGAGCCTCGCGCGTGGTGCTCGCAAGGGAGATACCGCTTGACGAGATCACCGAGATACGCGCAAAGGTCCCGAAGGAGCTCGAGATCGAGTGCTTCGTTCACGGCGCTATGTGCGTTTCGTTTTCGGGCAGGTGCCTTATCTCGCGCTATATGACGGGTCGCGACGCCAACCACGGCGACTGCGCGCAGCCCTGCCGCTGGAAGTATCACCTGTTTGAAGAAACGCGCGACGGTCAGTATTTCCCCGTTGAGGAAGAAAACGGCGGCACTTATCTTTACAATTCACGCGATATGTGTATGATCGAGCATATTCCCGAGCTTATAAAGGCGGGCGTGTCTTCGCTGAAAATCGAGGGCAGGGCGAAGTCGGCGTACTACACCGCCGTCGTCACAAACGCCTACAGAAATGCGCTTGACGCTTATCTTGAACAGGGAGATCATTTCACGCTCGAGCCGTGGATAAAGGAAGAGCTTGAAAAAATAAGCCACCGCGAATACAGCACGGGCTTTTATTTCGGCGACGAACCCGGTCAGGCGGTCAATAACGGCGGATATATCCGTCACTACGACAACGTCGCAGTCTGCGAAAAGCTCATCAGTGATACTGCCTGCGTTATTTCGCAGCGCAATAAGTTCCTCGTCGGCGACACTCTGGATGTGCTGCCTCCCGACGGCTATCCTTTTCTCATTAAATGCCGCGCGCTTGTAAACGGAGAAGGGGAGAGCGTTGACGCGGCTCCGCACCCGACCGAGATCTTGACAATGACGACCGACAAGCCCGTCCCCTCGGGTTCGGTTTTAAGGAAAAAGAGATAGCGGGCTGAGAATAGCTCGTAATGATTCCTCGCAATAAATTGCGAGGACGGAGCGGTGGGGGCACCGCTCCCTACAATTAAACCTGACGCTTCTTTTAAATGTAGGGAGCGACGCCCTCGTCGCTCCATGTCTGTTGCTTTTAGCAACAGACAAAAAAGGGGAGCCCAATATTAGCGTATAAAATCTACTTTCACATAAAAAGGAGTAATCATCATGCAGTGGACAGGACTAAACGAACTCAGAGAAAAGTTTCTCTCGTTTTTCGAGAGCAAGGGATGCCTCAGACTCCCGAGCTTTTCGCTGATTCCGAAGGACGACAACAGCCTTTTGCTTATCAACAGCGGAATGGCGCCTATGAAAAAATACTTTACCGGAGAGATCACGCCGCCGCGCAAGCGCGTGACCACCTGCCAAAAGTGCATCCGCACGCCCGACATCGAGCGCGTGGGAATCACGGCTCGCCACGGCACTTTTTTTGAAATGCTCGGCAACTTCTCCTTCGGCGATTATTTCAAGCGCGAGGCTACCGCTTGGGCGTGGGAGTTCTTCACAAAGGTGCTCGAAATGCCCGAGGATAAGCTCTACGTTTCCATCTATCAGGACGATGACGAGGCGTATGAGATCTGGACGAAGGAGGTCGGAGTAGACCCCTCACATATGGTCCGTATGGGCAAAGAGGACAACTTCTGGGAGCACGGCTCCGGTCCCTGCGGTCCCTGCTCCGAAATCTACTTCGACCGCGGCGAGGAAAAGGGCTGCGGTTCGCCCGACTGTCACGTCGGCTGCGAGTGCGACCGCTTTGTTGAGGTCTGGAACCTTGTATTCACTCAGTTTGAAAGCGACGGCAAGGGCAACTACACTCCGCTCGACCACCCCAATATCGACACCGGAATGGGCTTGGAGCGCCTTGCCTGCGTTATGCAGGAGGTAGACAATCTCTTCCTCGTCGATACTGTGCAAAATATTATGAAGCACATCAGCTCCATTACGGGCGTTGAATACGGCAGAGATGAAAAAAGCGACGTTTCGCTGCGCGTCATCACCGACCATATCCGTTCCACCACCTTTATGATAGGCGACGGCGTAATGCCCTCAAACGAAGGAAAAGGCTATGTTCTGCGCCGTTTACTGCGCCGCGCCGCGCGTCACGGCAGACTTCTCGGTTATCACGAGCCGTTCCTCTATAAGGTGTGCGACACCGTTATCCACGAAAATTTGACAGCTTATCCCGAGCTCAAGGAAAAGCAAGAATTTATCACAAAGGTCATCCGTGTCGAGGAGGAAAGCTTCGCCAAAACGATCGACCAGGGGCTTAAAATGCTCCAGAGCCTGATCGAGCGCGAAGATGTTAACGTGATCAGCGGCGAGGACGCCTTCAAGCTCAACGATACCTACGGCTTCCCGATCGACCTCACCCGCGAGATACTCGAGGAAAAGGGTATGAAGGTCGACTTTGACCGCTTCGGCGAGCTTCTCAAGGAGCAGAAAAAGCGCTCGCGCGAGGCAAGAAAGAACGCCGGCGCCGACGCCTGGATAAGCGACACCACCGACCTTACCGACATTGAAAACACCGTTTTTACCGGTTATGAGGAGTTTTCCTGCGACGCGAAGATCGCCGCTATCGTCAAGGATGGCGAGCGCGTTGAGGTCGCGGGCGAGGGAGATTCTGTTTTGCTTGTGCTCGATAAAACTCCCTTCTACGCCGAGAGCGGCGGACAGGTAGGCGATACGGGTGAAATTTCTTCAAAAGAATTTTCATCGAGTATTGACAACACCACGAAAGACCCCTCCGGACGTATTTATCTGCACTCCTGTACTGTCACGAGCGGCGGCATTACCGTCGGCGACAGCGTAACGGCAGTTGTTGACAAGGCTCGCAGACAGGATATTATGCGCAATCACACTGCGGCTCACCTGCTCCAGGCAGCTCTTCGTGAGGTTCTGGGCAATCACGTCCAGCAGGCGGGTCAGCTCGTCACCGATAATTATATGCGTTTCGACTTCACCCATTTCGAGGCTATGACCGCAAAGGAAATGCTTGATGTTGAGTCGCTCGTAAATGAAAAGATATTCGAGGCTATCCCGGTTGAAACCCGTGTTATGCCTATTGAGGAAGCCAAAAAGATCGGCGCTATGGCGCTGTTCGGCGAAAAATACGGCGACACCGTTCGCGTTGTCAGCGCGGGCGACTTCTCCGTTGAGTTCTGCGGCGGCACCCACGTAAACAACACCTCAAACCTCGGCTTGTTCAAGATACGCCAGGAAGGTTCCGTTGCCGCAGGCGTCAGAAGAATAGAGGCGGTCACCGGCTACGGTGTACTGAATTATATCAATAAAGCCCAGCAGCTTATCGCCGGCGCTGCGTCTGTGCTCAAGCTTTCGAACCCCAAGATGATCGTCGAAGGCGTCAAGAAGGCAGGGGAGCTTATCAAGATGCAGCAAAAGGAGATCGAAGCTCTCAACGACAAGCTCGCTTCCGCCAAAATGAACGAGCTGATGGCGAACGCCGTACAGGTCGGCGACCTTACGGTAGTAGTAGGCGCGACCAAGGGCGTAGCTCCCGATGTCCTGCGCGGTATGTGCGAGAATGCAAAAGGCTCCAAACCTAAGCTCGTAATCGCTCTGTCAACCGTAAACGACGGCAAGATCAACTTTGCAGTGGGTTGCGGAAAGGAAGCCGTTGCAAACGGCGCTCACGCCGGAAAGCTTGTTAAAACGGTCGCTCAGATCGCCGGCGGCAACGGCGGCGGCAAGCCCGACCTCGCCATGGCAGGCGCAAAGGACGAAAGCAAAATAGCTCAGGCACTGTCACAGGTCAAAAATATGGTTGAGGAAATGATCGAAGGGTAATTCGGAATTCGGAATTCGGAATCAAGGGTCGCTGCGCTCAGATTTGTAAAATAGTGCGGAGGTAACCTTAGTGTTGTAGGGGCGACCACCGGTCGCCCGGTAAAAGAAACCGTTTTTCTGTTTGTATCGGGGCTGGCTCAAAAGCTTAATTCAAGTGCACATTGTACCTAAATATATAAAAATGTAGGGTTTGGTCTTGACCAAACCGCAGGTTG
>CACXGW010000089.1 GCA_902767325.1 uncultured Ruminococcus sp.
AAGCTACCGGATCATTAGAATACCGGGTAGAATAAAACGCATATCCGCCGCTTTCTTCGGGTGTAAACTTAAGCAGCGGCTGCATTCCGGGAACGGTGATATCAACCGTATAAGGAACACTGAGCGTCAGAACGGGATAGTCATTACCGACTGATTCGCCGCTTTCAGCCGCGGAAACGGAAACCGCGCAGAACGGCACCGCCGAGCAAATGAGAATAACTGCCAATAAAACAGATACTAATTTTTTGAACATAATAATCCCTCCTATACACCATCATTCTATCATATAGGACAGAATAAATCAACGCTTGATTATGTTTTTGTGCAATATTAAAAGAAAGTATCGAAAAACGGCTCCCGTTTGGGAGCCGTTCCTATCTTTTCTGCCTTCTGTTTATCAGGGCTGAGCGCCGTCGGGACCGCGGCCGACGTAATAATCCTCGGTGTCGCCGCCGGCTGCCGAGGACTGAGCCTCCGCCTGACTTTCCTCGGAGCTTTGTCCGTCGTCACTGCTCTGCTGAGAGTCGTCGTAGGGTGCTACGGTGTTGTCGTCTCCGCTGTCGGAGCTTTCGGCGTCGTCGCTGCTGCCGTCGTTGAAGCTGACAACATAGCTTGCGTCATCGGAAGATTCCGCGTAGCTTTGTTCGCCGCCGTTGTTGTCGTTATTGTCGTTGTTATTGTTGTTGTTATTGTTGTTGTCATCGACATATTCGGACTGACCTGCAGCCGACTCCGCTACGGAATCGGTTTTTGTCTTTTTATCGGACGAATTGCAGCCCGCCGCTGCAACGGCGAGTGTTGCGGCAAAAGCGCCGATAAGCAAACCTATGATTATCTTTTTCATATCATTGACTCCTTTTGCATTATAATACCCTGTGCTCGCTTCTGGCGATAACGTCGAGCTGCTGCTCGCGGGTAAGGTCGATAAACTTGACCGCGTAGCCCGACACACGGATGGTGAAGTTGGCGTATTCGGGCTTTTCGGGATGCTCCATGCAATCTTTGAGCTTATCAACGCCGAACACGTTTACGTTAAGATGATGAGCGCCCTTTTTGAAGTAGCCGTCGAGGATATGCCAAAGATTGTCGGCGCGGTCCTCGTCGGTGTGACCGAGAGCGTCGGGGCTGATGGTCTGGGTGTTGGAAATGCCGTCGAGCGCGAACTCATAGGGCAGCTTGGCGACTGAATTGAGAGACGCCAGCAAGCCGTTTTTCTCGGCTCCGTAGGCGGGGTTAGCGCCCGGAGCAAAGGGAGCGCCGGACTTTCTGCCGTCGGGCGTTGCGCCCGTAGCCTTGCCGTAAACCACGTTTGAGGTGATGGTCAAAATAGACGTGGTGGGCTCGGAATTGCGGTAGGTGTGGTGCTCGCGGACCTTCTTCATAAACGCCTTGAGC
The DNA here is from genome assembly GCA_902767325.1 of uncultured Ruminococcus sp. Lineage (GTDB taxonomy): Bacteria > Bacillota > Clostridia > Oscillospirales > Acutalibacteraceae > Ruminococcoides. Next base: position 1,396 of record CACXGW010000089.1, read on the forward strand.
AGCCAGATAGCTATCTCGTCGGCGCGTTCGTCGTCGTTGCCGTAGCGCGGGAAATCGCCTTCGATCTCGTAGTCTACAATAAGTCCGTCGTCGTTGCGGATGGGCTTTACCTTCGCGTATTTGATGGCGCACAATGAATCTACAACGTGCGAAAAGCCCGCGATGCCCGTGGCAAAGGTGCGTCTGGTGTAGGTGTCGATGAGCGCCATTTCAGCGGATTCGTAGTAGTATTTATCGTGCATATAGTGGATGAGGTTGAGCGTGTTGACATACAGCTCGACCAGCCAGCTCATCATCGCGTTGAACTTGTGCATGACCTCGTCATATTCGAGATATTCCGTGGTGACGGGCGCTATTTCGGGGCCGACCTGCTCGCCGGTGGTGACCTCTACGCCGCCGTTGAGCGCGTAGATGAGGCACTTTGCAAGGTTTGCCCTTGCGCCGAAGAACTGGATCTCCTTGCCCGTCTGGGTTGCGGAAACACAGCAGCAGATGCTGTAGTCGTCACCCCATACGGGACGCATAACGCCGTCGTTTTCGTACTGGATGGACGAGGTGTTGACGGAGATCCTCGCCGCGTATCTTTTGAAGGGCTCGGGAAGCCTGTGAGAATACAGCACGGTGAGGTTCGGCTCGGGAGACGGTCCCATATTTTCCAGAGTGTGCAGGAAACGGAAATCGTTTTTGGTAACCATATGTCTGCCGTCCATACCGATGCCTGCCATTTCGAGCGTCGCCCAGACCGGGTCGCCCGAGAACAGCTCGTTGTAGGACGGGATACGCGCGAATTTGACCATGCGGAATTTGAGCACAAGATGGTCGATGAGCTCCTGCGCCTCTTTTTCGGTGATGGTTCCCTCCTGAAGATCGCGCTGGATATAGATGTCGAGGAAGGTGGAGATCCTGCCCACGCTCATCGCAGCGCCGTTTTGGGTCTTGATGGCGGCAAGATAGCCGAAATAGAGCCACTGAACGGCTTCCTTGGCGTTTTTGGCAGGCTCGGAAATATCGAAGCCGTAGATAGATGCCATTTCCTTCATACCGTTGAGCGCGCGTATCTGCTCGGCGATCTCTTCTCTGAGGCGGATGTGCTCCTCGCTCATATTGATGCCGCCGCAATAGAACAGGTCTTTTTTCTTCATCTTGATGAGGTAGTCGAGACCGTAAAGCGCCACGCGGCGATAGTCGCCGACGATCCTGCCTCTGCCGTAGGTGTCGGGCAGACCGGTGATGACGTGGCTGTGGCGCGCACGCTTCATTTCGGGCGTGTAGGCGTCGAACACCGCCTGGTTGTGGGTTTTATGATATTCGTTGAAAACCTTTATAAGCGCGGGATTGACCTGATAGCCGTAGGTAGCCGCAGCCTGCTCTGCCATTTTTATGCCGCCGTAGGGCATGAAAGCGCGCTTGAGGGGCTTGTCGGTCTGCAAGCCGACTATCTGTTCAAGATCCTTGAGGCTTTCGTCGATGTAGCCGGGGCCGTAAGAGGTGAGCGATGAGACGACTTCGGTTTCACACTCGAGGACTCCGCCCTTGGCGCGCTCTTCCTTTTGCAGCTCCTGGAGTCTTCCCCAGAGCTTGTCGGTCGCCTCGGTGGGGCCTTCCAAAAAGCTTTCGTCGCCGTCATACATTGTATAGTTGTTCTGAATGAACTCGCGGACATTGATGTCCTCCTGCCATTTTCTGCCTGTGAAGCCTCTCCACGCCTTTTTTGTGATCTCCTCGGGGATGCATGCCAACACAGCCGCCAACTCCTTCCTTTATTTCCTCATCTTTATCATATCATTTATTCTTCGCCGCGCAAAATCCGCCCGGCGGTCGCTGTTCTTTCCGGTGAAGGCGGCATAACGCCTTCCAATGTGTACGGTACGCCCAGCTCGTTCCATTTGTAAGCGCCGAGGGAATGATAGGGCAAAACTTCGATTTTTTCAACGTTAGTGAGCGTTTCGATAAAGCTCCTTGTGCGGCGGAGATATTCGTCGTTATCGGTTATCCCGGGCACAAGCACGTGACGTATCCAGACCGGCTTGTTTTCACTTGAAAGAAAGCCGAGCATATCGAGAATGTTTTTGTTGCCGTGGCCTGTCAGCGCGCGGTGCTCGTTTTCGTCGATGTGCTTGATGTCAGCCATGATCAGGTCGGTGTATTCAAGCAGCTCGCAAAACCGTGAAAAAAACGGTTCCTTTCGGGTGAACGGCTGTCCCGAGGTGTCGAGACAGGTGTTGATCCCGCGCCGCTTTGCCTCCCTGAACAGCTCGATCAAAAAACCGATCTGCAGCAGAGGCTCTCCCCCGCTGACGGTGATCCCGCCGTCGTCGCCCCAGTAGGAGCGGTAGCGCTCGGCGGTGTCGAGCAGCTCTTCGGCTGTCATCAGGCGGTTTTCGCGTGTGCTCCAGGTGTCGGCGTTGTGGCAATAGCGGCAGCGCATCGAACAGCCCTGAAGAAAAATCAAAAACCTTACGCCGGGTCCGTCTACCGAGCCGAAGGTCTCTGTGGAATGAATATTTCCTTTTATCATTATATCCTCATAATTGTGTACCGTGTGGTTGGGTGCCACTATATATTGTGGTTTTTGAGCGACACTACGCCTATTATACTCTAAAAAGCCCGCCGGGTAAAGACCGGCGGGGCAGTTTTTTAAATTTCGTCGAAAGTGATAATTATAAGGGGCTTTCGACCCTACTTTTTTGTATACTCGCTCTTATGAGCGTCGTCATAGACCTTGCAGGGCGTCGAAAGATCGAGATATGCTATGTCGTGATGCGGCACGCGCTTCTCCTCGGGAGGCGGCGTCATATAGTCGCCGAACACCAGCTCGAGGTATTCCTTGTAGCCGGAAGCCACCGGAAGCTCGATCCCCTCGAAGGTGACGTGATCCACGCCCTCGTAGATATGCTTGGGATACTCGATCTTCATCCAGTGCGGTCCCGAGCAAAGCTCGGTGACGCATTTGTTTTCCTCAAGCTTGTATTTGCTCATATGCTTTTCGGCGGTGCGCCAAAGCTTTTCGCGGATCTTTTTGCCGCGGAAGATACCCAGCAGAACGCGGCTGCCGAAGCCCACAGCGCCGCCGTGGTTTTCGGGGACGACCTGAGCCAGAAACAGCGAGTAGATGAGCGTCCAGAAAAACTGCATTTTGCGCGCGAAGCGGCTGTCGGGACAGACGTCCAGCGGGAAAATATCGAAAACAAGCCCGTGAGGGATGTCAACGTCGGTCTGATTTGACTTTACAAGCGTATAGTTCGTGTCGGTGACGGTGGCGAAAATGTTGCCCGTGAACATTTTTCCGTCGGTTCTGAGCAGGCGGAACCTGCCGTCGGGATATTGCTCCTGCCACAGCCTGCACAATCTCTCGTATTCGGGACGCGGAAGCAGAATATCGACGTCGTCGTCCCACGGGATGAAGCCGCCGTTGCGCAGCGCGCCGATCAGACCGCCGCCGATGAAATAAAAGGTGATGTCGTTGTCTTCGCAAAACTGCTTGAAAAACCTGAGCATATCCAGCTGCTTTAATTGCAGCTCTCTGAGCTGTTCGGGACTGAGCTTTATAGGTTGCGTATCCATAAGCACCTCATATCCTGCCGAAAATCAGGAAACAAATTCCCATAAGAACCGGCTGATGTATCAAATAAATCCATAATGTATAGCGCCCGATGAAGTCGAGCACGGGAACTTTATATAGGAAAAACCGCTGAGCTCCGAGCCGCTTTACCGCTCTCCACAAAAAATAGCCGCAGAAGTATAAAAACAGCCACGGGACGAGCGGGAAAAAATCCGCGGAGAAAAAGCCTTTTACGGGCAGACCCAAAACGGTCAGCGGAGGGAAGTTATACAAAAACGCGGGCAGCTCCAGAACGCGTATCTCAAAAAAGCCGAGAAAGCCGCGCGGCATTCCGTAAAACACCGCATACAGCAAAAGCGAAAGCGCCGCGCCCAAAAACGGGTCGATCTTGTCAAAAAGCCGGCGGAGCGCCTGAGTTATGATCATGGCGCAGCCGATTAGATTCAGCACGCCGAAAATCACGATCTGGTTCGGGATAAACAGCGCGGTTATAGCGGTGATGAGCAGTCCGCAGGCGTTGACGACGAGTCCGCGCCGGTACGGATGGTGAGAAAAATTGAGCGAAATCCCCGAAACCAGCAGAAACGTTACGGAGATAAAGCGCTCCCAGGCGACAACGCCGGGAAGGAACGCCCATGAAATGTCCGAGTCGTAAACCGCAAAAATATCATAGCAAAGATGAAACGCGAGCATATTGAACATAGCCACGCCGCGAAGCGCGTCGATCAGGTGATAGCGTTCACCCTTTACAGCGTTTTGTTTCCCCATCTGATTTCCGTGTTTTCCTTAACCTTTTTCTTTACGAGTTCGATCCTTTCGGCAGCTCCGCTGTTTTTGATCTTACGCTGCCAGAACGGTATCTGTATCAAGCCGACAATAGTGCCTAATCCGTATGCGATGTGCAGCAGCGGGAAGATGACAGGCAAAAACAAAAACTGCGGCTGGATGTTTTTGAGCGTGCAGCAGCTCACCGAGTTGACAAAGTCGAACATCGCGTAAAGCACCAAAAGCACCTTGAGCGCGAAGGAATAGCCGATGACCGCCAGCACTATGCTGACCGCGAGCATCATTACGAACAGAAACGGCGCGAAATGGAAGTAGGAAAGGCATCCGCGGCACTCGGACAGCGTAAGACCTATCCATTTTCCGTTGCCGTATTTTTGTTTTATCATATTTTTAAGTGTGTTTCGCGAGTGCTGATAGGAGATGATGTCGGGACAGCAGCACATTTTATAGCCCGCCTGACGTATGCGGTAGTGGAATTCGTTGTCCTCGGTGCGTCCCAGATCCTCGTTGAAGCCGCCGACCTTTTCGATGACCTCGCGGCGGTAGGCTGCGTGGAACAGGCTGTCCATATACTCTTTTTCGGTGGAGGGTCTGCGGTAGCCCGCGATGGAGCTGCCGAACAGCGAATCCTCCGCCGCAAGAAGCGTGAGCTTCCAGGAGCTGACGTTGGAGCTGATGTTCGGTCTGCCGCCGCCCACAACGTTTTCTCCCTGATTGAGGTTGTAGACGTTGCGCGAAACGAAATTGCGCGGGATACGGGCGTGCGCGTCCACACGGATAACAACGTCGCCCGTAAAGACCATAAGCGCCTCGTTCCAGGAGGAAGCCTGGTTTTTCTTGGGGCAGCGAACGATTTTAACGTCGCGGAAGCCGTAGTCCGTTTCCTTGAAATTCTGCATTTTTTCATAGGTCCCGTCGTCGGACATACTGTCCACGAACACGACCTCGATTTTGTCGTGGGGATATTCCTGCAGCGCGATGTCGCCGAACAGTCCGTCGACGGCTTCCACCTCGTTGTAGGCTATCATACAAAGTGAAACTATCATATGAAACCTCTGTTATTATCCATCTCATACAGCCAGCGCGCCGACGTTGCGGCGGCAACGGTGTAATATGGAACGACATAGATAAGTGGCACAACGAAAAAGCACAGCGCAAACCATCCGATAAAGCTCATAACCAGTCTGAAAAGCTTGCCGAAATTTTTGAAGGCGAATCCGATGTTTACGAAAACGCATCTGCCCACACTGATATTGTCGTTTAACGCGTATGCCAAAAGCGGAAAATGAACAAACAGCATAAATACGATGATCTTTACCACCGTCGCGACCGTTTCCGCCGCGACAACGGCAGTGCTTTCAAGGTTAAAGCCCAGCCCCTGCTCGTACCACTGGGGGAATATTTTTTGCAGATAGTTGGCGGGATTGAAAGCGTTTGTGATTATCGAGAAAAACAAAAACAGGATAAGGTTTATCAACAGAGTCTTGAAATATCTGCCGGCGCCGCGAAAATAGTAAAAAGCGTCGCCCGCCTCGCAGGTTTTTTTGACCGCGGTATTTACCGCAGCCTTTATAAAGCCGTTGAACAGCGGAGAGATCAGCAGCGTAAGCGCCGATGAGCCGGCAACAACAGCGAGAAAATAAAAATACCTGCTGTCGACTATTTCCTGTGTGTTTATATCGATACAATCGGTGAGAAGCAGCGCGATGGTCTGCGCGCACTGAACAAGGATGACGGCTGTAGCCGCCAATCCTGCCGTGGCGATCAGTTGGGTAAAATTGCCCTTCAGCGCCGCACGCGCCTGTTGCTTCACCTGTTTTTCCGTTTTGAGCATACCTAAACCTTCCGAAAGAAAAATTACTCCATGGTATAGAGGCGATACATCGCTTCCATACAGATCTGAGCGTGCAGGAAAAACTTTTCCTTATCCACGCTTTCATCGGCGTTGTGCATATTTATCGGGTCTCCGACAAAGTGAGGTCCGAACGCAACGCCTCTGCCGCACAGCTTGCGCGCGTAGGTGCCGCCGCCGGTTGTATACAGCGTGGGCTTTTCGCCCGTTACGGCTTCATAAGCCGCGCTAAGCTCGCTGATAAGCGGAGAGTCCTTCTCCAGATAGAGCGGCTTGTCGTAGTGGACGACCTCAACGCTGAGACCGTTATATTCCGCTACCGCCTTGAACTGTCTGAGCACATAGTCGCCGTTTACGGTGACGGGATAGCGGATGTCAAAAAACGCCTCGGCGATTTTGTCCTCGATGTGGATCATTCCAAGATTTACCGTGAGCTCGCCTGAAACGGAGTCGCTCATTTTCAAGCCGAGCGAGCGACCGTTGGTCTCGCAGTTTACGGCGTAGTCGATAAAGGAGCACAGCGCGCCTATATCGTGAACGTCGTAGGCGTTGGTGATCAGATCGATAAGCAGCGCCGCGGCGTTTTTGCCGTTCTGCGGCTCGCAGGCGTGAGAAGACTTGCCCCTGCTGATTATCATAAGACCGTCGATGGTATAGTTGAATTCAAAGTTTCCGTTGCTGGCGTCCGCAAGACGCATTAGCATCTGCTCGTCATAGCCCGAGGAATTGAGCATAACATACGCCAGATCGGGAACGGCGTTTATAGCCTTGCCCGCGTGGAACTGCGAAAGCACCTTTGCCTCGTTTGTCGGGGAGCTTACGCGCAGGTGCAGAATACCCTTTTCCGCATAGCAGATTCCGTAGTCGCTGTCGGGCGTGAACGCCATATCGGGAAGCGGCATTTTCTTGAAGTAGCCGTCCATATCCTTCATGCCGGTCTCTTCCGACGAGCCGTAGATCGCGCGCAGGGTGTTTCTGCCCGTAACGGCGTTTTCCTTCAGCGCGCGCAGGCAATAAAGATTAATGAGCGCGGCGCCTTTATCGTCGGCGATACCTCTGCCGAAGAGTCTTCCGTCGCGCTCGGTCAGCGCAAACGGGATGACGCTCCAATTATTTCCCGCGGGAACTACGTCAACATGCGAAAGCACCCCGCACAGCTTTCCGCCCTCTCCGAGCTGGATATGAACGCTTTTGTCGGTGACAAGCTCATATTCAAGTCCGAAGTCCTGGGCGCGCTTTAAAAGGAACGCGAGAGCGCGCTCGCATTCATCGTCTTTTTCACCGTCGATGGATTCTATCTCGAGAAAATACTCAAGATCCTTTAACAGTTCTTCTTTGTAAGCCAGTATTTTTTCTCCAAATAACATAAGCTTTCTCCCCGTTGCCACGGTCGGCACTCCGCCTTTGGACAGCTCGCCGTTGAGTCATACGCCGGCTGAACGGCGGGTCATTTTGTCGATTATTGTCTGAAAATCCTTTTTTCGGTTGCCACGGTCGGCACTATATAATTACCGGACTGTTTATTAAACGGAAACAGTTTCGCTTTCGTTTTTGCTTTCCGTTTCAGTCTGCTTTTTCGCTTTTTGCTTTTTTCTGTAGACGATCACAAGCGCGACATACGCGGCTAAGCCTGCCGCCGCGCAGATACTGATCAGAGAACCTGCGGCAAAGCCCGGGGTGTGGTAGGTAAAGACTATCTCGCTTTTTCCCTCGGGGACCCTGACCGCCATAAAGCCGAAGGTCGCCTTTTCCACATCAACGCTTTTGCCGTTGACGGACGCTGAAAAGCCGTCGCTGTACGGAACGCTGAAGAACAGCAGCGTATCCTTTCCCTTTTTGTTGTCGAACTCAGCCCTGAAGCCGTCGGAAGTATATTCGAAGGACGAACACGCGTTTTTCTTGAGTACGTCGCAGCGCGCCTTCATTTCGTCGGAATCGAACGGGAAGGTGTCGGCTTCGCTTTTGAAGCTGTCGGGATTGCCGCCGTAGAGCTTGTAATACTCCTTGTCATAATAGCCCGTGATGTCTGAATATTTCTTCATCTGACTGCGGGTGAGTACCAGTGCGGCAAGAACAGCCTCGCTTCGGTTGTTTGTTTTTATCCGATCGAATTCTTCCTCGGTGATGTAAGTATCAAAGGCAAATCCCATCGGGATATAGTTTTCGTTTTCGTAGATCTTGAAGCCGTTGCAGGTCTTCAGATACTTCCAGCCGGGCATTTTTGTATCGCCCTTTTTATCTGTAAAACAGTTTTCTTTTTCGGGGTTGTTTCCGTCCATCAGATCGTCAAAAAAGTATTTGCAGCTGAAAAACGGACGGAGACCGTAAGCCGAATAATCGGGACGCGACGCGACGTCGCGCTTGATATCGAGCTTTTCGTAAAACTGCATGATAGATGTGTTGACAGAGCTTTGGAAGCAGTTGATGCTCGGGATCCTCCAATACATCGCGGTGTTGTCGACAGCCTCGTAAAAGTCGCTTCGGACATCCTCAAGGTCGTCGATCGTGATCTCATCGCGGGCGTTGATGATATGCTTCTTGATCTTATCGGTGGTGCTGCTGAGCATCACGCCGTTGCCGATTATATACAATGACGAACCGATCGCGATAAGCATCGTTGCCGTGATGAGCAGCGGAACAAAGCCTCTTCGGAACCAGCGCTTTTTATAGATGAGAACGAAAGCGAGCAGACTGATGAGCGCGAAGAACGCGTAAAACCAGAACCTGTCATAGGTCGCCTGAACGCCGATTGAGACTGTCTGTTTTCCGTTGTCGCTATACTCGATGTTCGGCATTACACCGATAAGCAGCACAGCGCCGATGGTGATGCCCGTCGTCCAGATTATCGCGCGTTTCCAATCGGCTTCGCTGTCCTCGATCGCGCGAAGCGTGGCAAGTGTGAACACCAGCACAAGCATATAGAACCAGCGCGCGTAGAAGATCGAGCTGTTCATCATCTGGAACATACTGTTGAGCACCGGGATCATCGCGAACAATATGAGAAGCGCAATGAGCTTTTTGAGCCAGTCGCGCTTTTTGAGCTGCAGATACGCTACCAGACCCGTGATGCTGAAAAGCGGCAGCCATCCCGCAACAGACGCCCATTTGCAGTTGGACTGCGGCGTAAACACGGGGATCGCGGGCATATCCGCCGGGAACAAAAAGCTCAGGATCATCAGCCAATATCTCTGCTCGGCACGGTACGCCAGCGAGTCCCAGCCGTTGGGCAGCTCGCTGAGCCTGGGATTCCCCAAAAGCCCGAGCACGCTCGGCAGCAGCACAAACGCCGTTGCGCAGAAACCGAGCAGCGTCTCCAGCACGAGGAGCAGGAATTCCTTTATACGGAAGCGGTATGTCTTTGTGAAGGCAAGCACCAAAAAGTACATCAGCACAAACAGAGCCTGACCGACAAAGAAGTAATAGTTCACAACGCAGGCGGCAAACACCGTTACCGCGAAGATGCCGCGCCTTTTATCAAACAGGAACGCGTCCAGCGCCGCCAAAAGCAGCGGGAACACGATCATCGGCTCGTGGAAATGGAAGAAAAACACGTTGTAGATCGAAAATCCGGAAAACGCGTAGAGCAGTCCTCCGAGCACCGCAAAGCCTTTGTTGCTTACATAACGCTGCAAGAACACATATGCGGCTGCGGCTGCGCAGGCAAATTTCAGAATGAGCAGCGGCCCGATAAGATTCGGCACGATCTCGTTCGGGAACGGAATGGTCAACCAGAAAAACGGACTTCCCAAAAGATAGAAGCTGTAGCTTGCGAGATTGTCGGTTCCGAGATCGGTCAGGTGGTTCCAGCCCATGCTGCCGTCGCGGACCAGGGAGTGCATCATCTGATAGAACGGGATCTCCTGAACGTTGAAGTCGCCGTAATAATAGAACACGCCGCCGTTTAAAATGATAAACGGAACAAACAGCACTGCCGCGGAAAGCAAAGCAATACCGAAGGTTAGAAGTAGATAGTGACGGTTTTTCACAGGCGTTAATCTTTTGATGCGTGGTGACATTTTTGGGTTCTCCGTTTCAAAACTGCTTGAATTTTTGCCAAAAAAATGTATAATAGTGAGTAGCGGGCAGACTGCCACAGTATATATTTAGTTTATTATACCACATCACAAAACAATTTGCAATTTCTTTTTGCGAGGAAATCAGGGAGAATCCATATGAAACAGTCACATTTTTACGCAATGCTTTCCCGTATGAAATACATAAACCGCTGGGGACTGATGAATAATACCAAATATGAGAATATCAGCGAGCACAGCCAACAGGTCGCGGTGCTGGCGCACTGTCTGGTGCTTATCCGCAACAAGCGCTTCGGCGGCAGTCTTGATCCAGAGCGCGCGGCGTTGCTGGCGGTTTTTCACGACGCCACCGAGATCATCACCGGCGATATGCCCACCCCGATAAAATATGCCAATCCCGCGATCCGCGACATATACCGCGACGTTGAAAGCTCCGCGGCGGACAGGCTGCTGGATATGCTTCCCGAGGATTTCAAAAGCGAATACCGCCCTCTGCTGACCATGGAAAGCGAAGGCGACAAAGAACTGATCCCCTTTGTCAAGGCGGCAGACCGTTTTTCGGCACTGATAAAATGCATTGAGGAAATGCGCATGGGCAACGACGAATTCCGCATGGCGAAGGAGAGCATCGAGCGCTCGATCCACGAAATGAAGCTGCCCGAAGCGGAAGTTTTTTTCGAGGAATTTTTGCCGTCGTTCTCGCTTGCTTTGGACGAAATCCAGAAATAATCGTCGCAAATCACCAAAGAAAACAGTGTTTTAGTGTCAAAATTTGTTATCGCACAGGAGTTTAATTCTGTATTAGAATTATTTATCGGATTATTATGGTATAATTAAAAAGATATGAAAAGAATTGGTATTCCATAACAGGAGGCTGATTATGGCAAACAAAAAACCTGACGGTAACCGCCTTGTTGACATTAGTTCAAACACTCAGGTCATAAAGTTCTACAACAAAAAGGGCAGGGTTATCCGTATTTTGTGCCTGGTGTTCTCTATTCTGTTTTTACTGGCAGGTATCGGAACAGTCGTTTACTACGCCTGGTTGAACACCTTCAACTTCAGCAGTGTAAAAACCGATATTGTTGCTACCAACACCGACACAGAACCCGATCAAAAGATCTTCAACAACAGCGATCTGCTGCAAAACTCAAAAGTACTAAACGTTATGCTTTTCGGCGAGGACAACCGGCACGGCGACGATCACGGACGCACCGACACGATGATCCTGCTGTCGATCGACAACGTTCACAAAAAACTGAAGCTCACTTCGTTCCAGCGCGACACCTACGTTTACATCCCGGGTCACGGCTATGACAAAATAAACGCGTCATACACGTACGGCGGAGCGGCGCTGTCGATCCAGACGATTCAGGCAAACTTCGGTATCAAGATCGACCGCTACGCTGTGGTTGACTTCGACAGCTTTATCGACATCATCGATACGCTCGGCGGCATCGAGATGGAAGTCACACAGGACGAGATCGACTACATCAACTATCAGATGTACAAAAACAATCAGTCTAAGGGCAACCGCACGACCATCACCGCAAAGCCCGGCACCATCAAGCTCACGGGTCAGGAAGCTCTGTGGTACGCAAGAAACAGAGGTCTTACCAAGGGTGAGGACGGCAACGAGATCGGACTCAGCGGCGACGACTGGGACAGAACCTCACGTCAGAGAAAGCTGCTTGAAAAGATGGTGACCGACCTGAAGGGTGCTGATTTGGGCAAGATAGTTTCCATTGTAAGCTCTATCGGTCCGAAGATCACCACCAACCTTAAAAAGGATGAGATCACCGGTCTTGTAGCTAACTCACTTACCTATATCGGCTACGAGGTAGTTCAGAACTACGTTCCGAAGGAAGGCTTGTGGTACTACAACAATCCCGAGGACGAATCCTGGGACATCGCGGGCTCGTGCATTATGATAGCGGATATGGAAGCCCAGCGCGTGGCTTTAGCTGAATTCATCTACGAAGATCTGATGAAATAAAACCAAATAATGTTTTTAGGGCTGTCGCAAAAGCGGCAGCCTTTTTTTGTGAGATGATATGTGGTGACAGGGCTTGCCCCTGTCAGTTCCTCTCAATGTATTACGAAATAGGAGCGGTTTTTAGCGTTATACAGGATAGGATACGTAGGAGCGCACCCATGTGTGCGCCCTAAGAAAAGTTTGCATTATGAGAGGGCGCACACATGGGTGCGCCCTTGCCCACAAATACGGCTCCCCTAAAACTCAGCAAGCTGAGTGTCAGGGGAGCCTAATATTTATCCTAACACAACATCATATTCCGCTAAATACATCTGAATAAGCGTTGCGTCGTCGATCGTTACAACGCCGTCTTTGTTGACGTCGGCGGCGGCAAGCTGTTCGTCTGTAAGCAACTCTATCTCCGCGATATGCCGCTGGATTGCTGTGACGTCGCAAACGCTTATTTTCGCGTCGTTGTTTGCGTCGCCCACGGCGGAGCCGATATAAATCGCTTTGAACGCTATCTGATTGCCGTTTGCGTAGGTTTGAGCATAGGAATTCGCCTTTCCGCGGATGGTCACGCTGTTGCAGCCGTCAAAAGCGTTGCCTTGGATGTAGCACACGGAGGTCGGGATGGTGATTTCCTCCAAGCTTTTGCAGTTTTCAAACATTCCGAAGCCTACGCTGCTTTCGCTGCCGAGCTTCTGAACGCCGTCGGGGATAACAAGGCTTGTCAGGCTGCGGCAGTCATAAAACGCCTCGTCGCCGATGGTTTCAAGACTTGCACTCAGATTTATGTTTTCAAGGAACAAGCATTTTTCAAAAGCGCTGTCGCCTAAATTAGTCACATTGCTGCCCATTGTGACGGTTGTCAGCGCGGTGCAGTTATAAAATGCACCGGTCGTAATATCGGTCAAAGAATCCGGGATGGCAACGCTTTTTATTTTTGTGTTGTTTGCAAAAACCCATTCTCCCAACGAGGAAACGGGTCTGCCGAAAATGCTGTCGGGAATGACCACATTTGTCTCGCTGCCGGTATATTGAACTATCTCGACCGTACCGTCGGCAAGCTTATTGATTTTAAAGGGGATGATGTTAGTTTTAAGTCCGTATCGCTTCGCGAAGTTCTCGGCAGCCGAGCCGCTGAAACAGGTCACTTCCAGCTCCGCGGAGCAGTTGTACAGAGCGCCATCACCGATATAACCAACGCTGTCGGGGATGGTAATGCTTATCAAGCCGGTGCAGCCGTAAAACGCGTAATAGCCGATACTCGTCACGCTGTCGGGAATCGTGATGCTTGTTAAGCCGGTACAATCCCAAAAAGATTCATCGCCAATACTCGTCACGCTGTCCGGGATATCAACAATTGTCAAGCTGGTACAGTGGTAAAACGCAGAATAGCCGATACTCGTCACGCTGTTGGGAATGGCTATTTCGGTCAAGCCGGTGCAACCGGAAAACGCGTCATAGCCGATACTTGTCACGCTGTTGGGAATCGTGACACTTGTCAAGCCGGTGCAGTTGGAAAACACGGAACCGCTGATAATCGTCACACTATCCGGGATTTCTACGCTCGTCAAGCCGGTGCAGCCGTAAAACGCATAATTGCCAATACTCGTCACGCTGTTTGGGATTTCTACGCTTGTCAAGCCGCTGCAATATTCAAATGCGCAATTCCCAATACTCGTCACACTGTCTGGGATTGTTACACTTGTCAAGCCGGTGCAGTCTGAAAAGGCATAATTGCCTATATTCGTTACACCAAATTCTATTTCAACACTCGTAACTCCACTCCCCCACGGGGATTCATAAGCATCATAGTCCTCCATCGCGCCGTTTCCGCTGATGGTCAGCACGCCGTCATCATCGAGCGTCCATGTGCAGTCGCCGGTGGTGCCGCTTGAGGCGCCGACGGGTTCAGTTGATTCCGCCGCCGACACACTAAATGGCAGGGCGGTGAACATTCCAAGAATCATCAAAATCGCCAGCAATACGGAAACTGATTTTCTAACACTTTTCTTCATAAATATTCCTCCTTTAAGAACAATATCCTATAGTAGTATAGTAACATACTTTCAGCCTCCGCACAATCCAAAAATAGCACCGCAGATTTAGTGATTTTGCACAGATAACAGGCATTTTGCAATCTTTCCTAAACAAAAAGCCTTCTCCCCGGTGGAGAAGGTGGCACGACGTCTACGCAGACCGTTTCTGTTATCACATCTTTTGAAATGGCAGAAATGGTTTTCTTTATAATTTGTTTCCGGCGGCGTGACGGATAAGGGGTTCGCGTCAGCGAAAAAGAATAGCAGTCGGTATAAGGTTATGTATTTCTTTTATTATACTGAATTATCCTATACGGGGCTTTCTCTATCTATCGCCTTGCGGCGAACCCCTTATCCGTCACGCCGACTCCGTTGTTTTCTATAGATTTAACCGACATTCATAACCAAGCTGTTGTTGAATCAAAAACAAATTCCTTGTCGGCGCGACACCTTCTCCACGAGGGAGAAGGCTTTTCGCGCCAGAATCTTCACCTCGACTCAAAATCCTCTTGTATCGGGGCGCTCCACTTCGCATTGAGCTTTCTGCCGCCTCTTACCTTGCTGACCGCCTCGCAAACCGCGCCGTACACCACGCCGGTGCCCTGAGAGTCCGCCTTGTAATTTACGGCTCTGTCCTCGGAGATGCCGAAGCTTTTGGCGGTGGTTATCGCGTCGATATTAGCGCCGATGAACAAAAACTCCCAGCCGTTTTTCTTTTGCTTTTCGATGAGCTTTTTGATGTCCTTGCCCCTGTATTCACGGCTGGCGTTTTCCATGCCGTCGGTGGTGATGATGAACATAGTGTGCGCGGGAACGTCCTCGGGGCGGGCGTATTTGTGGATGTTTCTGATGTGATGCACTGACTTTCCGATAGCGTCTAGCAGCGCGGTGCAGCCGCGGACGGTGTAGTCGCTGTCGGTGAGCGGCTCTACCGATCCTATAGGCAGGCGGTCGTGGAGCACCTCGGTTTCGTGGTCGAAGAGGACAGTTGAAACATATGCCGTGCCCTCCTGCTTCTTCTGCTTTTCGAGCATTGAGTTGAAGCCTCCGATCGTGTCGCTTTCAAGTCCGCCCATCGAGCCGCTGCGGTCAAGGATGAATACGAGTTCGGTGATGTTGTTTGTTTTTGTCATAATGATTACCTCCAAATTTTATTGTGGCTTTATTATAACGCACTTCAAACGCGAAAAGGTCGCCTTTGAAGCGACATTTTCTTATTCCCTATTGCTTGACAAACCAAAGCAAAAATGCGATAATATGAAGTTGTATATATATTAGAAAAGACAAGGGGAGTATTTATGGCACAGGAACTTGAAAAAACATATCATCCTTCCTCCTTTGAAGACAAAATTTATGACTTCTGGATGAAGGGAAACTATTTTCACGCCGAGGCTGATCCCGACAAAAAGCCCTATACCATCGTTATGCCGCCGCCCAACATCACCGGTCAGCTGCATATCGGTCACGCTTTGGACGAGACCTTGCAGGACATCCTCATCCGCTGGAAGAGAATGTCGGGCTACTGCACGCTTTGGCTGCCCGGCACCGACCACGCTTCTATCGCCACCGAGGCGAAGATCGTTGAGGCTATGCGCAAGGAAGGCGTTTCAAAGGACGACCTGGGACGCGAAAAGTTTTTGGAGCGCGCCTGGGAATGGAAGCGCGAATACGGCGGCAGGATCACCCGTCAGCTGAGAAAACT
>CACXGW010000090.1 GCA_902767325.1 uncultured Ruminococcus sp.
CGGCATAATAGGACAACTCGGTTTAGCGGGCGTGCAATGCACGCCCCTACTTTTTGCTCCGATTTATGTCAGCGCAAAGCTTGAAAAAAAGGCTCCCCTGACACGCAATAGCGTTTTAGGGGAGCTGGCGCCGACAGGCGACTGAGGTGATTCCCCTGAAAGGGGAAATGGCACGAAGTGCCAAAAGGGTTGCCGTCTGGCTACAGAACCGCTCCCTACATTTAGTATCGAAACCATTGCTGTAAATGTAGGGAGCGACGCCCTCGTCGCTCCGTGTCCATTGCTTTATTGCAATGGACAAAAGCTTAAGTTTACGACATTACTCTATTAGGGGAATATCGTCAACTTAAGCCCCCTTATTAAAAATCGGCTTATAGGAAAATGCGGTGCAGGCGACTGAGGTGATTCCCCTAACAGGGCAATGTCGTCAACTTAAGGAAACATTTCCTTTACAGGCGTAGGGGCGACCATTGGTCGCCCGCAGATAGGAAACGACGATTTCCTGAATGAATTCGATATAATAGGATATTTTTGCTTAGCGGGCGTGCAATGCACGCCCCTACTTTTTGCTCCGATTTATGTCAGCGCAAAGCTTGAAAAAAAAGGCTCCCCTGACACGCAATAGCGTTTTAGGGGAGCTGGCGCCGACAGGCGACTGAGGTGATTCCCCTAACAGGGGAAATGGCACGAAGTGCCAAAAGGGTTGCCGCCCGGCTACGGGTCGGCGTGTCCTCTTATACAAGGTGCCGGCAGCAACGACGCCCCCTCCGTCATTTTGCTTCACAAAATGCCACCTCCCCCGTAACAAGTGACGGGGGAGGCTTTCTGTTAAGGAAAACTTAAAAACTTAAATGAGGTCGGTGTCGGTCAGGGGCGTTGTGTCGCTGATGAGCTCGGGCTTGTTGCTTTCGAGCTTGACGGCGGAGTAACGCGGCATACCCGTACCTGCGGGGATGACCTTACCGATGAGCACGTTCTCCTTTAGACCTACGAGCGGATCAACCTTGCCCTTGATGGCGGCGTCGGTGAGCACTCTGGTGGTCTCCTGGAAGGAAGCGGCGGACAGGAAGCTGTCGGTCGCCAGCGCAGCCTTGGTGATACCGAGCAGAAGCTGGGTGAACTCTGCGGGACGCAGGTCCTCTTCGCCCGCGGCGATGCGCTTTTTGATTTGCTCGTTCTCGTAGAGAACATCGTTTTTATCGTACATCTGACCCGACATAAAGCCTGTGTCGCCTGCGTCGTCGACCTTTACGCGGCGCATCATCTGGCGGACGATGACTTCGATGTGCTTGTCGTTGATCTCAACACCCTGCAGGCGGTAGGTGGACTGAACCTCGGAGATGAGGTAGTTCATGACCGCTTCGGGTCCGAGAATGTCAAGGATGTCGTGAGGATTGACAGCGCCGTCGGTGATCTTGTCGCCGCGCTTGATCTCCTGTCCCTCGGCGACCTTTACGCGGAAGCCGAACGGGATGAGATATGTCTTTTCCTCGCTTGTTTCGGTGTTGTATACAACAGCGTGACGGGCGCCTTTGATCTCCTCAAAGCGCACAACGCCGTCGATCTCACTGATGATGGCAAGGCTCTTGGGCTTTCTTGCCTCGAACAGCTCTTCAACACGCGGAAGACCCTGTGTAATATCCTCCGCGGAAGCGACGCCGCCGGTGTGGAAGGTACGCATCGTAAGCTGTGTACCGGGCTCGCCGATCGACTGAGCCGCGATGATTCCGACCGCTTCGCCGACGGTAACGGGCTGGCGGTTTGCAAGGTTGGCGCCGTAGCACTTGCGGCAAGCGCCGTGCTTTGCGCGGCAGGAAAGTACCGAGCGGATCTTGACGCTCTTGGCGCCGGAGTTGCAGATGATGTCGGCTTCGCTGTCGCCCATCATTGTGTTTTTGGAAACGAGCACGTTGCCGTTTTCGTCGCAGAAATCCTCAAGCAGGAAGCGTCCGATAAGGCGCTCGTGCAGCGGCTCGATGATGTTGTTTTCGCCCGCTTTGATGTCAAAGACCTCGAGACCTTCGTCGGTTCCGCAGTCCTCGTCGCGGATGATGACCTCCTGCGAAACGTCGACCAGACGGCGGGTAAGGTAACCCGAGTCGGCTGTACGGAGCGCGGTATCTGCAAGACCTTTACGCGCACCGCGCGAGGAGATGAAGTATTCGAGAATGTTAAGACCTTCACGGTAGTTGGCTCGGATGGGGATCTCGATCGTCTTACCGGAGGTGTTAGCGATAAGTCCGCGCATACCGGCAAGCTGACGGATCTGGCTCATACTGCCTCGAGCGCCGGAATCAGCCATCATATAGATAGGATTGTAGCGGTCGAGGTTCTTTTGCAGAGCGTTTGTAACGTCGTCGGTCGCCTTTGCCCAGATGTTGAGGATCTCTTCGTAACGCTCCTCCTCGGAACGCAGACCCATCATATACTCTTCGCGGATGGAGTCGACCTCTTCCTCTGCCTTGGCGATGATCTCTTTCTTCTCGGGCGGGATGACCGCGTCGCAAACCGCGACGGTCAGCGCGCCGATGGTTGAATATTTGTAGCCCTGCGCCTTGATGTCGTCCAGCAGCACGCTCGTTCTGGCGGTGCCGTGCTTCTTGATGCAGGCGTCGATGATTTTCTTCAGACCCGACTTGCCGACGAGGAAGTTGACCTCGAACTGGAACTTGTTGTCGGGGTTGCTTCTGTCAACAAAGCCCAGATCCTGCGGGATGGGGTTGTTGAAGATGATCTTGCCGATGGTGGTGTCGACCAGAGCCGAGCGCATAACGCCGTCGATCTCCATCTCGCGGCGGACCTTGATTTTGGAGTGCAGCTCGATGACGCCGGTCTGATAAGCCATCATTACCTCGTCAACGTTGCGGAACACCTTGCCCTCGCCGCGCTCGCCGTCTTTGTCGAGCGTGAGGTAGTAGGAGCCGAGGATCATATCCTGCGTGGGGACCGCTACGGGCTGACCGTCGGAGGGCTTGAGCAGGTTGCCTGCCGCCAGCATGAGGAAGCGGGCTTCAGCCTGAGCCTCTGCGGACAGAGGTACGTGAACAGCCATCTGGTCGCCGTCGAAATCGGCGTTGAACGCGGTACAAACCAGCGGATGGAGCTTGATCGCGCGGCCTTCAACGAGCACGGGCTCGAACGCCTGGATTCCCAGACGGTGAAGTGTAGGCGCACGGTTGAGCATTACGGGATGACCCTTGATGACTACTTCCAAAGCGTCCCAAACGGTCTCTTTAGCGCGCTCAACGGCTTTTCTCGCGGATTTTATATTCTGCTCTGCC
>CACXGW010000091.1 GCA_902767325.1 uncultured Ruminococcus sp.
GTACAACGACTCCGATGATAATAAGTCCGACCATGGTTTTTCTCCTTAATCTGTTTTTTCAACGATCAGTTTGACGCCCTCGATGGCGAGCACCCTTACCCTGTCCCCTTTTTCAAGAGGAGGATTGTCGGTTTTGGCGCTCCACACCTCACCGCGCACCTTTACCCGCGCTATGTCGTCTATTTCGGAGATGTCCGAGAGCATAACGCCCGTTTCTCCAATGACGCGGTCGGCGTTGGTATTGGTTTTCTTGTTGTTTTTCTTGAATTTCTGAACAAGCGGACGGGTGATCACCAATGCGACGAGCGACACCGCGACAAAGACGACGGTCTGAATGACGATATTGTCGGTAAAAATCGACGCAAGAGCCGCGCAAAGCGCGCCGATAACGAACCAGACGGAAACGAGCTGGACCGTTGACGCCTCTATCACTGCCATCACGACGGCGATACCTATCCAGATGTAAGGCATATAACTGCTCATATCAACACCTCTAACTTCTTTATATCACAAACACAACCGTTTTTCAATACATTTTTTTCGCAAATTTTCTTTGCGGCAAATCTTTTTGATTATTATGTGTTATAATGGGTGCAGATACAAAAAGAAAAAGGTGAAAAATTATGGCATTTGATACTTTTGACGAAGGGATCGCTCCGGGCGGACTCAGAAGTAAAAACGAAATCAAAATACTTATTTGTTACCTATTCAACTCCGTGAACGACAAGCTGAGCCAAAGTATTGTTGTGGAAGCGATACGCGCAGACGAGCTTGCGAATTTCTTTGAGATAGTAGTGGCGTTTGAAGAGCTTGTCGCCGACGGGAATCTGAAGGAAAGCGACGTTGTTGACGGCGAACAGACATATACGCTCACAAGCAACGGCAAGGTGATAGCGAATCAGCTTGAGACGACCCTTGCCCACACCGTTAAGCAAAAATCATACGACTGCGCTCTGCGTCTGCTGAGCGAAAGAAAAACCGCGCGCGAAAACTTTGTGGATATAGTCAAGTCGGAAAACGGCTTTGAAGTGAACTGCCGCGTTTCCGGCGGCGACGTCACGCTGTTTTCCTTTACCCTTTACGCTCCCGGCTATGAGCAGGCGGAGGTTATCAAGAAAAACTTTTTGAGCTACCCCGGTACGGTTTATAAAACGATGCTGGGAATGATGACAAAAGACGCCGAGACCGTCGGAGAAGCGTTGGAAGAGATATACAGCTCGCAGTTTTAAATAATCAGGTTCAAAAACAGCAGCAGCGTGACTCCGGGAACTCCGCCCACCGCGGCTGTGAGGACAGACAACAGGCTTACGGGGATATACACTCCCGTTAATGATGACGTCAAATTGACCGCGGCAAGCGCAAACAGCCCAGCCGCCATTGAAATGAGCGCCCTTTTAAAGGGGCGTTTATTTTTTGCGACAAAATGAAGGAACGCAAACAAAACGAACGCCGCTGCCAACACCGATATGATTCCCCACAAAGGCATATAAAAACATCTCCGAAAACGAAAGGCACGCAAAAAGCGCGTTTGGTTTTTTATGGTTCGTTTCGGGCAGAAAAAAACAGACCGCCGGAACCGACGGTCTATTATATGCTTGTTTTTATTTGCTTATTACAGCACGTTGAAGAAGGAAAGCGCGTTAAGAGCGATTACGAAGATAACGAAAACCGCAGCGAAAACCTTTGTCCAACGCGAAAGAAAAGCGTCGATGGAACGAGCCTTGTTCTTGGAGAAGTAAGAGTCAGCCGCACCGGTAACAACACCGATACCCTGCTGGTTGCCTTCCTGAAGAATAATAACCACGATGATCGCAACGGATACGATCGCGAGCACGATTCCGAGCACAATACCTATAACGTTCATATTATCGTCCTTTCATAATGCGAAAATTCGCCTTTATACTAATCAACTTGTATATATTAACACATATAAGTCAAGTTTGCAAGTGTTTTTTTAATTATTTTAAGATTTTGTGCGAATTATCACAGCAGAGAAAGCTGCTCGTCGGTTTTATCGTCGTTTGAAGGCAGAGCTCCTAAAGCCGGAAGCGAACGAGTGCGGTAGCGCTGAGGCTTTGCAAAAGTGTTCTCCTTATACCTTGCGAGAGCGAACACCCTGTGACCTTTTTTGAGCTTCATGACCGCCACGCCCTGGGTAGAGCGGGTGGTTTTGAGCGCGAGCGCGCCGGTGTGAACAAGGAGCATCCTTCCCGATGAAGCCGTGAAGAGAACGTCGGAATCCTCAGCGAGCCACAGCGCGCCGACAAGCGGCGACTTGTCGGAATATGCCGCTGTGAGCTTTTTGCGGTTTGTTTTGGTTATATACGCTTCGAGCGGGACCTTTGCCGCCTTGCCGTTTTCAAAGGCGAACAAAACAATGCCTTTGTAGTCCTTTGTGGCTATCATATAAACGGCGTTTTCACCTTCGTCCATACCGAGCTTCGCGGCGACATAATCGCCGAGCACGCTGGCCTTTGTGTCAGAGAAATCACTTGCCTTCGCCTTGTAGACCTGAGCCTTATCCGAGAAAAACAGCAGATCGCAGTTGTTTGAGAACTCTATCTCCTGCGTGATCTCGTCGCCTTCCTTGAGCTTTTGCACATTGCTCATACGCAGCGACTGCGGCGTGATCTTTTTGAAATAGCCTTCCTTTGTAAAGAAGAAGGTGCAGGCGTAATCGGGAACGGTCCGGACCTCCTCAACATACTGCGCGGCGTGATCCTCGTATATAATTATACTCTTTCGAGGCTGACCGTATTTTTCGGCGACAGCCTTTAGCTCTTTGACGATGATGGTCTTTACGCGCGCCTTGCTCTTTAAAATATCGTCGAGCTCGGCGATCTCTTTTTCGAGCTGCTCGATGTCCTGAGTGCGCTTTAAGATGTATTCGCGGTTGAGGTGGCGCAGCTTGATCTCCGCGACGTATTCCGCCTGGGTTTTGTCGATGCCGAAGCCGATCATCAAATTAGGTACGACCTCGATCTCCTCGTCGGTCTCGCGGATTATCTTGATGGCTTTGTCGATATCGAGCAAAATCTTGGCAAGACCTTTGAGCAGATGAAGCTTATCCGCCTTCTTCTGGCGGTCGTAATAGGTGCGGCGCTTGACGCACTCGATTCGGAACGCGATCCATTCCTCGAGCAGAGCCTTGACGCCGAGCACCATCGGAACTCCGCCGATGAGCACGTTGAAGTTGCAGGCGTAGCTGTCCTCGAGCGTGGTGAGCTTGAAAAGCTTTGCCATAAGCAGGTCGGGATTTACTCCGCGCTTTAAGTCGATGGTGATTTTCAGGCCGTCGATACCGGTTTCGTCGCGGATGTCGGAGATCTCCTTGACCTTGCCCTGCTTGACAAGATCGATTATCTTTTCGATGATGACCTCGCAGGTTGTCGTTGACGGGATAGCGAGGATGTCGATGCAGTTCTGACTTTTGTCGTATTCGTATTTAGCGCGCAGACGGATGCTGCCCCTGCCGGTCTCGTATACCTGATCGATGATCTTTTCATCGTATAAAATCTGACAGCCGCCGATAAAATCGGGAGCGGGCAGAGTGGATTTTACGTCGTGGTTCGGATCGCGGATTATCGCCGCGGTGGTTTCGCAGATCTCTTTTAAGTTGAAGGAACAGATGTTGGACGCCATACCTACGGCAATACCGGTGTTCGCGTTGACGAGCACGGACGGAAAAACCGTGGGAAGCAGCGACGGCTCCTTCATTGTGTTGTCGTAGTTATCGACAAAATCAACGGTGTCCTTGTCGATGTCGCGGAAAAGCTCGTTGCATATGGACGCTAGCTTCGCCTCGGTGTAACGGGAGGCAGCCCAAGCCATATCGCGGCTGTAGAACTTACCGAAGTTGCCCTTTGAGTCGATATACGGATGAAGCAGAGCCTCATAACCGCGCGAAAGACGAACCATTGTGTCATATATCGCGGAATCGCCGTGAGGATTGAGCTTCATTGTCGCGCCTACGATATTCGCTGATTTTGTTCTGCTGCCGTTCAAAAGTCCCATTTTATACATAGTGTACAGCAGCTTGCGGTGCGAGGGCTTGAAGCCGTCGATCTCGGGAATTGCGCGCGACAGAATGACGCTCATTGCGTAGGGCATATAGTTTTCGCGGATGGTGGAAACTATCGGCTGCTCCACCACGTCGCCGGCGCCGCTGATGACGCCCTGTGCCTTAGCGGGCTGCGCGGATTTCTTTGATGATTTTTTTCTCGGTGCCAATGGTCTCCCCTCCTCAGCTTACGTCGAGCTGGTCGATATACTCGTTGCCGTGCTCGACGATGTAGTCTTTTCTGCCCTGAAGGTTATCGCCGAGCAGAATATCAAAAATCTCGGCGGTCTGTGACGCGTTGTCGGGCATAACCTTGATAAGGCGGCGCGACGCGGGATTCATAGTGGTGAGGTTCATCATATCGGGGTCGTTTTCACCAAGTCCCTTGCTGCGCTGGATAGTGAATTTTTCGCTGCCTATCTCTTTTACATAGCGCTCCTTTTCAACCTCGTCATACGCGAAATAAACGTTGTTTTTCGAGGTTATCTCATACAGAGGCGACTCTGCGATGAACACCTTGCCCTCCTCGATCAGAGTGGGAGTGAGGCGGTAAAGCATGGTGAGCAGAAGCGTGCGGATCTGGAAGCCGTCGACGTCGGCATCGGTGCATAAAATGACCTTGTTCCAGCGTAGGGCGTCCAAGTCAAAGGTAGCGAGGTTTTTGTTCGCCTTTGACTTTACCTCGACGCCGCAGCCGAGGACCTTGAGCAGATCGGTGATGATCTCGCTTTTGAAAATCTTGTCGTAGTCGGCTTTAAGGCAATTGAGTATCTTGCCGCGGATGGGCATGATTGCCTGGAAATCGGGATCGCGCGCGAGCTTGCAGGCGCCGAGAGCGGAGTCGCCCTCAACGATGAATAATTCTCTTTCGGAAATATCCTTACTGCGGCAATCGACGAATTTCGCTACGCGGTTCGTTATATCGAGGTTACCCGAAAGCTTTTTCTTGATATTGAGCCTTGTCTTTTCGGCGTTTTCGCGGCTGCGCTTATTGATGAGCACCTGCTCGGCGATCTTTTCCGCCTCGAGCGGGTTTTCAATGAAATATATCTCAAGGCTCTGGCGCAGGAAGGTTGTCATCGCGTCCTGGATGCCCTTGTTCGTGACAGCCTTTTTCGTCTGGTTTTCGTAGGACGAAACGCTGGAAAACGAGGAAATCACGCAGACGAGGCAGTCCTCTACGTCGTCGAATTTGATTTTGCTTTCGGTCTTGTTGTATTTGTTGTTTGTTTTTAAGTAGTTGTCGATCTGATAGACGAACGCGTTGCGCACCGCCTTGTCGGGAGCGCCGCCGTGCTCGAGCCAGCTTGAATTGTGATAGTATTCGGTGGTGCTGACTTTGTTTGAAAAGGCGACGGCTATGTCCATCTTGCACTTGTATTCGGGCTTGTCGTCGCGGTCGCGGGTCTTGACCTCGGTCTGCCAGTGCTGAACGCCGGTAAGACCGTTGTCTCCGATTATCTCAGCGACGTGATCGACAACGCCGTTGACATAATTGAAGGAAGTTGTGTCAAAGCTTCTGCCGTTCTGGTTGCGGAAAATGAACTCGACGCCGGCGTTGACGATCGCCTGGCGCTTCATAACGTCAATGAAATATTCGGGAGATACGGCTATGTCGGTAAAAACCTCCAAGTCGGGCTTCCAGGTGATCTTTGTGCCGGTGTCCTTTTTTGCGTACGGCTCTTTTTTGAGACCGCCGATGTTTTCGCCCTTTTCGAAATGAAGGGTGTAGCGGTAACCGTCGCGGCGGATATCAACATCCATATACTCGGAGCTGTACTGGGTCGAGCAAAGTCCGAGACCGTTCATACCGAGCGAGAACTCGTAGCTTTCGCCCTCGTTGTTGTTGTATTTGCCGCCGGCGTACATTTCGCAGAACACAAGCTCCCAGTTGAAGCGGTTTTCCTTTTCGTTGAAATCTACCGGGATGCCTCTGCCGTGGTCTTCGACTTCTATCGAGCCGTCGGAAAAGCGGGTGACGGAGATCTTTTTGCCGTAGCCCTCACGCGCCTCGTCGATGGAGTTCGACAGAATTTCAAACACAGAGTGCTGGCAGCCGTCGATACCGTCGGAGCCGAAGATGACGGCGGGACGTTTTCTGACCCGGTCGGCGCCCTTCAGCGTGGTTATGCTTTCGTTGCCGTATTCCTGAACTTTCTTTTTTGCCATAGCTTTCTTCCTAACATATACCTTTGATTTTTCGTTTATTTTTCGCCGCGCAGCTTTTTGATTTTGTCACGGAGATATGCCGCGTGCTCGAATTCAAGCAGACGTGCGGCAGCCTTCATCTCTTTTATGAGGCTTTCAATGAGCTGCTGGCGCTGTGCCTTGCTGAGCTTCTTTGTGTTTTTGAACTCGCTGTCGGTATGAGTGGAGATCTCGAGGATCTCGCTGACCTTTTTGACGATGGTCTTTGGAACTATGCCGTGCTCTTCGTTGTATTTTTGCTGTATCTCACGGCGGCGGTTCGTTTCGGTTATGGTGATCTGCATAGAGTCGGTCACGCTGTCGGCGTACATAATGACCATGCCCTCGCTGTTTCTTGCGGCGCGTCCGGTTATCTGGATAAGCGAACGGGCGCTGCGCAAAAAGCCTTCCTTGTCAGCGTCGAGAACAGCCACAAGCGAGACCTCGGGAATATCAAGACCCTCGCGCAGGAGGTTGATTCCGACGAGCACGTCGAACTCGCCCAGGCGCAGGTCGCGGACTATCTGCATACGCTCGACGGTGTCGATATCGTGGTGCATATAGCGCACGCGGATGCCCATTGTTTCGAGGTAGGCGGTAAGATCCTCCGCCATCTTTTTGGTAAGGGTGGTAACCAAAACGCGCTGCTTTTTCGCGGTGCGGACATTTATTTCGGACACGAGATCGTCGAGCTGACCCTCGGTGGGACGAACGGAAATTTCCGGATCGAGCAGACCTGTGGGTCGGATGAGCTGCTCGGCGACCACGGCGCTTTTTTCAAGCTCGAAATCGCCGGGAGTTGCGCTGACAAAAACCGCCTGATTGATGTGATCGTAAAACTCGTCGAAATTCAGCGGACGGTTGTCGTATGCCGAGGGCAGACGGAATCCGTATTCGACAAGGCTTGTTTTTCTGGCTCGGTCGCCCGCGTACATTCCTCTGACCTGAGGCAGGGTGACGTGGCTTTCGTCGACGAACAAGATGAAGTCCTCGGGGAAATAGTCGAGCAGCGTGTAGGGGCTTGAGCCGGGGGCTCTGCCCGAAAGGATTCGAGAATAGTTTTCGATGCCGGTGCAGAAGCCGATCTCCTGAAGCATTTCCATATCGTAGCGGGTGCGCTGCTCTATGCGCTGGGCTTCGAGCAGCTTTCCGTTTTCGCGGAAGTATTCGAGCCGTTCCTCGAGCTCTCGCTCTATCTCGGCAAGAGCCTCCTGCATTTTGTCGTTAGACACGATGTAATGAGAGGCGGGATATATCGCGGCGTGGCGCAGCAGCGCCTTCAGCTCACCGGTCAGGGGGTTGATCTCGGATATCCTGTCGATCTCGTCGCCGAAAAACTCGACCCTGATGACGGATTCGTTTGAGGACGCGGGGAAAATCTCAACCACATCTCCCCTGACGCGGAACTTGTTGCGGATGAAGTTTATATCGTTTCGCTCGTATTGAAGCTCGACGAGCTTTTTTACAAGATCGTCGCGGGATTTTTCCATTCCGGGGCGGAGCGAAATGACCATATTGCGGTAATCGATCGGGTTGCCGAGGCTGTAGATACAGGAGACCGAGGCGACGATGATTACGTCGCGGCGCTCGGACAGCGCGAGCGTGGCGCTGTGGCGGAGCTTGTCGATCTCGTCGTTTATAGAGCTGTCTTTTTCGATGTATGTGTCGGTTTGAGCGACATATGCCTCAGGCTGATAGTAGTCGTAATAGGACACAAAATACTCCACGGCATTTTCCGGGAACAGCTCCTTGAACTCGCTGCAAAGCTGAGCGGCAAGCGTTTTGTTGTGAGCCAGCACGAGCGTCGGGCGCTGGGTGCGCTCAATGACGTTTGCCATTGTGAAGGTCTTTCCCGAACCGGTAACGCCGAGGAGAGTGGTTTCCTTGTTGCCCGCGTTGATACTGTTGACAATGGCGTCGACAGCAGCCGGCTGATCTCCGGTAGGCTTGTATTTTGAATGAATCTTGAATTCCATAAATTACCTGACAAATACTTTTGCGTAAACCTCGTTGGAGCGCATGGAAAAGTGCTCGGTGGACGTAAAAATGATATGATCGACGAGCATGATCCCGAGGTTGTCGAGCGTTCTTGAAATGACGTTGGTGGCGCGCAGATCATCCTTGGACGGCGCGAAAAGCTCGCTGGGGTGATTGTGCGCCAGATACGCGTAGCGCGCGTTGTGCCTGAGAGCGTAGTCGGCTATTGTGCGGACAGAAAGCTCCGCGGCTGAAAACGAACCGTTGAAGATAACGTCGCAGAAGATGAGCTTGTCCTTGGCGTCGCTGAGAGCAAGCGCGACCTTTTCGGAATTTGCGCCGATGAACTTGGAGCGGAAAAGCGGAATGACGCTCTGCTTGTCGATGCTCTTTACCTTGTGCTTTGAATCGGCATAAACGCCCGCCAACGCAGGCAGCATTTTCAATAGCACTGCCGCTGACTCGCTCAGCCCGAAATCGTCCTGCAAAACGTCGATCGGAGTGTCGCAGACGCCTGCAAATGAGCCGTAGCGCTTGAGCATCTGATGAGCCAAGAGATTGGTGTCCTTGCGCGGGATCGCGTAATAAAGCACCATCTCAAGGATCTGATGCTGTTCAAAGCCTTCAAATCCGTGCTCAATGAAACGTTTGCGCATTCTGTGGCGATGCCCCGCGTGATCGTTTCCCTTCTTTTCGCTCATAGTATTCTCTCCCGGTTACGCTTTTACTCCGTATTGCTCATAATAAGCGTCGATCGCTGCCTTTAACGCGTCGTCAATGACGACCCTGCCCTTGTATTCGCGGTTGTAAAGATGCTCCACTACCTCAGCCATAGTGACGATAGCTGTGGTTTTCAAGCCGTATTTCTCTTCGATTTCTGAAAGGGCGCTCTTTTCTCCCTTTCCGCGCTCCATTCTGTCGACGGAAACGACGAGTCCCAAAAGATCGACGTCGCCCTGCGCCTTGATGATAGGCAAAGTTTCCTCAATGGATGTGCCGGCGGTGGTGACGTCCTCGATGATGACGACCTTGTCGCCGTCCTGTATCGGGCTGCCGAGCAGGATTCCCTTGTCGCCGTGATCCTTGATCTCTTTGCGGTTGGAGCAGTAGCGGATGTCCTTGTCAAATTTTTCGCTGATGGCGACTGTAGCGGCTACCGACAGCGGGATGCCCTTGTAAGCGGGTCCGAAAAGCACGTCGAAATCCAAGCCGAAGCTGTTTTTGATAGCCTCGGCATAATACGCGCCGAGACGTCTGAGCTGAGCGCCTGTGCGGTAAAAGCCCGTGTTTACAAAAAACGGGGTTTTTCTGCCGCTTTTTGTTACGAAGTCGCCGAACTTCAAAACCTGGCAGTCTACCATAAATTCAATAAATTCTTTTTTATAAGCTTCCATATTGCTCCTCCGTTATCAAATATTTGTTTGCATATTTTTACAATTATCATTTTACCACAATATATGGTGTTTGTAAAGGCAAATGACACAAGTGTAACCACAATAGCTACAAAATACAAAAAACGGTTGGCTCTGCCCCGCTTCGCAAGTCAAAACCAACCGAATATAATTCTTTTATTGAATTTTAGCAATGATCTGCCGCTTGTACTGTAAAAACTCTTCCGTCAGATTGAAGTCGGCACGGCGCGGCTTCGGCTCGGAAATGACTATTTCGTCAATGACCGTACCGGGCTTGTTTCCGAGAAGGTATATCCTGTCGGAAAGCAGTATCGCCTCGTCGACGTCGTGAGTAATGAACAGCGTGGAAAGCTTTATGTTTTCCATCACGTCAAGATACCAGCGGTGCATATCGCTTTTTGTAAGGGTGTCGAGCGCGCTGAACGGTTCGTCGAGCAGAGCGACCTCGCCCGAGAACATATAAGTCCTGAGCAGCGCGGCGCGCTGGCGCATTCCGCCCGAGAGCTCGGCGGGGTATTTCTTTTGCGTGCCCTCTATCCCGAAGCGTTCAAAATACTTTTCTACGGTTTTTCGCGCTTCCTTTTTCTTTACGCCCTTTATTATCAGCGGCAGCGCGACGTTGTCCTCGATCGTGCGGAACGGCAGCAGCATATCCTTTTGAAGCATATAGCTGATTTTGCCGGTTTGCCCGGTGACGTCCTGTCCGTTCAGAAGCACCTTTCCGCTTTGAGGGCGGTTCAAGCCGGCGATGACGTTGAACAGTGTTGTTTTGCCGCCGCCACTGACTCCGAGCAGACTGACGAGTTCGCCCTCGCGCAGAGTGAGATTGATGTTTTCAAGCACGTTGACGGAGTTGTCGTAGGAAAAGGTCACGCCCTTAACTTCAAGAGCCGTCATTTTTTACTCCAAATAATCGTTTGAAAAGCCCGTGTTTTCGGGGATCTCCGCGTCGTAAAGCTTGTTTTCGTTGATCCAGTTATAGAAAGCGTTCCATCTGGCGGGGTCGATATATCCCCACTTTTCGGAATCGGAGCGATACTCCTTGGAGAGGTATTCCTGGCTTTTCTTCACAAGCTCCTTGTCGAGCTCGGGAGCCGCCTTCAAAAGAATGTCGGCGGATTCGGAGGGATTGTCGATAGAGTATTCATAGCCCTTTTTGAGCGCGGACAAAAAGGCTTTCGCGGAATCTGTGTTTTCCTTCATCCAGTCGGTGTTGCCGATGATGACGGGCGTGTAGTAATCGAAAACGGGATCGATGTCCTTGAACGCGAAGAAGTCGGTTTCAAGCCCGGCATTCTCGGTGGCGACGCCTGCCCAGCCGTAGAATATCCAGATGGCGTCGACGCTGCCCGACTGCAGAGCGGAGACCTCGTCGGTCACGGTTTCGGGGATAAGCTCGACCTTGCTGAAATCGCCGCCGTCGGCTTCAACAACGCGCTTCAGCGTCGCCTTCTCGATCGGGAGATCCCATGTGGCGTATTTCTTTCCTTCAAGCCCCTTTGGTCTGTCCATTCCCTTTCCCTTGAGGGAAATGATGCCGGAGGTGTTGTGCTGAATGACAGCCGCTACAGCCTCGACGGGCATTTTACTTTCACCCGCAATTGTGGGGAGCATACTGTCCTGGAACGACACGCCGAACTGTGCCTTGCCCGAACCTACGAGCATTTCGGCGCCGTCCTCGGGAGGCTGTACGATCTCGACCTCCAGACCCGCGTCAGCAAAATATCCCTTTTCCTGAGCGACATATAAACCGGTGTGGTTGGTGTTCGGCGTCCAGTCGAGCACGAAGGTTATCTTTGTTTTTTCTTTGCTCTCAGAGCTTTTTTGAGAGCCGCAGCCCGCGATAAAAGCAGCCGCGAGCGCGCAGGCAAGAACTATTGAAATTATCCTTTTTTTCATTATGTACTCCTCATTTTGTTTATTTTTTCCCACGGCATACATTTTTTCTGCAAAAAGCCCGTCAGCCAAATAAGCAGCAGGCTTATCACTGAAATCACGATGATGACCGCGAACATTTTATCGTAATCAAAGGATTTTCTGACCCTTGTCATATAGCAGCCGAGCCCCTCGGTTCCTCCGAGCCATTCGGAAAGCACCGCGCCTACAACGGCGTAGGACACCGAGATTTTTAAACTCGAAAAGAAATGTCCGAGTGCCGACGGTATCTTAACATAGCGGAAAATCTGCACCCTGCCGGCGCCCATCGACCTCATAAGATTTACCGTGTCGGCGTCGACGGACGAAAAGCCCTCGAGCAGACTGATCGAGATCGGAAAAAACACGATAAGGATTATCAGCACGATCTTCGGGAGCATCTGATAGCCGAGCCACAGTACGAGCAGCGGCGCGATGGCGACCGTGGGGATGGTCTGGCTGATTATGATCAGCGGATATAGCATTTTTTTGACGATTCTGAACCTGTCCATCACAACAGCCGAGAGAAATCCTATGATTATTCCGAGCGCGAGCCCGATGAAGGTCTCGGTGAGCGTTACGCGCGAATGCATCAGCATAAGCTGCCAGTCCTCGGCAAAGGCTTGCGCAACGTCGCGCGGCGACGGCAGCATGAATTTCGGGACGCTTCCCGAGCCGCAGGCGTACATCCACAGGATGAACACGAGCGCCAGCGCTATGAACGGAGGCAGCGCCTTACTTGTGATGCTTCGTAACTTTTCTTTCAATGGTCAGCACGTCTCCCTCCGGCCGGTAATCGACCTTGATATACGCCAAAACTGACGGCGCGCCGGCTCTTATAGCTATGTGCTGACATTCCTTTACGATGTCCATAAGCTCGTCGTAGTCGCCCTCGATGGCGGTTTCAAACGGACCGACATAACACTTGAGTCCGGTGCTTTTGATGTAGGCTATGACCTCATCCACTATGCGGATAAGCTCTTCGTCGTTTTTTGCCTCGGGCAAGGTCTGGATAGCTACGCTTGCGTTCATAATTATACAACTCCTTAAATGAAAAAGCGCCGCTGACGCGACGCTCAAGATACGTTTATTACGAGCTTCCTACGTCGGTATGATCCGAATCAGGTTAAAAGGGTCAAGACAAAACAGCCTAATCTCAGCCCGCTTGAGCGGACTCCCCTGCTTCTTATTCATTTTACAACGCCGGGAAATAAATGTCAAGTGGTTTTTTACTTGCGTAAATATCTTTTACCAACAATTCATAAATTGTAATTTCTAAAATATAAGAGATTCTCTCGCAATGAATTGCGAGAGCGGAGCGGTGAAGGCACCGCTCCCTACAATTAGTATTGGCATTTATAAATAAATGTAGGGAGCGACGCCCTCGTCGCTCCGTGTCCATTGCTTCATTGATCACTAAATCAAATCGGATCGCAAGTTAACCAAACAGATATATCTGACATTTCAGCGTTCCGTTATATGTCTTTCTGCGCTTGTTTGCTTTTCTGCCGAAGATCGCTTCAAAGTCGTCGTCGGGAGTGATGACGGCGTATTTTTTTCCGGGAAGCTGAACGAACCTTTCCCCCATCACTTTATAGAGCGCTTCCGCCGAACGAAGATCGAGGAGCCTTTCGCCGTAGGGCGGATTTGTGATGACCGTGCAGTAGCCATCGGGAAGCGTGAAATCTTTTACGTCGCGGCGCCCGAAAGTTATTCTGTCGCCTACGCCGGCTTTTTCGGCGTTTTCCTTTGCTACGGCAAGGGACGCTTCGTCGATGTCATAGCCCTCGGCGCGAAAAGCGCAGTCGGTTTTGATGTCGGCGCGCGCAAGCTCACGCTCATTTTCAAAAACGCCTTCGGGCACGCAGCTCCACTTTTCACAGGCAAAATATCTGTTTAGCCCGGGGGCTATCCTCAGAGCTTTCATAGCAGCTTCGATGAGGATGGTGCCGCTGCCGCACATAGGGTCAACAACAAAATGATTCGCCCTTACTCCGGCAAGCTCAGCCATCGCGGCGGCAAGCGTCTCCTTTATCGGCGCTTCGTTTGCCTGAGCGCGGTAGCCGCGCTTGTGAAGCCCCGCTCCGGAGGTGTCGAGCATAATGCTTACCTTGTCGCTGCGTATGAGGAATTGTATTTGATGAACCGGTCCGGTTTCCTCAAACCACGACAGCATATAGCGCTGCGACAGCCGTGACGCGACCGCTTTTTTTATGATCTTCTGGCAGTCGGGCACGCTTTTGAGCTTTGAATCAAGAGAGCTTCCCTTTACCGGAAATGCGTCGCTCATCCCGATAAAGTTCTCCCAGGGGATGCTTTTAACATTTTCAAACAAATCGTCAAAGCTTTTTGCCTCGAACTCCGCGAGAAGTATCTGTATCCTTTCGGCATAGCGCGAGCGGATGTTGGCGCGCGCCATCGCTGAAAAGTCGCCCTCGAACAGCACTCTGCCGTTTTCGGCGCGAACGTTTTTGAGTCCGAAAAAGCGAAGCTCGTTCGCGCACAGACCCTCCAGCCCGAAAATGCACGGAGCGGAAAAATAAAGCTGCATGGTTTCCTCCCGAAAGAAGAGGTAATGACAGAATCATTACCCCTTCGCTTTTTTAACAGTTATTGTGAATCAATCCGCGGCAGGCTCAAGGACACCGTAGTTGCCGTCCTCGCGCTTATACACCACGTTGACCTCATCGGTCTCGGCGTTGATAAACATAAAGAAATCGTGGTTGACCATATTCATCTCGAGAATAGCCTCGTCGACGCTGACAGGCTTGATGGATATTTGCTTTTTGCGTACAACGCGGTATTCGTCTTCGACGATTTCCTCCTGAGCGGGAAGCTCTGCGGTGAGAGCATCGATTCCGCCGGACTTGATGCGTTTTTCAAGCCGCGTTTTGTTTTTTCTGATCTGACGGGTGAGAATGTCGATCACACGGTCAAGCGCGTCGTTCATCTCTGCCTGAGTGCTTTCGGCGCGATATACCATCCTGTTGTCGCGGATAGTGATTTCAACCGTCTGACGGTTTTTCTCAAGGGTGACAACAACATGGGCAACCGCGTCCTCAGAGAAAATCTTTTTGAATTTGGCGAGCTTTTTCTCGACACGCTCTTTAAAATTATCTCTTAGGTTGACCTTTCTTGCTGTGTAGGTGATCTTCATTATGGCGCCTCCCTTGTATTAGCTTTTGAAAATTATCTTCTGCCGTTGCCGTTGCCTCTGCGGCTGTAGCCACGGCTTTCGCCCCGTTTTAAGTCGGACATTTTGTCCTCGCTTGTCTGTTTGAAGCGCGACATCATATCCTCGAAGGTGGAAGGTGAGCTTTTGCGCGAGCTCTGCCACTCGTAGTCTCCGGGAGAGGTTACGGGCGGCGCGGGCTTGTATGGCTGACGCGCGGCGCTTTTTGCCGGCTTTTGCGGTCTTTTTTGCTCTTTTGCGATAGCCTGCTTCATCGACAGGCTGATTTTTCCGTCATTGACGGAGAGCACCTTGACCTTGACCGTCTGACCGACCTTGACATAATCGGTGATCTCCGTTATATAGGTCGGCGCGACCTCGGAAATATGTACCATACCTGTTTTTCCTTCAGGCAGGTCAACGAACGCGCCAAACTTTGTGATACCGGAAACCTTTCCCTCTAAAACAACTCCGACCTCAATCGCCATAAAAACAGTAACCCCTAAATACCTTTGCAGTATGTTCCTTTCGCCTAATTATTTTTCCGCCCGAAGCGGCAAAAATCAATCTCCCGCGACGTTAATAAAAATCCTTTCTCCGTCGCTTACATAGCCAAGTTCCTCTTTGGCTATTTTTTCCATATACTCGGAAAGCTCGTCGCCCTTGTAGTTGCGGACCTTTTCAAGATAGCCCGATTCGATCTCGACAACGTTTATCTGCTGCTGCAGCTCGCTGAGCTCGGCGCGCTTTTCGGCGATCTTTACGCTTTGATTGATTATGGTTATGACAGCGTAAAAGACAAAACCGATCGCAGCTACATAAAGAAATATATAACGCGCTTTGCGCTTTTTCTTAGGCTTTGCCATCTCCTTGGGCCCTTCGCTTTCGGAGCCGGTTTTTTCGGAGACGACCTCTGCCTTTTTGGTTTTTGGTTTTCTCGACTTCATATTTCTTCCTTTTTTTCAAATGTGCTTTGCTTTTTGCTTTTCTGTTATTGCGATTATTCTCCCTATACCTGATTATATTATACAATACCTTGCAGGCAATTTTCAATAGCTTTTTCGCAATTAGTTTCACTTTTGTGCAAAATTTTTGAAAGAGAGTCTTTAAAAAGCCGATGACAGGTTTATAAACACGAAAAACCAGCCGTCCGAGTGTAAGCCTGTACAGCACAAAGCCCAAAAAACTGCCGGCAAAAACGTAAATCCTGACATATCCCGAAAGGAAACCGAGAGAAAGGAAAAAGCCCGAAAGCGCCCATATCAGCATAAAAAGAACGTCGGTTACGAACACAGCCGCTTTTCCGAATGAAAAAGCGAACCGCGTGAATTTGAACAAGCCGTAAACAACAGCCAGAACCACCCCGAGAAAAAGCGAGTAAAAGAAGGCGGTCGTCTGTTCGGCGAATGTCAGCTCCACGACATCACCGTCTATCGAAACAGCTTTGAAAAGCGCGAGCGTGAGTTGTCGTGACCGATATACTGCATTGAGTTTATCATCCCCTCGACGCTGACGTCGCCCGTTTCGAGATTGAGCTTTTCTATGTGGAGTCCGCTTCCTTTGATAATAAGCGTGCCGGCTGTGGTCTTTACCGAGACTGTCTCCTCGTTGAAGCCGCTGACGTCCTCAGCGCCCGTGATCATGAGCTTGCGGCGGTTGTCCAGCATCAGGGTGTGCTTTTTTCCGTTTGGCATATCGTTCATATAAAAAACCTCCGTATATAATAGTGCCCTATAATATACGGAGGAAATAACAGGAATATGCTATTGTGTTACGGCGGTATACATAGTCGCCGCGTCTTCTTTGCGCACGGTCTCCTTTACCGCGGTGACCCTGACCTTCACGCTGCGCGCTCCGAGGGTGATTTCGATGATATCGCCCTCCTTTACGTCGTAGGACGCCCGCGCGGGCTTGCCGTTTACTTCTACCTTGCCGGCGTCGCACGCCTCGTTGGCTACGGTCCTGCGCTTGATGAGCCGCGAGACCTTTAAGTATTTATCGAGCCGCATAAAAATCCCCCCACGAAAAAAGAGCCGAAAAACCGGCTCTCTTATCTGTGTAAATCAATTACTTATTTACTACGTCCTTGAACGCCTTGCCTGCCTTGAAAGCGGGAACCTTGGAAGCGGGGATCTCGATAGAGTTACCGGTTCTGGGGTCAACACCTGTTCTGGCGTTTCTCTGGCGCTGCTCAAATGTACCGAAGCCTGTCAGCTGGATCTTGTCGCCTGCGGCAACAGCCTCAACGATGGTGTCGAGCGCAGCTGCGAGAGCCTTCTCGGCATCCTTCTTGGAAAGAGCACTTTTTTCTGCAATTGCTGCAATGAGTTCTGTCTTTTTCATCTTGAATAACCTCCATTATTTTTCCTTTTGTTTTATCTTAACTTCTTCCCATAGGGAATCAAGCTGGGATAACGTAGCTGTTTTCATATCGATACCACGCTCCTGCGCGAGCTGCTCTACCAATGAAAAACGGTTTATGTACTTGTCGCAGGCTTCATACAAAGCTTGTTCGCAGTCTATGTTGAGAAAACGGGAAACGTTTACGACCGAGAAAAGCAGATCGCCGATCTCCTCGCGCTGCTGAGGTTCGCCGCCGTGGTTGATAGCGACCTTTAGCTCGCTGTATTCCTCGTACAGCTTGTCGAGCGCGCCGTATACGCTGTCCCAGTCGAAGCCGACCTTTGAGGACTTACTCTGGATCTTTTCGCTGCGCATAAGCGACGGCAGTGCTCTGGAAACGCTCTGCATTGCCTCTGTCTGGGTTTTCTGCTGCTTGGTCTGCATTTTTACCGCGTCCCAGTTTTGCAGCGCCTGCTGTTCGCTGTCGGCGGTTTTGTCGCCGAACACGTGCGGATGACGGATGATAAGCTTTTTGCATATTCCGTCGCAGACGTCGTCCATATCAAAGACATTGTTTTCGCGTTCCATTTCGGCGTGAAGCGCGACCTGAAGCAACACGTCGCCGAGTTCTTCCTTCAGCAGATCGGTGTCGTTGTTGTCGATCGCTTCCACGACCTCGTACGTCTCCTCGATCAAGTTGGAGCGAATGGATCGATGGGTCTGTGCCATATCCCACGGACAGCCTCCGGGCGCCCGAAGGATTTTTACGATTTCAACCAGATCGTCAAAACCGTATTTTGGCTTGCTGTTAAATTCCATTGTCTTCTCCTGTTTTTCAAGACGTTGTTTGCATCAGCCTACAGTACTCTATTTTAACCAATTAAATGCAGTTTTTCAAGTGTTTTTGCAATTTTTTCACCTTTTGGAAGATATTTTATTTCTTCGGCACTAAAGGTGCGAATTATTAGTAAAACTGCCATATAAATTACCACTGCAATGAGGATCGAAGCGATGGTAGACACTCTGTGAAGGTTCGGGGGCAGCATTGACGAGATGAGCTTGTTGGCAAAAAACGCTGCAGCGGAGCTGCAAACAGCACCGATCAGAGGCTTGACAGTGGTGCCGAAAAAGTCCGGAACGATGCCGCTGTACTTTATCAGCAGGAACATTCCGATGACGCAGATCAGCGCGTATGATACCATAGAGCCTGCTGTCGCGCCCTGAATGTTGATTGACGGGATACTGACAAAAATCCACGAGGTGCCGATCTTGACGAGCATACAGATGGTGTAGAGGATCATCGGGATCTTCACCTTTCCTATTCCGTTTATCATGGAACAGATAGGCGTGATGATGGCGGTGAATATTGTCGTGATGCCCATGACCGTCAGCACGTTGCCGCCGATCTCCACGATCGAGTCGCTGCGATAGATAAGACCCATGATCGGGTGAGCGAGCACACATAGTCCGAACGCCATCGGAAGCGTAAACATCATCGTCAGCTTGAGCACGGTGTTCATGGAACGGCGCAGCTCGTTTTTGTCGCCCTTTGTCCACGAGCTGGTGACGTTGGGCATGGCGCTGGAGCCGAACACCTGGGTAACAGCCGTGACAAGCTGCATAAGCGTGAGCGCGTTGGAATAGCAGCCAAGCAGATTGGTGTGTATCTTGATGTCCTTGCCGGAGAACACCTCGGGCGGATAGAACCTGCCGTACTGCGCGACGAGGTCCGGACGGTTCGTAGCGTTAAGATTGAACAGCACGTTCTGAATGATGATCTGATCCACGAATGAACCGAGGCTCATAACAGCCGCGCCCGCAGCTATCGGGATACCTGTTTTTACGATCGTAATAAACGTTTCGCGTTTTTCGCGCGCTTCGATGGAGTTTTGATAGTATTCCTCGGGGATCCCGTCGCCCTGGATCTTATATCGAAGAAAGACGAACAAAAACGAACCGAAGCTTCCGAGCGAAATGCCCATGATCGCGCCGGCAACGGAAAAGGCTATGATGGTGTTTTCCGCGTCGATAGGATTGTCGAAGGTAAACCACAAAAAGGAGTGGTTGCTTTTGTAGTATTCCATTCCGAAATGAAGGATGAAATACGCGAAAGCCGCTCCCAATACGAGCTTTACGACCGCCTCGATTATCTCCGAGATAGCCGTGGGGGTCATATTGCGCTGACCTTCAAAATATCCGCGGTAAGCGGACGCTATGCATCCGAAGAACACCGTGGGAGCAAGGCACACCATGGCATAAACGGCGTAAGGCGAGCGGATGACAAACTTCGTGTACGGAACGCTGGCGCCTACTATAATAAGAAAGCACACAAGTCCGACGATAGCGAAAAACGGCACGGAAAGCTTATGTATCAAGCGCACGTCCTTATAGCGCTTTTGCGTCATATTCTGGGAAACAAGACGCGAAATAGCGATGGGCAGACCTCCGGTAGCCACCGTGAAGATAACTACGAAAAGCTCGAAGGCGTTGGCGTAAAGACCCATTCCGAAGGAAGCGTCGCCGTATGTGGAAAAAATCCGTTCGAGAATGACCTTGTCGAGCATTCCGAACACTTTGACGATCACCATGCTGACCGTCAGTATTGCGGCGCCTTTGACAAAGGACTGTGAAACGTCCTTGTCAAAGTTTTTCACCGCGTTATATTGTTTTACCAAAATCGATCACCTGAAAAATTAGTGGATTGTCACGGCACAGCCGTGAATGAGGGGATTTGCTGATATTACTCGGCAGCTTCCTCGGCGTCCGCCTTTTCAACCGATTCCTTTGCGTCAACGGCGATCTCTTCAACCGCTTCCTCTGCCGCCGCAACGATCTCGTCGGTCTTTTCCTTTACCTCTTCAACAGGCTCTGCCTCAACTACTTCCGGCTCTGCTATCTCTTCTTCGGGTTCATCTTCGAACTTATGACCGCAGATATTGCAGAAGCTTGACACCTTTGTTACCTTGTTTTCGCACTCGGGGCAGATCTTCTGATTTTTGATAGAAGCGATATGCTCTTTTACGATAGCAAGATTCTGCTTGAGCTCGGTGATCTCCTGAACGACCTTCGCGATCTCCTCGGCAAGATCTTCATTCTGAGTGGTTGCCTTGTAGGTCAGCTTGCCAAGCTCGATGAGCTTTTTGCCGATAGCGCGTTTGATCGTCTCGGCGGAAATTCTATGCTTTGAAGCGTCGTAGATCTTTGCCGCCTGCTTTGAAACAGCAGATGCCGCAGCTTTTGCGTTTTCTACTACATCATCAATAATTGTGTTTACGTTTTTCATAAGATTCACCTTTCTTTGAATATTGGACTGTTGCCCGTTTATTTGATTGGTATGTATTATACCACTGTTTCCTTTATTTTTCAAGTAATCACTGATTCATTCACGCCTGACGGCGCGATTTGCATACCCGAATAAATCAGTGCTTACTTATCAACCGTAAAACCGCCTTATTTCCGATTTTCTGTTGATCATTTCCTCAAACCTGTCTATATATTCATATGGATACTTGTAGTTGAATATCCTTTTGAGGAAATCGGTGCTTTGATTTTTGAGCTTTGTAACGCCGCCGGAGCCGCAGGCGAGTATCGTATGGGTTTCGTCCATAACATAGACGTTGTAAAGACTTTCGAAGCCGCTTTTCGCCCAGCCGACGTTTTCGAGATTTCCGACCATACGCGTCTGGCGGTACAGATAGTACGGGAGATACCCGTCGTCTGTAAGGCTTTTGCCGGCGTAGGACAGCATTTGGCGCGCTGTTTCGGCTTCTTCCCTGTTGAGCGTTTTACCCTCGGTGGTTAAATGAGAGGCGCGCTTCATACATAAGGTATGGACCGTCACGCACTCGGCGCCGAGCTCTCTTACCGTATCAAGCGAATAACAGAAGCTTTCGAGAGTATCGGACGGCAGCCCCGCTATGAGGTCGGTGTTGATGTTGCTAAAACCGCATTTTCTCGCAAGAGCGAAAGCGTCCAGAAACTGCCGAGCGGTGTGGCGTCTGCCGATTTTTTCGAGCACGCTGTCGCTTAAAGTTTGCGGATTTATGCTTATTCTGTCAACTTTATTTTCTTTTAAAGCAAAAAGTTTGTCCCCGGTTATCGTATCGGGTCTGCCCGCCTCGACGGTGAATTCGCGGCAGGTCGTCATATCAAAGCTGCTGTTGACCGTGCCGAGCACTTTACTTAACTGCTCGGCGCTGAGGGTGGTGGGCGTTCCTCCGCCGAAATACACGCTTTCGAGCCTGAGTCCCAGATCGGACGCTATCTGCGCGGTGGCTTTAAGCTCCTCGCAAAGAAGATCGGTGTAGGGCCCGATCAGCTTTTTCGCGCGCTCGATCGACGACATCACGAACGAGCAATAGCTGCAGCGCGACGGACAAAACGGGATGCCGACATAAAGGCTGAATGATTCCGGTCGTGAGAGGTCGATTATCCTTTTTTCGTTTGACTCGGTGCGCTTTAATAGCGCGAGCTTTTCTTCGCTAACGAAGTATTCCTCAAGGAAAAACCTGTCCGCTTCACTCTCCCCCAGCTCGCCGCACAATTTACGGTAGAGCTTGAGAGGACGCACTCCCGTGAGAAGTCCCCACGCCTGCGAAATGCCGCTGTATTCGGATAAGAACTTATAGAGCAGCTGAACGAAGCACAGCTCATTGTCGTGGTCGGTATCGCGCAGAGGAGCGGAGCTTTCGCGGGAAAAGCCGCCGATATTTACCTTTACGTTAATACTTTCTCCCGATTCCGCAACGATATACGGAGCGGATATTTCGGTCGGTTCTTTGAAAACCGTTATCTTTTCGTTCGGGAAAAACAGCCTTGTCAGGTTTTCGAGCTCAAACCAAAACGGGTTGTTGAGTACATACAGATTCATCTTACAGCCGCCTCATCAGGGGATTGTACTCTCTTTCGTAAGACAGAGTGGTGAGCGGTCCGTGACCGGGAATGATCTGATAGTCGCCGTCTAACTCCTTCATTCTTTTGAGCGACTGCATTATCTCATAGTCATCGCCCGAGGGCAGGTCGGTCCTGCCGTAGGAGCCGCGGAAGATCAAATCACCCGCGATCATAATATCGTCGAAAATGAAAACCCCGCAGCCGGAGGTGTGTCCGGGCGTGTAATAATATGTGATCCCGGTGTTGCCGAGCATAAACTTTTCGCCGTCCTCGAGCAGAATGTCGGCAGAAAACGGCTTGAACTCAAGCCCGTGCCTTTTTGTGCCGTTGAGGTATCCGTCGCTGAGAAATCTGTTGTTATGCTTTCCCGTTACGATCTTCGCTCCGAATTTGTCGGCGAGCTGTTTCGCGTAGCAGATGTGGTCGTAGTGACCGTGGGTCAGAAGCACATAGTCGAGCTTGCCGCCGTCCTTTTCGATCTGCTGTTCCAAAGCGCGTGAACGCGCGCCGGGGTCTGACACCGCCGAAGCGTTCGTCTCTTCCTCGCGGAGATAGCAGCAATTGGTTTGCAGCGGCGTTACGGGATATATTTGTATTTGTATCATCTTTTCAGATCCTTTGAGTCAATATCGAGTGTTACGGGACCGTCGTTTACGAGGCTGACCTGCATATCGGCGCCGAAGATGCCGCGCTCGACGTTCTTTACGCCGTTTTCCATAAGCCTGTTGCAGAAAAACTCATACAGCGGCTCGGCGGTTTCGGGACGCGCCGCGCGGATAAAGCTGGGGCGTCTGCCGTGCGAGCAATCGGCGCATAGCGTAAAGTTTGATATGACAAGCATTTCGCCGCCGATGTCGGCGAGAGATAGATTCATTTTGTCGTTTTCGTCGGTGAACACACGGAGTCCTGAGACTTTGTCGGCAAGTGTTTTCGCTTCTTTTTCGTCGTCGCCCTGTTCGACGCCGAGCAAAACGAGAAAGCCGCGTCCGATTTTTCCGACGGTCTCCCCTTCGACCTCAACAGCCGCGCGGGAAACACGCTGAATGATAGCTTTCATTGAGCACCTCTTTTACAGTCGTATGATCTCTTCGATGCCGTTTATATCCGAAAGGCGTGAAATAACGCCGCGCAGATGGTCTCTGCCCGCGATGTCGATCGTCACAGTGACTACCGCTCTGCCGTCCTTGAGCTCACGGGAATTGAGAGTGTGAATAAAGATGTGCATATTTGAAAGCTGGATAGTCACGTCGGCAAGCAGGCCGGTGCGGTCGGCGGCAATGATCTGCAGCGTGCTGCGGAACGCCTCGCCGGTCTCGCGCTCCCATTTGGCGGAGACCCAGCGCTCGGGCTCCTCGCAGTCGTTCAGATCGCGCGGAACATTGGTGCAGCCGCGCTTGTGGATGGACACGCCGTAGCCGCGGGTAATGTATCCGATGATCTCATCGCCCGGAAGCGGGTTGCAGCAGTTTGAAAACTTTACGAGCACATCGTCATTGCCCTCGATGACAACGCCTGAGGAAGCCCTTTTGCGCTTTACCGGAGCGGGTGTCAGGGTGATGTTTTCAATATCTTTTTCGTATTTTTTCTGATATTCCTCTTTGAGGCGGGGCATCATCTTCCAAAGCTGAACTCCGCCGTAGCCGATCGCCGCGTAGAAATCGTCAAGAGTATTGTACTGTTTTTTTACGATGAAATTCTTAAAGAACTCGGGAAATTCATCTTCATTGAGGTTGATCCCCTGGCGCTTGAACTCGCGTTCGAGGATCTGCTTGCCCTCGATTATGTTTTCATCGCGTTTTTCGTGCTTGAACCACTGGCGTATCTTGGATTTTGCCGAAGCGGTTTTGCAAATATCGATCCACGCGCGGTTGGGATGCTCTTCCTTTTGGGTGATGATCTCGCAGATCTCGCCGTTTCGTAGCTCGTGGTCGATGGAAACGATCTTTCCGTTGACCTTGGCGCCCACCATGCGGTGACCGACCTGTGTGTGGATGACATAAGCCAGATCGATGGGCGTTGAGCCGCGCGGAAGGCTGACTACGTCACCCTTCGGAGTGAAGACATAGACGTCGTTTTCGCCGAAATCGTTGCGGATGTTGCGGGCGATGTCGGTGGCGTCCTCTTCCTCGAGCTGATCGAGTATCATCGATTTGACTTGCTCGATATTTTTGCTTAGAATGTCGCCGCCCTTTTCGTTAGCGCCCATACCAAGCTTGTATTTCCAGTGCGCCGCAATTCCGTATTCGGCGGTATAGTGCATTTCCCAGGTGCGGATCTGCACCTCGAAGGGGATCGCCTTGTTGTCGAGCACGGTGGTGTGAAGGCTCTGGTACATATTCTGCTTGGGCATGGAAATGTAGTCCTTGAAGCGGTTAGGGATCGGCTTGAAAATATCGTGGACCACACCCAGAACATTGTAGCAGTCGGGAACAGTGTCGACGATGACGCGCACCGCGAAAACATCATATATATCGTTGACGCTTTGATTGCGCATAATGGTTTTGCGGTAGATGCTGTTTATGCTTTTGACCCTGCCGCTGATATATACGTTTGGAATGGTGTCTTTTGTTTTTTCGAGGATCTGGACCTTTATCGATTCGATAAACTTCTGTCTGCCCTCTTCGTTCATCATAAGGTTATCTTCGATCTCTTTATAACCTATGGGATCGAGATATTGCAGAGAGCGGTCCTCAAGCTCATCCTTGATGGCCTTGATACCGAGGCGGTGAGCTATGGGCGCGAACACCTGCATATTTTCAACGGATTTGTCCCTGCGCTTCTGCTCGGGCATACAGTCCATCGTGCGCATATTGTGCAGACGGTCGGCAAGCTTTATGATGATGACGCGGATGTCGTCTGCCATGGCGATGAGCATTTTGCGTATGTTTTCCGCCTGCTGCTCTTCCTTGGTAGAATACGGGATCTTTGAAAGCTTTGTAACGCCGTCGATCAGCTTTGCCACGTCGCTGCCGAATTTTTTGCGGATCTCGTCGAGCATTACGGGAGTGTCTTCAACAACGTCGTGAAGCAGCGCGACGCAGATGCTGTCGGTGTCCATCCCGAGCTCTGCGACGATGCATGCTACGGAGGTGGGATGAAGAATATACGGGATCCCCGAAACCCTGCGCTGGTCGCCGTGAGCTTTCTCGGCAAAGCGGTACGCGGATTCAATTTTTTCCATATCGTAGGGGTTTCCCGACTTTGACAGAATGTTCAACAGCTCGTTGAAATCCTGATAGTGAGCGATATGAGAAAATCTGCCCATTATATTCCCTCCCTTATCTTTTTTATTATCGAGGCGGATTCAAGATCCACCTTTCCGTCTGCGCGGTTCATAGATACGCGGCAGCTTTTCAGCCCTTCGCGGATCTGTATAAGTCCCAGCTCGTTGAGCGCCTCGGCGGCGACCCTGATCTTTCCGTAGGAAAGGCGGTAGTCA
Organism: uncultured Ruminococcus sp.; assembly: GCA_902767325.1. Classification (GTDB taxonomy): domain Bacteria; phylum Bacillota; class Clostridia; order Oscillospirales; family Acutalibacteraceae; genus Ruminococcoides. Next base: position 25,398 of record CACXGW010000091.1, read on the forward strand.
AGCTGACCGACGAGGGTCTCGAACGGATAGTTATAACCGGAACGGTCGCGCAAAAAGCGGTATAGCAGCGCGAAATCGTTTCTGTCCGGCAGCAGGCTTTGAAGCTCGCTTTTGCTGAGCGCTCCGCCGCGGCAAAAGGTTTCGTAAAGGCGGCGGCTCTCAAGTATCTGCGACGCGTCGTCGCGGCTGCGCTTGATGTCCTTGATGACGACCGAAACGCTGCGGCTGCCGTTGTATTCGTTGATGTCAAGCGTTGCGGCGAGGTCGAGCACGCTGCCCTTTTCGTAGGGGAACTCATTGCTTGATTTAAAGAACATCATCGCGGAGAATGTGGTTTTTTGACGCGAGAACACCAGACGAAGGTGTTTATTATTCGATAAAGGAATAATATTTGTAAGCGTCATATTGAAAAAGCCGAACACGGGCGTTGGATTGCCGGCGCCGTACGGCTGCATATACGAAAGCTCGTTTACGAGATCCACCGAAAGCGAGGCGGGATTGAGCTTGCAGTCGATTTTTAATGTATCGAACGGCATTTTGCCTATGCTGTCAGCGTAGGCGTTAATTCTTTTACGGAATAATTCTATATTTTTGCTGTACAGCGAAAGACCGACAGCCATGGGGTGGCCGCCGTAATGAGTGAGAAGATCGGAGCACGCCGCAACAGCGTCGCAAAGCGCAAAGCCCTCGATGCTTCTGCCCGAAGCTTTGGCAAACTCTCCGTCGCGCGAGATGACGATAGCGGGCTTGCCGTAGATTTCTCTTATGCGCGAGGCAACGATACCGACAACTCCCTGGTGCCAGCCCTCGCCGTCGATTACGATTATTTTATCCATTACAAGCGACGGCTCGCTCATAACGATTTTGTCTATGCTTTGAAGTATATCCTTTTCGATCTGCTGACGTTCGGCGTTGTCGTAGCCCATAGCGGTGGCGATCTCGGACGCTTCTTCCTCGTTTTCGGTCAGGAGAAGCTCGACCGACTTGCCCGAAAGACCGAGCCTTCCGACCGCGTTGATACGCGGCACGAGCGTGTAGGAAACGTTTGACGCGGTTATTTGCTTGTTTGAAAGCCCGGAGTTGCGGATAAGCGCGTACAGTCCTGCACGGTCGGTCTGCGAAAGGCTTTGAAGTCCGCGTTTTACGAACACTCTGTTTTCGCCTTTCAGCTCGACGATGTCGCCGATCGTTCCGATGCTGAGAAGATCGGAATAATTATCCAGAAGCGAGTCTATGTCGCAGTATTCGCCCTCCAGAGCCATAATGAGCTTGAAGGCTACTCCTACTCCCGACAATTGCTTGAAACGGCTGGGGCAATCCGCGCGGTGCAGATCGACGACCGCGCAGGCGTCGGGCAATTCGCCGAACGGCATATGGTGGTCGGTCACGACGGTATCGATCCCGAGCGACTTTGCGTGGCGTATCTCGTCTGAAGCCGCAACGCCGTTGTCGACGGTGACGATAAGCTTTACTTCCATTTTCGCAAGGCGGTCCACGGCGCCAATGTTCATACCGTAGCCCTCGGTCTCGCGTGACGGGATGTAATAGATAACGTCGGCTCCTACCGCTTCGAGGTAAGAATAGAGCAGAGCGGTTGAAGTTACGCCGTCGGCGTCGTAGTCGCCGTAAACACAGATAAGCTCGCCGCTTTCGATCGCCTTTTTGACGCGCCGGCAGGCTTTATCCATATCCTTTATTTCAAAAGGAGAAGCGATTTGACTGTCGTTGTAAAGATAGTCCTCAATGGCTTCACGGGTTTTGATGTTTCTGATCTGGAGCAGCATGGCGATGATGCCCGGCAGCTCATATTCGGTTTGTATCGCTTCGGCTTCGCTTCTGTCAAACGGCGCCACTGTCCATAGCTTCAACGCGATTTGCTCCTTTCATAAGAATATATGCCGAAAAATATTAACTACGCCGCCGCAGCATATCCTCGGCATGGGATAATGCAGCCTGTGTTATGTTGACGCCGCCGATGATCCGCGCGAGCTCGTGAACTCTTGCGGCACGGTCGAGCGCGGAAACAACGGTATATGTTCTGCCCGCGTCAACGGTTTTGTCGATGAGATAGTGAGCGTCGGCAAGCGCGGCGATCTGAGCCTGGTGGGTGACACAGAGCACCTGTCTGCCGTGGGAGACCTCAAGAAGCTTGAGCCCGACCTTTTCGGAGGCTGAGCCCGAGATGCCTGCGTCGACCTCGTCGAAGATAAGCGTGTCGACTTCGTCGGAGGATGCGAGAACGGTTTTGATGGCGAGCATCATACGCGACAGCTCGCCGCCCGAGGCGATCTTCGCGACGGGGCGCGGGGTTTCTCCGGGATTGGCGGAGATCAAAAGCTCCATTTTATCCGCTCCGTCGGAGTACAGCTCAACTTTTTCAAAGCGCGGAACAAGCTCCACATTGGGCATATTCAAAAAGCGCATTTCTTCTTTGACGTTCGCGGCAAAAACATCCGCTGTCGCTTTTCGCCTGACGCTCAGCTTTTCGGCGAGAGTCTGAGCCTCATCCTTTGCTGACTGACAGGCGGCGATCAGCTCATCGCGGTTTTTGTCGAAATTCAAAAGCTGTTCGAGCCTGTCGCGCATCTGCCCGGCAAGTGCGGACAGCTCGTCGGAAGAGCAGTTGTATTTTCTTTTCAGGCGGTTGATAAGATCAAGCCGCTCCTCGATTTCCTCAAGGCGGAGCGGATCGCTTTCGAGATTGTCGATAGCGTCGCTTATGCGCTCGGCGCAGTCGCGCAGATCATAGTAAATATCGGTGAGGTCATTACTTATTTCCTCGTATTCAACGCCGTATTGCGCGGCGTTTTGCATAGCCGTCGCAGCAAGGTCGACCGTTTCGGCTCCGCCGTTTGAATCGTCGCCGTCGAGCAGCAGCTTTGCCTTGTTCAAAAGCGAAAAGATTTTTTCAAAGTTCATAAGCGAGGCGCGCTCGGCTTCGAGCTCCTCTTCCTCGCCGATCTGAACGTCGGCGTCAAACAGCTCATCCGACTGGAATTGGAGAAGATCTATCTCGCGGAGGCGTTCGCTTTCGTCGGTCTGCGCTTCGTTTAATTTCTTTTGAAGAAATTTAAAAGTGCGGTATTTCTCGCGGTATTCAGACAGCAAGCCCTCAAGTTCTCCGTAGCTGTCGATATAACCGAGGTGCTTGTCGGGAGAGAACAGCTCGTAGCTTTCGTGCTGACCGTGGATGTTTATCAGGTTTTCGGACAGCTCGCGCAGCATTGATACCGTTGCGGGTCTGCCGTTGATCTTGCAGGTGCTTTTGCCGCTGCTGTTTAATGTGCGCTGCAAAATGAGGACGTCGTCCTCAAGCTCAAAGCCGAGCTTTTCAAGCGTTTTTATTGCGGCGCCGTTTACGTCCTCAAACTGCGCGCTGACAAAAGCGGAGCTCTCCCCGGTGCGGATAAGATCGCGCGAGGTTCGCTGACCCATAATTGCGTTTATGGCGTCTATTATTATACTTTTTCCTGCGCCGGTCTCTCCCGTGAGGACGTTGAGTCCCGAGGAAAAGTCGATCGAGGTTTTTTCGATGACAGCGATGTTTTCGATGTATAAGGTCTTTAACATAGGTTATTCCGATCAAGAAACGATGGTGTGTTGTTTAAGCGTGTTTGTAAGCTCCACGGCGCTTTTGGTCGTGCGGCAGGCTACAAAAATGGTGTCGTCGCCCGCGATGGTGCCGACAATTGCCGAGTTGTCCGTGGAATCCATAGCGGCGCACACGGCGTTTGCCATTCCGCTGAGGGTCTTTATTACAACGATATTCTGAGCGCTGTCGACTGATGTTACCGAGCCCGAGAACAGCTGCATAAAGCTTGAGCGCAGATCGGCGTTGTGATTGGCGGCGGAGGTATAGCGGTACTTTCCGTCGCTGCCGAGTGTCTTAACGAGCCTGAGGTCTTTTATGTCGCGCGAGATAGTAGCCTGCGTAGCTTTGTAGCCCGCGTCTTTCAGGCGGTTAATTATCTCATCCTGTGTTTCAACGGGATACTCGGAGATTATTTCAAGAATTTTTGCGTGTCTTCCGCTTTTCATCACAGTTCCCTCTCTTTTAGCTTTTCGTTTAGCTTGCGGTAGAAATTGCGGTTTTCGATCGAGATAAGCCGCAGCTTCAGCTCCGATCTTCTGACGTTTACGCGGTCCGCCTCGGCGATCTCTATATTCTGTTCGCCGTCGATGGAGAGCATACAGCTTCCGTCCTTGGGGATCTTTACCGTGACCGACAGCTCGCTGTCCGACTCGAACAGCACCGAGCGTGAAAACAGCGAATGAGGGCATACCGGCGTCATCAGGATGCATTCCATCTTGGGAGACAAAATGGGACCCCCTGCCGAAAGCGAATACGCGGTGGAGCCTGTCGGGGTGGAAAAGAGCAGACCGTCCGCGCGGTATTTTGAGATTTCCAGACCGTTTAAAAACAGGCTGAAATCGACTATTTTTGAAAGCCTGCCGTGCGTTACGACGGCGTCGTTCACGGCAAGATAACGGGCTGTGCCGTAGGGCTTCCGCACCTCGATATCGAGAAGCAGCCGCTCTTCTACCGTGTAGTTCCCGCTGATCAAATGCTTCAGGTCGCCAATTTCGTCAGCCTCCATATCGGCGGCAAAACCGAGCCTTCCGACATTTACGCCGATCATCGGTGTGGCAGTTTGCGCGGCGTATTTAGCGGAGTGGATGATAGTTCCGTCTCCGCCGACCGTGACCGCGACGTCGGATGATTCAAAAAGCTGTTCCACGGAATCCGCGAATGAAACTTCGCTGTCCTTAAAAACACGGCGGCAGTCGGGCGGCATCAGAATGTCGGCGCCTTCCGCGCGAAGGATTTTGATCATCTTTTCGGCACAGGCGAATGCTTTCTCTTTTGTAAGGTTGACAATAATGGCGATTTTCATAATAACCTCTAATCCAGAGCAGAGTGCGAATCCTTGACAAGCTGCTCGGGTGTGATCTCCGTTTCTTTTTGCGGGCTGTCCGATTTTCTAAGGTGTATGAGATATTCTATGTTGCCCTCGGGACCTTTTATCGGTGAATAATCGAGATTCAGCACGTCAAAGCCGTTTTGCAGGCAGAACTCCTCGATTTGCCTCACGACTTCAACGTGGACTTCGGGGTCGCGAACGACGCCCTTCTTCCCCACTTTTCCTCTGCCCGCCTCGAACTGCGGCTTTATAAGGCAGACCGCCTGGGCGTTTTCCGCCATAAGCTGCCGCGCTACGGGTAAAATCAATTTCAGAGAAATGAAGGAAACGTCTACCGAGAAGAAATCTATCGGGTCGGGCACCTGCTCGCGGGTGACATGGCGCATATTGGTGCGCTCGAGATTCACCACGCGCTCGTCGGTCCTGAGCTTCCACGCCAACTGACCGTAGCCGACGTCGATGGAATAGACTTTTTTAGCGCCGTTTTGAAGCATACAGTCGGTAAAGCCTCCGGTGGAAGCGCCGATGTCCATTGTGATTTTATCGTTTAAGTCCAGATCGAACCGGTCGATAGCTTTTTCAAGCTTCAGACCTCCGCGGCTGACATATTTCAGCACGCTGCCGCGGACTTCGATGTCGGCGTTCTCGTCGTAGGAAGTGCCGCATTTGTCCGCCTTTTGGTTGTCGACATAGACCTGCCCCGCCATGATTATAGCTTTTGCCTTTTCACGGCTTTCGGCAAAGCCCTTTTCATACACAAGAACGTCAAGTCTTTTTTTCATACTGAATGTCCTTTTTGATGACTTCTACCATTCCGCTGCTGTCGAGCTTCAACTGTTGAAGCGCCTCGGGAACGGTCATCTGCTTAACAAATTCGTCGCCGATAGCCTTGATGTGATAGCTGCCCTTGAAGCCTCTGAGCGTGATGAAGTCGGCAAAGTTGCGTGCTATGCCGCCGTTCTTTACTCCTTCCTCGAAGAACCAGACCTTTTGGAAGCGGGAGGCAAAGAACACCGCCTCGCGGCTTATGGGTTTGATCTTGCAGAGCTTCAAAATACAGATGTCGACGCCCAGCTCACTGAGCATTTCCTTTGCCCTGCAGGCATATGAAAACAGTCTGCCGTAGGTGACGAGAAGATATTTCGCGTTGGGGTTTCCGTAGATGTTATAGTCGATGCTTTCGTGCCCGAAGTTTTCGGGCTTGTACAGCTCGCCGCCGCGCGGATAGCGCACCGCGACAAGTCCGCGGCAGTGATAAAGCGCTTCGTTGAGCGTCTTTTCCATTCCCTCGAAATAAGCGGGAGAAAATATGACGGCGTTCGGAATGGTGTTGAGCATCGAAACGTCAAAAACGCCCTGATGGGTCTCGCCGTCGCTGCCGACGATTCCCGCGCGGTCAACTGCGAGCACCAGATGGTTCTGACCGATCGCCGCGTCGTGTATCAGCTGGTCGTAGGAACGCTGTAAAAATGTTGAGTATACCGCAAACACCGGACGATAACCCTTTGAAGCAAGACCGCAGCCGAATGTGACGGCGTGCTCCTCGGCGATACCTACATCAAAAAAGCGGTTTTTGTATTGCTTTGCAAAATCATTCAGCCCCGTACCGCCGGTCATAGCGGCTGTGATGGCGCAGATCTTATCGTCCTTTTCGGCTAAGCTGCACAGGGTTTTTCCGAACTCCGCGGAAAAACCGTGATGGCTTGAAATCGGCTCGCCCGAGTCGATATCGAACTGACCGATACCGTGGAATTCGCCGGGCTTTGACTCGGCGGGCTGATAGCCCTTGCCCTTCTTTGTAACAACGTGTATCAAAGCCGGCGTTTTGATTTTCTTCGCGGCTTTAAACGCGTTTTCCAATTCCTCTACGTTGTGACCGTCGATGGGTCCCAGATATGTAAAGCCGAAGCAGTCGAAAAGAGTGTTTTTATATACGATGTTTTTGATTCCGGATTTGCTTCGTCTGAGAACGCCTTTGATAAGTCTGCCGATAAGCGGTATTTTTGAAAGTCCGCGCTCGGTAAAGCGCTTGACGCGGATATACCAAGGCTGAATGCGCACCGTCGTGAGATAGCGCGGGATAGCGCCGACGTTTTTTGAGATCGACATTTTGTTGTCGTTGAGGATAACGATAAAGTTTTTGTTGAATCTGCCGGCGTTGTTCATAGCCTCAAAAGCTAGTCCGCCCGTGAGCGAACCGTCGCCGATGACCGCGACGGTGTGGCTGTTATCGCCGTTCATAGCCTTGGCGTTGGCTATGCCGAACGCTGCGGAAATGGAGGTCGAGCTGTGACCGGTGTTGAAGTCGTCGTAGGGGCTTTCTTCCTTTTTAGGGAAGCCCGAAACGCCGCCCTTTGTGCGCAGAGTATCAAAGCTGTCGAACCTTCCGGTTAGCAGCTTGTGTGTATAGCTTTGGTGACCGACGTCCCAGACGATGCTGTCCTGAGGGAAATCAAAGACGCGGTGAAGCGCGACGGTCATTTCCACAACGCCGAGATTCGGCGAAAGGTGACCGCCGTTGACCGAAACGACCTCGACAAGCTTTTCCCTGATTTCGGTGCAGAGAGAATCGATGTCTTTTTCATCGATTTTTTTGACGTCGTCGGGAGATTTTATTTTTGAGAGTAACGCATACTCACCCATAATACCAATTCCTAATTCTGAAAAAACGTTTAGCTTTTACGTTTAGCGAGCGCCAGCGCGTAATCGCGCAAAAACGCGGTGTCACCTTCAAAGTTATCGAGAGCGCCAAGCGCCTGATCTGTAAGGGAATCAACCTGTTTTTTGCATTCCTCGATGCCCAAAAGCGACACAAAGGTGGATTTATTGTTTTCCTCGTCGCTGCCGACGGGCTTTCCGAGCTCTTCGTCGGTGGATGTGCAGTCGAGGATGTCGTCCTGAATCTGGAACGCGATCCCGATGCTTTCGCCGTAAAGGGAAGCCGCGGCGGTCTTTTCATCGTCCGCGCCCGCGGCGATACAGCCCAGCTCGCAGGAAGCCTTTATAAGACAGGCGGTTTTTTTATAAACAAGTTCGCGCACGGTTTCGATCGGCGCCTTTGTGTTTTCGCTCATCAGATCTATGACCTGACCGCCGACCATACCGACGCAGCCGGCGTATTTAGCCAGCGTATTAGCGGCCTTGCGGCAAGCCCTTTCCCCCGCCGCCTCGCACGCGGCGTCGGAAGTCAGTATCTCAAACGCCAGGGTCTGGAGCGCGTCTCCGGCAAGCAGCGCGGTGTCCTCGCCGAACACCTTGTGATTGGACGGCTTTCCGCGGCGGAGATCGTCGTCGTCCATACAGGGAAGATCGTCGTGAATGAGCGAATAGGTGTGGATCATCTCGACGGCGCAGGCAAACGGAAGCGCCGCTTCTGTGTTTCCGCCGCAAAGATCGCAGAACTCCATGACCAGCGTGGGACGGACGCGCTTGCCGCCCGCTTCGAGGCTGTATCTCATGGCGTCGATGAGCTTTTGCTCTTTAAGCTGCCCTGCGGGCAAATATCCAAAAAGCGCTTTTTCGATTTTCGAAAGTTCGTTATTGTCCATTTCCGTTAAACTCCTCCGCGCGCTGTGACGCGAGCGCCTTGTCTATTTCTTCGATCTTGCCCTTGTAGCTATCGAGCTTGTCCATACAAAACGCGAGCAGCTCGCAGCCCTTGGCGTAGAGCTCGACGCTCTCCTGCAAAGGCAGGGTCTCTGTTTCAAACTTTTTTATTACTTCTTCAAGTTGACTTTGTGCCTGTTCAATCGTCATTTCTTTTTCCATTTTGCTCCTCCTTGCCCTGCGCGAATTCCATAAGACGCTGCATACGGTGGTTTGCACCGCTGCGGCTTATCGGCGGGGTGAGATTTTCTCCGAGAGCTCTCAGAGACATATCGGGATTTTCGAGTCTTAGCGCGGCGATCTCTTTCAGATCATCGGGAAGCGCCTCCAGACCCACGGTTTTTTTTATGGCTTTGATGGCTTCGATCTGCTTTACGGAAGCCGAAACCACCTTGCTGATATTTGCAAGCTCGCTGTTCGTGCGGCGGTTGACGTTGTTTCTTACCTGCTTGACCGCCTTTGTTCCCATAAGCTCCATCGCGCTTACGGACGCTCCGAGATACGCAAGCAGGTCGCATATCTGCTCGCTGCCTTTGAAGTAAACGATATACGCGCCGTTTCTGACGACGGTTTTCGGGGAAAAGTCGCACTCGGTGACCTCGGTCAGTATCTTGCACAGATCACGGCTGAGGTTTTTATACGGCACGCAAAACTCCGCGTGATAGCTTTTCATCGGGTCGGAGACCGAGCCGCAGCTCAGAAACACTCCCCTGACGAACGCGGCGGTCTGCTCCTCGGTTGAGAGGTTCGCGCGGTTGACGCGTAGGGTGACTTGCTTTTCATAGTGACCGAAATCTTCAAAGATCCTTTGGCGGTCGTTTGAGTCCACCACCGAGATCTTATACAGATGGTTTTTCCCGAGGCGCGTACGCAGCGCGGTCTGCTTTTCGATTATCGGCATATATAAATTTTCAAGCAAAAAGGTCGCTCGTTTTGCGGCAAAGGGACTTTCGGTGGAAAAGACTATCCCGCTTTTGCCGAAGGTCCTGCCGAACAGCAGCATACCGTAAAGCTCTGATTTTAATATCTCTCTGTCGGAGCTGTCGATCTGACAAAGCTCCTTTTTTACTTCTGATGAAAAAGACACAAATCCACCTACTTCGCGATGTCGCGGTGCTGGATCACACACCTGTATCCGAGCTTTTGAAAATGCTCTTCAAACTCGTTTGCGACCGTAACGCTTCTGTGCTTTCCGCCTGTGCAGCCTATGCCTACGACGAGCTCGCTTTTGCCCTCTTTGCGGTAAAGCGGCACGGAAAAGTCAAGCCAATACAAAGTGCGCCATACGAACTCCTGAGTTTCGCCGCTGCCCAGAACATAATTTTTTACGGCTTCGTCCAGACCCGTAAGCGGCTTCAGCTCGGGAATATAGAACGGGTTGGGCAGACAGCGGACGTCTATTATCAGGTCCGCTTCGAGCGGGATCCCGTATTTGAATCCGAACGACATAAAGGTCAGGGTGAGCGCCTGAGAAGTGTCCTCCAAGAACAGGCTTGTAACGCGTTCCCTGAGCTGTTTGTTTGACATATATGTCGTGTCTATCGTGTAATCCGCAAGCTTTTTTACGGGTACCAAAAGAGCCTTTTCAAACTCCACGGCTTCGGAAACCGAGCCGTCCTTGAGCCTGTCGGCAAGCGGATGCTTGCGGCGGGTCTCCTTGTAGCGCATAATGATGAGATCGGTTTTGGCGTCGAAAAATAAAATTTTCACTTCGCTGTGCGACTGCTTGAACCTCTCGATCTCGGAGTTCATCATTTTGTAGTTTTCATTGCCGCGCACATCTACAACGACCGCGACGCGGCTCATTCCCGCGTCGCTGGAGCTTGAACACAATGAGTATAGTGTCGAAAGCAGCGTAGCGGGGATATTATCGACGCAGTAGTATCCTATGTCCTCCAGAACATGGAGAGCGGAGGTCTTGCCCGCTCCCGACATTCCGGTAATAATAACAAATTCCAAATGGGTCCACCTTAATTCATTTACAGAATAATAAGCTCACATTCCAGATCGTATCCCGTTTCGTCATAGACTTTTGTCTGAACCTCGCGGATTAGGTTTTTGACATCATTGGCGGTGGCGTTGTCGCGGTTGATGATAAAGCCCGCGTGCTTTTCGCTGACCTGAGCGCCGCCGTGGGAATGACCCTTTAGCCCGCACTGTTCGATCAGCGCGCCGGCAAAAGCGCCTTTGGGGCGTTTGAAAACGCTGCCCGCGCTGGGATAATCGAGCGGCTGCTTGCTGCTTCTTCTGCCGAGATAGTCGTCCATCCGCTCCTGGATACTTTCGGGATCATCTTTTTTCAGCTTGAGCGTAACGCCGGTGATGATAGCTCCGTTATTGCGGTATACGCTGGTGCGGTAGCCCATCTTGAGCTCATTTTTTTCACATCTGCCGGCTTCTCCGTCGGGAGTGAGGTGATTGACGCTGTAAACCACGTCTTTCATCTCGCCGCCGTAAGCGCCCGCGTTCATAAACACCGCGCCGCCTACCGTACCGGGAATGCCCCAGGCGAATTCAAGTCCGCTGAGTCCGCAGCCCAGCGCGAACTTGCACAGCGCCGCAAGCGTCGCGCCCGCGCCGCAGTAGATGGTGTCCTCATCTACAAGAGAGATTTTTCTGAAATCGCCGTCGAGACGGATGACCGCGCCGCGGTAGCCGTCGTCGCTGACGAGGATATTGCTTCCGTTGCCGATGATAAGATAATCGACGTCGGAATCCTTGCATTCCTTGAGGATCGTGCTGAGCTTGCTGACCGAAGTCACCTTTACATATGTATCAGCGCTGCCGCCTATCTTAAAGGTCGTGTGCTTGCTCAGCGGCTCATCCTTGCGAGCCTCGCAGTTGAGTATCTTCGCAAGATGATAAATAACATCAGATCTGTCCATTCTTTACCTCGTTAATTCTGTTATTGTGCTTACTCCCACTTATCGATGATGACCTTGGGGGATTCGGGCATAGCCGCGACGTCCATTCCCAGGCTTACAAGCAGGTCTTTGGCGGCATTGTAGCCCATCTTCTTCTGACGGTTGTTCATAGCCGCGACTTCGATGATAACAGCAAGGTTACGGCCGGGCTTGACGGGGATCGTCATTGTCGGGACCTCAACGCCGAGTATCTCCATAAATTCGTTGTCGAGACCCATGCGGTCGTAGACCTTGGCGTTGTCCCACAGCTCAAGATTGACGACCATATCTATTTTTTCGCTTGTTTTGATCGCGCCCATACCGAAAAGCTGACGCGCGTTAATGATACCTATGCCGCGAAGCTCGATAAAATGACGGATGTTGGCGGGAGACTGACCGACGATGGTGTTGATCGAAGTTCTGAGTATCTCCACAGCGTCGTCCGCGACGAGGCGGTGACCGCGCTTGATAAGCTCGATGGCGGTCTCGCTTTTACCGACGCCGCTGTCGCCGATGAGCAGACAACCTTCGCCGTACACCTCGACGAGCACGCCGTGGCGCGTGATGCGCGGAGCAAGCTCACGGTTGAGGAACTGTACCAAACGGGCGGTGAGGTCGGATGTGTTTTCATCTGTACGAAGGATAGAGACCTTGTGCAGCTTGGCGCTTTCGAGAATTACGTTTGTAGGCTCTATCTGGCGGCAGATGATGACCGCGGGCGGTCCGAAGCTGAAAATGGAATCTATGACCATCCTCTGGGCTTCCGAACCGAAACGTCCGAGATATGAAAACTCCGTGTTGCCGAGGATCTGGATACGCTTGTTGTCAAAGAATTCAAAATATCCCGTCAACTCAAGTCCGGGACGGTTGATCTCGACCGAGGAAATATTGGTCTCGTCATAGTTTTCCGCAACATAAACCTTGTCGAGTCCGAGTCTGTCGACTATTTCGGACAGAGGCACTGAAAATTCCGACATAATAACACCGCCTTTTAAAAATGGGTATATTTATACTTAGTTTATATCATACCACAAAAGGCGGTTTTAATAAAGTCTTTTCGTGAATTATTTTTCATTTTTTTGCAAATTTTTCGCTTCTAAATACAGATCATCCGCCGATAGTCACCACGGAGACCTTAAGCTCCCCCTCAGCTGTGATCAAAGGAACGCGAAAGCCCTTTTTATTTCCGCGGGAATAGCTGTTGAAAACAGATAAATAATTGATATTTACATCCGGGTTATTATTCTTGCAAAGAATTATCTGGCGTTCTATCCATTCCTTCGCGTCGGCTGAGCTCTTCATTTTTTCAAGCGTTTTGCCGTCGCACAGCGCCACATAAGCAACGGGTGAAAAAGACGCCTGTGTGGAAATATATTCAATATCCTTTTTCAGAACATCCGTATCGACGTCTTTGCGGATAAGCAGCAGCTCAAGCTTTGCAAGCGACATATTCGGGATATATTCTTTTTGCGCAAGCTTCCGCGCCTCCTCAAACGAGCTTGCCGGCACCGAGACACAGCCGGGCGTTTCGCTGTCGGACAGCAGATAAAACGTGTAATATATCTGTCCTCCATCGGCTTCCACGCTGACGTTTTCGATTATCGCGGCGGTTTCTATCCTGTGCGAGTTTTTGCAGCCGCAAAAAATAAGCGGCAAACAGACAAGCATTGAAGCAAGTTTTTTAAGCATTTTTCTTTCCTCCCCGTCGAAAAAAAAGCAGCGGAATAACCGCGGCGGTCAATAAGCTGAAAATAATAAGCGTCACGGGCTGTGTTAATAATTCTTTTACAGAATTTTGATTGGCGGAAATCAAATGGATAAGAAATATGACTCCCGAAAAAATCGAAATTGCTTTGATACTTCCTCTTTTCCCCACCGCGCGGCACATACAGCACAGCAAAAGCGAGATTATCATAAACACCGACATAGTCGAAAGCGCCATATAGAAGCTTTCGATACCCGCGTAGGCTCCGAAATGCGCCACGCGCGACAGCACAAAGGTCCGGTACTCCTGCCTGAGCGCGTACTCCCCTACCGCGTATGAGATAAAAAACAATACGAGAGTATATTTAACGCCCGTCAGTCCCAGCGCGAAAACTGTATGGCGAAGCTTGAACTGCCGTGTATCAGATGAAAGACAGGCAAAAATGACCGCTGTGAAACATGGCGTGATGAAATAGACGGTGTTTTGCAAAAAGGAGCCGAAGTCGCCCTTGAACGAAAAGCCGTTTGAGAAATCGAGCGACGATATGCTTCCGCCGAACAGCAGAAGATTTGTTATCATAGCGAGCGCAAACAGAAAAAGTCCGAAGCGCGTTATGACGTTGGGACCCTTGAACGCGGCGTATACACAGCAGGCTATAAGCAATAACGAGATCAGGCACGGGCTTGCCTCGGTGTAGTATTTTTTCGTAAACATTTCGGTATACGGTATCAGAAAAAACAGCGCGGCGTATAAAAAATACACGGTATATACCGCCGCCAGAATCAGCCTGATCCGCTTCGGACTGTTTTTCGCGAGGGTGAAAACGTCGCTGTCATACCGCTTTTTGAGATACACCGCGGGCAAAAAGAACAGAAAGCAAACAGCCAAGCCCGCAAAAACACAGCACAGCTGAAAAAGAAATGAGGAATCCTCCGATATATTATAATTCTGTAGAAGAATTACAGAGCACGCGCACAGCATAAGCGTCATAAAAAACCGCTTTGAGGAAAACCTGACGCCACTGTTCATTTCCTCACCTCCGTTTCGGCAAAGTTCTGCACCTTTATCGTGTGCTTGGAGAGCTTTTTCCAGCTCGCCCTGACAAACACATCGCGCATAGCCTTTAAGGAAAACGGAGCGAGCGATGACATATACGGCACTCCGAGCGAGGTCTTTGAGCACATACTTATGAGCACCAGCGCGGTGGCAAGCACTATCCCCCACAGCCCGAGCACGCCGCCGGCGACTATCATAATAAAGCGCAGCATCGTTATCGGCGGATACAGCGGCGAGGTCACATAGCTGCATATCGCCGCTGTTGCGACCACCATCAGCGTTGACGAACTGATTATCCCGGCGCTGACGGCGCTTTCTCCGATGACCAGCGCGCCGACGATGCTTACCGCGTGACCGAGCGACTTCGGGATGCGCAGCCCTGCTTCCTTCATTATTTCGTAAACGAAGGTGATGAGAAGCACCTCAAGCGTCACCGGCAGCGGCGTTTCCGAAAGCGACTTTGCGGTTTTAACAAGTATCCAGGTCGGGAAATACTCGGGATGATACTGCGCGAAAGCCGTGTAGATCGCGGGCAAAAACACGGAAAACAAAAATGAAAAGTATTTTATGACGCGTATGAATGTGGCGTAATAGGTACGGTTGGAGTAGTCGTCCACCCCCTGGAACTCCTCAACAAACAGGTGAGGAACTATCATTACGGCGGGCGTGCCGTCAACTATCACCGCTATCCTGCCCTCGGTCAGCTTGCCGCAGACCGTATCGGGTCGCTCGGAAATGCCGACTCCCGAAAACAAACGGCTGGTGTGACTGTCCTCGAGATATTCCGAAAGATAGCCCGAGGCGAGCACCGTGGGAAGATCGCATTGCAGCAGACGCGCTCTTAGTTTTTCGATAAGCTCATAGGACGCCGCGCTTTTCAAATAGCAGATCATGATCTGGGTTTTTGATTCAAGACCGACGGTCATCTGCTCAAACACAAGATCGGGGTTTTTCATCCGGCGGCGGATAAGCGACATATTCACACGCAGCGGCTCGGTGAAGCCCTCGCGGGCGCCGCGCTGGACGACCTCGCTTTCGGGCTCGCTTACTCCGCGGTACGCGTAGCCCTGCGCTCCTATGGCTATCATTTTTTCGGCGCCGTCTATCGCAAGCACGGCAAAGCCCGAGGTTATGCAGGCTATCAGCTGATCGGCGCCCTGTATCTCGGTTACGTCGGACGACGCGAGTACCGAGTTGAGGATAGCGTCGTATATTTCGGGCGCGGTTTTATTTCCGAAATCATAAGGCAGCAGCGGATTGACAGACGCCTGCGCAAGCCCCTCTTTGTTAATCATTCCGTCAAGGGTAATTATAGCCGCGCGGATATTATGCTTTGATTTCAAAACTATTTCCCTGACGGACAGATCGGCTGAACCAGAAAAGAGCTGCTTCAGCTCGTGTATTTTTTCTTTTAAAGAATAATGCATATTATCACCCGTTTATATCTTGAGGAAAAAACAAGAGATTATACGGTGGAGTCCGTGATAAAGGGCGGGGTTATAGGTAAAGTTAATTTTTGATCGTATGGGAACGCCCGCGTGTGCGACCATACGATGCCGTAACACATGATGCTTCAATTTATTAGCTTGTGATGTAGGGAGGCTGGCTCAAAACTCTAATAATTCCGGAAAAAGCCAAGTCTTTGTTTTGTCTCATTGTACTGTAGGGTTCAGTCTTGACTGAA
>CACXGW010000092.1 GCA_902767325.1 uncultured Ruminococcus sp.
GCAATTCAAATCATGCGCGCAGCGCAAATCATGGCGCAGCCAAATCATGAAAACTTGTTTTCAAATCATCAAGGAGAAATGTTATGGCAAACAATCAACTCGTTATTTTTTATCATTTTTCTTAATATGAATTAAAGTTTTTGTGATAAGTGCTGTAATAGTTTATATTCAGAAAAGAGATAAAGAACTTGACACGGTGATGATGATGGGTTATACTTGCACAGCACAGCACAGCACAGCACAGCACAGCACAGCACAGGCAAAATGCGCCATTTTCACAACTATTACGATAATACCTGCACAGGTGTAGTGCGTTCACTGCGCCTGTGTTTTTTTATATAGCATCACACGCGAAGCGACAAAAAAGAAAGGCTCCGTTCATAAATGTGATTCCTCTTTATAAAAGGAGGCTAAACACCGCCATACGTTTCAATTCACGAACCACCTTTCCGATACCGATAATTACGCATTAACAGTCAACTTTTTGTTTTATTTGTTTGGCTTTATGCCAATACCCGGTGTTTTTAAATACGCGGTCAGCGGGCAAAATCAAATGAAGCAGCGCTTATAAAATGAAGAATTGAGAATGGAGAATTCTCACCTTTCAATTTTAATTATTTAAATAGGAGGAAATTTTATGATTTCTAAAATCAAAAAGCCCGTGAGCATCCTGTTATCACTCATCTTGGTAGTCAGCGTGTTCACCATTGTTCCGATGACGGCGTATGCAGACACAGAGAAATCCGGGTCCTTCGTCAAGGTCACCGACGAACCGGAAGACTGGTCGGGCGACTACCTTATCGTATATGAGCATGAGAATGGAAGCAAAGCGTTTGACGGCGGCTCTTCCCTGAACTCTGCCGGTAATTGTATTGATGTTACCATCAGCAACAGCGAGATCGCGTCCGGCAATGCTGCCAACGCGGCGAAGGTAACGATCGCTCAGATCGACGGCGGCTACAGCATCAAAACAGCAGGCGGCACTTATATCGGTGGTAAATCGAATGCAAATCAGGTTGTTACATCCTCGGACGCTATCCTGAATACGATTTCGCTTGACGATGACGACTATGTGCAAATCGTTTCCAACACTGCATATTTCCGCTATAACACCAGTTGGGGCGGCTTCCGCTACTACAAGTCCGTTCAGCAGCAGCCGGTATGCCTCTATAAGTACACCGAGTCCGAAGAGCCCGAGCCCACTACCGAGCCTGAGCCCGAGCCCACTACCGAGCCCGAGCCCGAGCCCACTACCGAGCCTGAGCCCGAGCCCACTACCGAGCCTGAGCCCGAGCCCACTACCGAGCCTGAGCCCGAGCCCACTACCGAGCCCGAGCCCGAGAAGAACGGCATCTATGAAGAGGACGGCAAGCTCTACTACTATGAGAACGATCAAAAGGTCAAAAAGGGCTGCGTAGAGATCGACGGAGACTACTACTACTTTGGTATGAACTACTATGCACCGGCTAACGGTGTGCACTATCTCCCCGCCGGTATGATGAACGACCTCCTGCCCGCAGGCGACTACCTGATCGAGGACGGCAAGATCATCGTCAGAGAAGGTCTCAGAGTAGAAGACGGCAAGCTCTACTTCTATCGTGACAACAAGAAGCAGAAGGGCGCTGTTCAGATCGATGACGACATCTACTACTTCAGCGCGAAGTACTATGCACTTGAGGACGGCAAATACTACATTTCTGCCGATCTGATGAACGGACTCCTGCCCGCAGGCTACTACTTCATCAAGGACTACAAGATCGTGAAGGACGGTTTCGTCACCATCGACGGAAAGGTCTACTACTGTGAGAACTATACCAGGAAGAAGGGCGCTGTCAAGATCGGCGACGACATCTATTACTTCGGCGCGCAAACCTACACATTCCTTGCCGACGGTTCCTACTACATCTCTGCCGATCTGATGAATGATACCGGTCTGCCCGCAGGCACCTATGAGATCATCGACGGAAAGCTCCATGAGAAGAACGGCATCTATGTAGAGAACGGAAAGACCTACTTCTATCGTGACAACAAGAAGGTCAAGGGCGCAGTCCAAATCGAGGACGACATCTACTACTTCGGCGCGAAGTATTATGCTCTGCCCGACGGCAAGTATTATATCTCTGCCGACCTGCTGAACGGCTTGCTGCCCGCAGGTTCTTACAACATCATGGATGGCAAGATTGTCTTTCCCAACGGTTAATTAAGCATAACACCTCACCCCGCAAGGGGTGGGGTTGCGGCACGGGACAAAGCCTTCGCGCGGCGTGCCGCGGACAACGGTTTACCGGCTGATTTGTCCGTTTGAAACACGATCTCTCCCGAAAACAATAACTAAAACCAAATACACAGCAGCGGACAGACGATGTTCTGTCCGCTGTTATTTTCCGGACAAACGCTTTTAACAACGCTATAAAAATGACATATTATCCGTTGATATGTTCCCGCGAACCGCGTGTGAGAAAATCTGCAATAAAGTATCAAATACCCTTGCAATTCCGATAGTTTTATGTTACAATATCTCCATTGTGTGTTATATGGAATGATTCATAATTATTCTTTATTTACCCCAAAGTATAATAAAGAGGTGAATAAATGAAAGCTTTTCTAAAAACCGTACGAAACTATTTCTTTTATTGCGGTATTGAAAAAGACGAATACAACGCGCTGAAAAAAGACGCGTACGTTTCAAACTTTAAGGTTTGGAGACTGCTTCATATATTGATGTCTGCGGTGTTTCTGTTTTTGTTCATAGGCTCGCTGTGCTTTGATATAATGAAAGCAAACAGCTTGTTTTATTTGCTGGGTCTCATATATTCCGCTATCGTCACATTCTACTTCTTTGTCGCAAAAAAGGATTCGCTTATCGCACAGTTCGTCATATATCTGTCGATATCGCTGTTGTTGCTCATCTCTTGTTTTATAACTCAAAACAAGCCCGACATTCCCGCAACGACCTTTATCACTTTGCTGCTGATAACGCCGATGTTTATGATCGACAAACCGTTTTTCATGACGATCGAGCTGTGCGTTGCTTCAGCCATATTCCTGATATGGATGTACAATGTAAAGCCATACGACGTTTGGCAGATTGATCTGTTAAACGTTATCGTCTTTACGGCGGTCGGTGTTTTCCTGCATATCATCGCCAACGCTATCCGCATCAAGGAATTCGTTTTGACAAGAGAGATCATAATCCAAAAGGATATTGATGAGCTGACGGGCATAAAAAACAAAGGCGCTCTCACAAGAGAGATCAACAATATCCTTGCAGACGATACTATCGACAAAGCCGTTATGTTTTTGCTCGACGTCGATAAATTCAAATCGATCAACGATACCTTCGGTCATGACATCGGAGACCGCGTGATTCAGCAGATAGGCTCCTTCCTCGGAGAAAAATTCACCGATCACGGCATAGCCGGACGTTTCGGCGGAGACGAATTCATCGTTTTTATCAAGGACACAAACGATCCCGCTGTTGCCGAAAATATCGCGGGCGATATAATCAAGGGCGTATCCGAGCGCGTCACCTTGCCTGATAAAGACCGCAAGGTCAGCACAAGCATCGGCATCGCTTCCTACAGCGGAAGTGAAAAGAACTATTCCGACATTCTTAAAAAGGCGGACATCGCGTTATATCGCTCCAAAGCCGACCCGGAAAACAGGTTCTGCATTTACGAATGATCTCGTCACAAAAATTATATTATCTTAATCGGCGGTCACAAAACTGTGACCGCTTTTCTATAGACATTTTTTTGTCTTTTTGGTATAATTGTTGCAGATACAGCCATTAATCGACAATTCAGGAAGGTTAGAACAATATGATCATTTGTGTAGTGTGCGACGTACTCGGTGAAGAAAACAACGGAACAACAATCGCTGCGATGAATCTGATACGTTCATTGCGTGCAAAAGGTCATACCGTAAGGGTGGTTTGTCCCGACGATGACAAGATGGGGAAGCAAGATTATTACATCGTAAAAACCCTCAGCGTGGGGCCGTTCAACGGTTATGTGAAAAAGAACGGCGTTGTAATAGCCAAGCCCGATCTTGATGTTATCAACGCTGCGCTCGACGGCGTCGATCACGTCCATCTGATGATACCGTTTATGCTGAGTATGAAGGCTTTGCGCGTCGCAAAAGAAAAGGGCATTTCAACCACGGCGGGCTTTCACTGTCAGGCTGAAAATATCACCAGCCATCTGTTTTTGAAGAACAGCCACAGCGTCAACAAAAAAGTCTATCGCTTTTTCTACAACAAGTTTTACCGCTATGTCGACGGCGTTCATTATCCCTCGGAATTTATCCGCGTGCTGTTTGAGCTGTACGGCGGAAAAACAAACGCCTTTGTTATCTCAAACGGCGTGGGAAGCAGATTCCGCCCGATGGAAGTCGAGCGCCCCGAGGAGTTTAAAGGCAAACAAGTCATTGCTTTTACGGGCAGATACAGCAAAGAGAAATCGCACAGCGTGCTGATCGATGCGGTCAGGCTAAGCCGTCACTCGGATGAGATCCAGCTTGTTTTTGCGGGCGAAGGACCTTTGAAGGAAAAGCTCAAAAAGCAATCAAAAGGGCTTGTAAATCCGCCCATGTTCCGCTTTTTCCCGCGTGAAGAAATGGCGACTATGCTCAACACCGCCGATCTGTACGTCCATCCTGCTGAAATCGAAATCGAAGCTATTTCCTGCCTGGAGGCTATATCCTGCGGCATCGTTCCGGTAATAGCAAATTCGGTGCGCAGCGCGACAAGATATTTTGCGCTCGATGAAAAAAATCTTTTCAAATGCAACGACAGCCGTTCGCTTGCCGAAAAGATCGACTACTGGCTCGATCATCCCGACGAAAAAGCCGCCCGAAGCAAAGAATACATCGGTTACACAAAACAATTTGATTTCGAAACGTGTATGGATAAAATGGAGCAGATGATAATCCAAGTTCACGAAGAACGGTGTAATAATGGCTAAAAAGACTATTTACTACTCCGATTTGCAAAACGACGATTTTGCAAAGGTAGCGCTTGAGCCAAAGCCTCTGCCGGATGACTTTCCGTATGTCATTAAAAATCCGTTTTGGCGCGCTGCCGAATTTCTGACATACAGGATCATTGCGACGCCGCTTGTCTGGCTGATCGGTAAAATCGGCTTCGGTCTGCGCATAAAAAACAGAAAGGCACTCCGCAAGCTGAAAAAGACAGGCTATTATCTGTACGGGAATCACACTCAGAATATGATGGACGCGTACACCCCAACGCTGATAACCTTTCCCAAGCACGCTCATATTATCGTCAGTCCGCAAACGGTCTCGTCAACGGCGCTGCGCATTCCCGTGCAGCTTCTCGGAGGTATACCCACCCCGGGAAATGTTAAGGGCTTGCGCGGTCTTACAAATGCGCTTTCGCTGCGCATAAATCAAAAACGCGCGGTGACCATTTACCCCGAAGCCCACATCTGGCCGTGGTTTACGGGCATCCGACCTTTTTCGGACGCAAGCTTCACCTATCCCGTAAAAGACGGCGTTCCCGCGGTGGCTTTTGTAACGACCTTCCGCAAGCGAAAGCTGTTTAAAAAGCTTCCGCCATGCCTCACGGTCACGGTTTCCGAGCCGTTCTATCCCGACGCCTCACTAAGCAGATCCGAAGCGAAAAAGCAGCTGCGTGATAAAGTATATGATTTTATGTGCAAGGAAGCGTCAAAACCCGACAACTACGCTTATTACAACTATGTGCGGTCACAGAAACTGTGACCGCTTTTTCTATAGACAACGCGCCTTGTTTTTGCTATAATGATTTCATAAGTATTTTTTAAAGGAGCAATGAAAATGACACAGTCTCCCGTTGTTCGCTCTAGCGTGAAGCTTCATAACAACGAAATGGAATATTTCAGCTTCGGCTCGGGAAAAACACCCTTTGTTATGCTCCCGGGGCTCAGTGTAAAAAGCCTTATGAATTCCGCCGAGGGGATCGCTTACGCTTACAGAATGTTCTCGGATGATTTTACCGTCTATTGCTTCGAAAGACCTAAAATT
Organism: uncultured Ruminococcus sp.; assembly: GCA_902767325.1. Lineage (GTDB taxonomy): Bacteria > Bacillota > Clostridia > Oscillospirales > Acutalibacteraceae > Ruminococcoides. The sequence goes on from CACXGW010000092.1 coordinate 6,025, forward strand.
CTTTCAAAGAATAATGCGCTTGAACAGGTCGCCGACGATACCGCCGAGGCGATGCAGCTTTTGAGTATCAAAAACGCCTGCGTTTTCGGAACCTCGCTGGGCGGTATGCTGGCGCAGTATCTCGCGATAAATCACCCCCAGCTGGTGTCAAAGCTTCTGCTCGCGTCCACCTGCTCGCGGCTCAATCCCACAGCGAACGCGGTCATGGCGGATTGGGCAAACAGCGCCGAAAAAGGCGACATCGACGCCTTTTGCGACAGCTTCATAGATTATCTCTATGGCAAGGAATTCGCCGAAAAGTTCGGCGACTTAATAAAGTTTGCGCACAAGGACGTCACCAAAGACGATTTCGAGCGCTTCATTCAGCTCGGCAGATCGTGCGATAACCTGAACACCTACGATTCTCTCGATAAAATAAAATGCCCCACGCTTGTCATAGGCGCCAAAAACGATAAGGTGCTCACCGCCGAGGCGTCGGTGGAGATAGCCGAAAAGCTTAACTGTCCGCTGTATCTCTACGGCGAGGAATACGGTCACTGCGTATTCGACGAAGCGCCCGATTACAAACAACGCATTTACGATTTCTTTACAGAGGTGTAAAAATGGAAGACTTCAGCCTGCTTTATCCGCAAAACGCAAAATTTACAGTCCAAAAGCTGACCCCGGAGGCTATAAACGACCTCTCTATCGACTTTTTGCTCGACAATCTGACCGACGTCAAAAACGAGCGCGAGCATATCTATAACCTGATGACGCAGGTCACCGACGACCCCGACGTCATCAGCTACCGCTGCGACGTTTTTGAGGATTTTTTACGCTTCCCGAAGCTCAGAGACGCTATGGAGGAGCTTGTCCGCCGGCTTGCCGACTTAAAGGATCTGGAGCGCTTTCAAAAAGATCAGGAAGGTCCTTCGCTGTGGTCGCTCATAAACCGTCTGCGTGAGATCGATGAATACGTCAGCTGCATAACAGCAATAAAAAAGATACTAGAGGAGCTTGATGTTCAGTCCGAAGGAATGAAAACCCTGCGCCAAATCGTCACCGACATCGACCGCGAATCGGGCTTTCCGCAGCTCAAGGCGGATATCGACGAAACGATGGAAAAAGCGCGCAAGCTCAAAAGTATTACCATCGGCGTAAACCTCGACGATCTGCTTCGCCCGATGTCCGCGGGAGTGCTCTCACTCAACGACGACTATTTTTCCGACGCGGGTCTGATGAAGCGTTTTATGAATTTCACCAACAAGCAGGACGGACTCCACGAGGGCGTGGATGTCAGCTCTATAAAGCGCTTTCATCCGGCAAATCCGTCCTCGTCGAGCCTCGGTCTGGTCAGCTATCAGACAAGCGCGGTGTCCACCGACGTTGCCATCCAAGGCTCTGCCACAGGCACCGACGCGCTGTCCAACGCCATCACAAAGCCTGTAACGAGCATTATGAAAAAAACCTGCGACGACATCAAATCCACAATCAAGCGCTATGTCAACATCAGCGGCTATATGCTCATAAACCTGATGCCCGAAATCATTTTCTACGTCCGCTGGTCGGAGCTGATAGATAAGATCATCGAAAAGGGTATGCCCGTCTGTAAGGCGAAGATAATTTCTCCCGACGAAAGGAATTGTTCTTTTAAAGAAATATATAACCTGAAGCTCGCCATAAACAACGTAAACGGCGACAATATAAACATCATCAAAAACGACATCGATTTCGACGACGAACGCCGCATATTCATCCTCACGGGTCCGAACCGCGGCGGCAAAACCATCTTCACTCAGGCGGTAGGTCTTGCTATGATGATGGCTCAGTGGGGCGTTTATGTTCCCGCCGAAAGCGCCGTTATCAGCCCGTGCGACAATATGTTTACGCATTTTCCCGCCGACGAAAACGACACCGTCGATCTGGGCAGACTCGGCGAAGAAAGCAAGCGCCTGTCCGAAATCTTTGAGATCGCGACCTCGCGTAGCTTTATGCTGCTCAACGAAAGCCTTGCGACCACCAGCGTCGCCGAGGGTCTGTTCATCGCAAAGGACGTTGTCAAAGCCATGCGCTTTCTTGGCGTGCGCTGCATTTTCAACACCCATATGCACGAGCTTGCGCGCAGCCTCGACGAACTCAACAACGGGGTAGAGGGTACAAGCCGCGTCGAAAGCCTCGTCACCGGCGTTCAGCAGGGCGAGCGCAGCTTCAAGGTCGCCATCTCGCCGCCGCAGGGCGTCAGCTACGCCAAGGACATCGCGCAGAAGTACGGCGTGACCTTCAGTCAGATAAAAACTCATATCGAGCAGCGCGACCTCTCAACGTCTGCCGATAATACTGAGGAATAATAATGGATAACAAAAACACGGGGCTTGTCCTCGAGGGCGGCGCTATGCGCGGACTTTTCACCGCGGGCGTTATCGACGTCTTTATGGAAAACGGAATAGATTTTCCCGCGTTTGTCGGAGTTTCAGCGGGCGCGGCGTTCGGCTGTAATCTGAAATCCCGCCAGCCGGGCAGGGTTCTGCGCTACAATCTAAGGTTTTGCCGCGATCCTCAATATTGCAGCTTCCGCTCGCTTATCAAAACAGGCGATATGTTCGGCGCGGAGTTTTGCTACCGTACGCTCCCCGAGGAACTCGACGTTTTTGACTTCAAAACCTTTGAGAAAAACCCGATGGGCTTCTACGCTGTCTGCTCCGACGTCGAAACCGGAAAGCCCTTTTACAAAAAGATCGAAAAGGGCAACAGCGAATGCTATGACTGGATACGCGCCTCGGCTTCAATGCCGCTCGTGTCAAGGATAGTTGAACTCGACGGCAAAAAGTATCTCGACGGCGGCGTGACCGATTCCATCCCGATCCGCTTTATGGAAACGATGTATAAAAAGAACGTCGTCGTGCTGACCCGTCCTCGCGACTACACCAAAGAGCCGGCGTCGCATTTATGGCTGTTCCGCCGGACGCTGAAGCACTATCCGGATATGATGGAAGCCATAAAAAACCGCCACATAATGTACAACGAGACCCGCGACTATCTGTTTTCTCAGGAGCGTAAGGGAAATGTCTTTGTCATCTGCCCCAAAGAACCGCTTGAGATAAAGCGCGTTGAGCACCGGGCGGAAATGATACAAAAAACATACGATCTTGGCAGAAAGGTATCGCTTGAAAAGCTCGACGACATCAAAAGGTTTATCGAAAATGATAATTGATTCTCACGCACACATCGGCAGAGTTCTGTTTATGAACCTCAGCCTAAAAAAGCTGCTCTATTCCATGGAAAAGTACGGCGTGGATTTTTCGCTCGTCAGCAACATCGAGTGCACCGAGTACTATCAAAGGGACAAAAAGCTGCCATTTATCCTTCGGAAATCCCAGACCCGCGCGCTCAAAAGAACCCTCCGCGCGGTAAAAAAGCACCCCGACAAGCTCGGGATCCTCGTATGGCTCCGCATAGGGCAGGAGCTTCCAGATGAAAAGCTCATAAAGCTGATAGAAAAAAACCGCGAATACATCTACGGAATAAAGCTGCACCCATACCGCTCTCAGACCGCGCCCGATTCTCCGAAGCTCGAGCCGGTTTACGACCTTGCGCGGCGGTTCGATCTCACTGTCGTTTCACATACCGGCGACAGTGATGAGGCTGATTCAATAAGACTTTACAACGCCGCGAAGGCTCACCCCGACATTAATTTCGTCGCTGTGCATATGGACCTGGAAAGCGGAAACGATAGGGCAATAGAGCGAATCTCAAAATTGCCGAATCTGTACGGCGACACCACCTGGGTGCCTGTAAAAAGCACCCTGAAGGCGATCGATAAGTGCGGCAGTCAAAAGATACTTTTCGGCACCGACAACCCGATCGACGGCAAGGACACGCTCCTGTATAACCGCGCGGGACAGCGCGCACTCAGCCAGGAGTATTTCAACGAGTTCAAGACAATGGTCAGCAAGGACGACTACGACAAAATTATGTATAAAAACGCCGAAAGACTGTTTAATATAAAACTTTCGGTCAACTGACGCCGATCGCTTGAAACACGCTGATTATTTGTGTATAATTATTTGTAAGCAACAGTTTATAAAAAAAGGAAGAACAAATGAAGTATCATAAAATGGTTGAAAACGCTCAAAAGCCAAACGGCTTTTGGGGAAAAATGATGATCCGCGCAATGAACAAGGGGCACAGCGAGCTCACCGACTGGGCGCTCGAGCACGTCGGTATCCAAAGCGATTTTCATATTTTGGACGTCGGCTGCGGCGGCGGCAAAACCGTTGAAAAGCTCTGCGGAATGATAGGCGGCGGCAAGGTGTTCGGAATAGATTATTCCGAGCTCTGCGTTGAAAAATCCGAAAAACTGAATCAAAAAAACATTATGTGCGGCAAGGCAAAGATCAGCCGCGCTTCAGTGTCGTCGCTTCCGTTTCAGGACGGCAGTTTTCACCTTGTCACAGCGATCGAAACATATTATTTCTGGCCGAATAAGCTCGGCGATTTAAAAGAAATTCTCAGAGTTTTAAAGCGCGGCGGCAAAGTGATGCTCGCGTTTGAAATGCTCAAATCAAAGGAAGAGCCCGACAAATGGAAGGCTGTTGAAAAACGCCTCGGTATCAAAGCGGTCAGCAGGGGAGAGATAAACGAGATTTTGCTGCACGCGGGCTTCCAGAACATCCGCACATACATAAAAAGCGGCACAAGCTGGCTTTGCGCGGTCGCCGAAAAGGAGTAATTCAATGAAAGCTTTAATAACCGGCGCAAGCTCGGGAATAGGCAGAGAAATGGCGCGCTATCTTGCCGAAATGGGCTGGGATCTCATCATTGCGTCGCGCAGCACCGACAAGCTCAACGCGCTCAAGGATGAGCTGTCCTCCGTCAGCGTCAGGGTCATAACCATAGACCTTTCCCGCGAGCAGGACGCCTATGATCTTTACGAGCATCTTCGCGATGAAAAAATCGACTTTCTGATAAATAACGCCGGCTTCGGCGCGTTCGGAGAATTTTCCGAAGTCCCGCTCGAAACCGAGATGAAGCTAATCCACACAAACGTCTGCTCGCTTCACATTCTCACTAAGCTGTACCTCGGCGATATGCTCTCCCGCGACAGCGGAATGATACTTAACGTCGGTTCGATGGCGGGCTTTACGGCAGGACCTAAGCTTTCGAGCTACTATGCCTCAAAGAATTACGTCGTCAGGCTCACCGAGGCTATCCACGAGGAGCTCAGGCGCAAAAAGAGCAGCGTCAAAATATCCGTGCTTTGTCCCGGACCCGTTGATACTAATTTCAACAACGTCGCGGACGTAGACTTTTCAATGAAGGGGCTTGACCCGCGCGATGTCGCGCGCTACGCGATAGATATGACCTTCAAGGGCAAAATGATAATAATTCCCGGCAAGCTGATGAAGGTCGCGAAATTCTTTGAACATTTCCTCAGTGAAAAGGCGCTGACCCGCGCGTCATACGACGTTCAGTCAAAAAAAGAACGGTAAATAACAATGATTTCATTTATAAAAAAGGTATGGCGGATATTCCGTCCGTTTTACAAAAAAATGATACGAGACAACATATTTGCCATCGCGGGACAAACGGCATTCTTTTTGCTTTTGTCCTCGATCCCGCTTAGTATGTTTATCGTTTCCATGCTTCAAAGCCTGCATATTCCCGTGGATATTATCGAAGATTCGGTAAGCGCGGTTTTAAGCAAGAAAGCAAGCACGGAGTTTGCGAATTTTATGAGCAATATGTATGACAACACCGTCAGCATTTCGCTTATTACGATCATCGGTACACTGTGGTCGGCGGCTCAGGGCATACATGCCATCACCAACGGACTCAACCGCGTGCACCACACATATGAAAACCGTAATTGGTTTTTGCTGCGGCTTAGGGCGATGGTATACACCATCGTGCTGTTCGTCATCATCTTAGCCACGATGCTCATTGTTGTTCTCGGTTCCACGATCGATGATCTGGTCCATCCTTATCTTCAAAATCTGCCGAACATCGTATTCATTGTTTACCATTTGCGTTATGTTATCATCTTTTTCTATCTGGTCGTGCTGTTTGCGCTTGTATACCGCAATCTTCCGAACCTCACCAGAGAAAAAAGAAAGGAATACGGATTCAGAAGCCAGCTTCCCGGGGCGCTTTTCTGCGCTGCGTCGTGGTTCGCGCTTGCTCTCGGAATATCGATATATGTCAACGATTTCAACGGCTACTCGATCTACGGCGCGATGGCGCGCATTATCGTCGTAATGGTCTGGCTGTATTTCTGTATGGTCTGTCTGATGATAGGAGCCGAATTCAATGTCTGGTTCCACAGGGAGATTGACTGGCTGTTAAAAAAGCTGAGACTAAAAAGGCAGAGAAAAAAGCTGAATATTAACAAATAATACAGTGATGATTATTGATTTTTCGGTTTTAAAGTAGTAGAATAGTATCAGTAAATAAAAACAAAGGAAGGGGAAACAAAATGGACAACTGTGTTTTTTGCGGAATAGCGCAGGGCGCCATCCCGTCAAGAAAGGTTTATGAGGACGAGCTGATCCTCGCGTTTTACGATCTGGAGCCGCAGGCTCCCGTTCATGTGCTGGTCATCCCGAAGCAGCACATCAGCTGCGCCGATGAGATCGACGAAAACAACTGCGGCGTTATCGCGCACATCTTTTCAAAGATCCCCGAAATCACCGCGTCGCTCGGTCTCAAAAACGGATACCGGGTCGTCACCAACTGCGGAGACGACGGCTGTCAAAGCGTGAAGCATCTGCACTTCCACATTCTCGGCGGCAAAAAGCTTAAAGGACAAATGGCGTAAGAGGAGGACATATCATGGATACTTATAAAATGAACATCGCGGGCGTTGAACGCGAATTGATAAAATACCCCGTCAGCGACAAGCTCGACATCGCCGCGTTCATTCTTTTCGGCGACGTGGAAGTCACCGAAAAGGCTGCCGAAGCGCTTCTTAAGATCTGCCCCGAGCACGACGTTGTTGTTTCTGCCGAGGCAAAGGGTATTCCGCTTTGCTATGAAATGGCTCGCCAGGGCTGCCGCGAATATGTGATCGCCCGCAAGAGCGTCAAGGTTTATATGCGCAACTGCGTTGAGGTGACCGTCAACTCTATCACGACTCACGACGAGCAGAAGCTCTATCTCGGTGAAGACGACGCCAATTTCCTCAAGGATAAGAGAGTCCTTATCGTGGACGACGTTATTTCCACAGGCGAAAGCCTTGCGGCTCTTGAGCAGCTTATGGAAAAAATCGGCGTAAACGTTGTCGGCAAGGCTTGTGTTCTCGCCGAGGGCGACGCCAAAAACAGAGACGACATCATCTTCCTTGAAGAGCTTCCTTTGTTCTTCAAATAATTATTCAGCAGGATAGAATCATGAAACGACCGCTAGGATGGATAGGACTAATATACCTGTCTTCACTTGCGGTCATTTTTTATTGTTATTCGACCGTTTTGGTCATTGTGCTGTCCGTATCCGCAGCGGTGTTTGCTATCGCGGGGGTTATATTCAGGCTTGTAAAACGCGATACAAAGCTTCATCGATACGCCCTCGTTGTCGGGCTTACCGTACTTGCGGCGACATTGTATTTATTTCTTTATCAGAATTATATTGTTCAGCCGGTATTATCTGATTATTCCGGAAAAGAAATATACGTCGAAGGATATGTCTGTGATGAGCTGAACATCAGCGGAAAGCATCCCACCTGTATCGTCCAAACAGAAAAGATCAACGGCGAGGAGCGCAGCGTAAAAATCACCCTCGCATTAACATATTATCTCGATCTGGAGCAGTTCGATCGCGTGAGCTTTAAAGTCAAGCCCAAAGCGTCAACATTTCCGTACCAGTTCAGCCGCGGGATATATCTTTTCGCGACCGAAACCGAAAAGTCAGAACTGACCGTCGGCGATGAAAAGCGCGTAACGCCGTATTCGTTTGCCGTGGGTCTCCGGCGTGCAGTCAAAAAAGAGCTGACCATAGCCTTGGACAACACGGCGGCATCTGTGTCAAAAGCGGTGCTTCTGGGCGACAAGCACGCATTGGACAATGACCTGAAGGACGCCTTCACATTCACCGGAACATCATATCTGGTCGTGGTTTCGGGAATGCACCTTTCTTTGGTGACGCTGCTGTTTCGCAGGCTGTTTCGGCGGATCGGGCTCAACGAATGGATTTCACTTGTACTGTTGACCGCGATAATCGTTTTGTTCGCTGCCGTCACGGGCTTCACACCATCGGTAATGCGCGCGGGCATCATGCTGTTCATCATCCTTTTGGGCAACGCGGTTTTGCGCGATCCCGACGGCGTCAACTCCCTCGGCATAGCGGCATTGGCGCTCGCTCTGCCTAACCCTTTCATCGTCGGCGACGTCGGATTGCTGCTTTCATTCTCCGCGACCTTCGGGATACTGCTCTGGGCTGACAGGATCAATGTGTATATTCTTAAAAAGTGCCGTCTGTCGGGTGAAACACCTCCCGATAAGCCATCACTTTGGAAAAGAATAAAACAGCTGCCGAAAAAGCTTCTGCGTTTTATTGTAGGAATGACTTCCGTTTCGCTTGCCGCGACGCTGTGGGTGATGCCCGTCACCATATTGTTTTACGGCACTGTGACGCCTCTCACGGTTTTGATCTCGCTGTTCGCGTATCCGCTCGTCAGCCTCATTTTGCTCCTGTCGATGATCCTCGCGGTATTGTACGCGACTGTTATACTTCGATTCATCACGGTCCCTATAGCGGCTGTTATCGATTTCCTGTCGTGGGTTCTGTCCGATCTCATTTTGTTCTGCGCGGGGCTTCCGCTCGCGCAGCTTCCGGCAGGCGAGCTTTACTGTTATATCTGGCTTGCGGTAACGGCTCTGCTTGTGATTTTCGGATATGTTTTCCGCCCGAAAAAGACATACATCGCCTGCGCCGTTATGATCTCATCTCTGACTCTTACAACGGGCTGGGCGATAACGGCGATAGCCGAGGCAAATCGGATTTGACGTTTTTCGCTTTTTGTTATATGATAGTATAAGATCAAACCAACGGAGGCAATTATGGCACTTATTACCGCGGAACAGCTTACAAAACAAATAAAAAGCCGCAGCTTTTCGCCTGTTTATGTGCTTTGCGGCACCGAGCAGATGTACATAAGGCAGTTCACTCAAAAGCTTTTTAACGCCGTTGCGGGCAAACAGCCTTCAGATTTCAACTGCCACACCTTCGGCGGCGACGTTGACCTCGACACACTTGCCGCGGCGGTGCAGGTCGTCCCGTTTATGAGCGAATACAACTGCGTGCTTGTGTCGGATATTTTCCTCGACAGGCTCGATTCCTCCGATGCGGAAAAGTTCAAGGCTATCTGCAAAAGCGTTGCCGAGGGCTCGGTACTCATCATTTCAATGCCGACCTATGTTCCCAAAAGCAGCACTGCGCTTTGGAAGTCGGTTCAAAAGCTCGCCGAGAAAAACGGCTCGCTTATAAAGTTTGACAAGCCCGACGACAGGACCCTCGAAAGATACATCGCAAAGTGGGCAAACGAGCACGGAAAGCTGATCCCGCGTGTATACGCCGCGCAGCTGATCCGCCTTTGCGGCAAGGATATGAACCTTCTCAAAAACGAAGTCGCGAAAATCTGCGCCTACAGCGAAGGGGAAGAGGTCTCCGCGGACGCTATCGACAAGCTTGTCAACGCCAATCTTGAAACCAGGATATTCGCCTTGTCCGACGCCGTATTGTCCGGCAGAGGAGATCAGGCGTTTCAGATCCTCGACCGACTTTTCGCGCAGAAGGAAGAACCCGTGATGATGCTCTATGTTCTTTCAAACGCCTTCATTGACGCTTACCGTATTCGAGTGGCGGACGAAAGCGGGATAACGAGCAAAACCGTTGCAGACGATTTCGACTATAAAAAACGCGCGTTCGCGCTTGACAATGCCCGAAAGTCAACCTCGCGCGTCAGCACGGAAGCGCTGCGCGATTGTCTTGACGCTTTGGCACAGGCTGATCTGAAAATGAAGTCGGTCCCCGTAAACCAGCGAATCCACCTTGAACAGCTGATTGCCCAGCTTCTTATGATCGCCGGGGAGGGCAAAAAGTAATGCTCACCGTAAAAGAGGCGATCATAGTGGAAGGCCGCTATGATAAAATAAAGCTCAGCGGCATAGTCAACGCCGCGATAATCGAAACCAACGGCTTCAGGGTGTTTTCCGACAGGGAAAAACAATCGCTTATCCGTCAGATAGCCGACGTCCGCGGTATCCTTATCCTCACCGACAGCGACTCCGCAGGCTTTGTTATCCGCAATTTTATCAAAGGCACGGTTCCTGCCGATAAGATAAAGCACTGCTACATCCCTCAAATCGAGGGGAAAGAGAAGCGCAAGGCTCAAAAAAGCCGCGAGGGCATTCTCGGCGTCGAGGGCGTCACCGACGAGATAATCATTGACGCTATCCGCAAAAGCGGCGCGACCATCCTCGGCGAAGACTATTCGCCCTCAAAGGAGATCACCAAGGCTGATTTGTGCGCTCTCGGACTTGCCGGAGGGGAGAACGCCGCCAAAAACCGGCAGGCGCTTTTAAAAAAGCTGAATCTGCCGACCTATCTTTCCTCAAACGCGATGCTCGCCGCGCTCAACTGCCTTTATTCTTTTGAAGAATTAAAACTCCTTGTTTCGGATTTGTCATAGATTACTGCTGTTTTCAAACCGTTTTCTAAGCTGTTTTAAAGCCTTTGTTTCGATACGGCTAACATACGAACGGCTTATCCCCAGCAGCTTCGCCACGTTTTTCTGCGTCATAGGCTCCTTACCGTTCAGCCCGTAACGCAGCACGATTATAGTTTTTTCACGCTCGGTCAGTTCTTCTTTAATGAACTTGCCGAGCTTTTGCGTGTTCAGCTTTTTGTCCAGCTCGTCGAGGATGTTGTCGTCCACCGCCATAATATCCAGCAGCGTCAGCGGGTTGCCGTCCTTGTCGGTGTCAATCGTCTCATTAAGCGAAATATCCTGCGCGGTCTTTTTTGATGCGCGGAAGTGCATCAAAATCTCGTTTTCGATGCATCGGCTGGCGTAGGAGCTCAGCCGTATCTTTTTGTCGGGATCGAACGTGTTGATAGCCTTTATCAGCCCGATCGTTCCAATAGATACCAAATCGTCCTGCTCGCCCTGCTTGCCGTAGTATTTCTTGATTATGTGCGCAACCAGCCTCAGGTTGTGCTCGACCAAAATGTTCCGCGCGGTTTCGTCGCCGTTTTTAAGCCTTTTCAGATATTCCCTTTCCTGTTTTTCGGACAGCGGCTTGGGAAAAGTCCCGCCGCCGCATACATGCAGAATAAAAAAGCATACATACTGTCCCAAAAATCCCAAAAGCTCAAACAAATGATCACCCCGTTTTTCAATAAATGTTATTCAAGCCCCTTGCGAAAAATGCGGTTTTATTTTATACTTAATACAGAAAAGGGGGAGAGATCAAATGAAAAAGTTTATTTCATGGAACGTCAACGGTCTGCGCGCCTGCGTGGGAAAAGGCTTTGCCGATTATTTCCTTGAGGCTGACGCCGATATTTTCTGCCTGCAGGAAACAAAGCTTCAGGAAGGACAGATCGATCTTGATCTGCCGGGCTATCATCAATATTGGAACTACGCCGAAAAGAAGGGCTATTCAGGCACGGCGATGTTTACAAAGGAAGAGCCTCTCAGCGTGAGCTGCGGCATCGGCATTCCCGAGCACGACACCGAGGGAAGGGTTATCACCGCCGAATTCCCCGGATTCTACGCCGTCACCTGCTACACGCCGAATTCACAAAACGAGCTGCGCCGCCTCGATTACAGAATGGAGTGGGAGGACGCGTTCCTCGCTTACATAAAAAAGCTCGACGAAAAAAAGCCCGTCATATTGTGCGGTGATTTAAACGTAGCGCACGAGGAGATCGACCTCAAGAATCCTAAAACCAACCGCAAAAACGCGGGCTTCACCGACGAGGAGCGCGCGAAAATGACCGCGCTTTTAAACAGCGGATTTACCGACACCTTCCGCTATTTTTATCCCGACGCCGAAGGGATTTATTCCTGGTGGTCATACCGCTTCCGTGCCCGCGAAAAGAACGCCGGCTGGCGCATCGACTATTTCATCACCTCAAAGTCCATCGACGACAAGCTCGTATCCGCCGCGATCCACACCGATATAACGGGCAGCGACCACTGCCCCGTAGAGCTCGTCGCTGATGTATAAACAGTTAATTGCAATAAGCAACAACTATTACAAATCGGAGCGAAGCGACCCTAAACCAGGCACTCGGAACTTTTAACTTATAACTTAAAAAGGCTGCCGCTTTTGCGACAGCCTTTGTCATATAAATAATTATACTTCCGTATGTTCCGATTCCGCGTCTTGATCGATCAACTCGTTTAGCTCATCCTCTACATCTTTTGCGTGCTGCTTGTGTCCCCTCGTGTAGTACGAGAACGGCGCTGTCAGGATGATCGTGCCGTAGTAGGTTATCGTGCGCCATAACACGATAGCGGTCATTGTTTTATCGCCGAAGTATGAGCCGTAATACATCGCAAACGCCGCTTCCGCTCCGCCCGAAGCTCCGGGAAGAGGGATAAGGTTCGATGTGAACAGCACGAACGACTGGATACAAACAAAGTCAAACCAATTGCCGACGGGCAATCCCAGTGACGAAGCGTTTTGAGGGAAGCCGACCGATAGGTAAACAAAGAACGGCACCGATAAAATCAGCAAAACCTGAACGAATACCAGCGCGTATACTATCACAACGCGCTTTTTGTTTTGCATAAGCATACGGTTGGAATCCATAAACATACGGAATTCCCTTGTAAGCTTGCCGATCTTTTTGTCGGTGTTTTTGATGTGCAGCTTCCTCAATATTTTTGTCAGCAACCCCAGCAGCTTATACGTCAGGCGTTCCGAGAACGAAACGACCAAAAACAGAACCGTGACCGCCAGCTGAGATAAGAATCCCAGCACAATGAAGGCGGACGACCAAAAGCTTGTGAATGCGCTGCTCAAGTGGTCAAATTTCACGCAGATGGCAAATATGCTGAAACCCATCGTCACAAACTGATATACGATGAATTTCTGAGTCATACACGCCGAGCCAAATCCTACGCTTATCCTCATCTTCGACATCAAATACAGCTGCATGGGCTGACCGCCGGTGCTCGAAGGGGTAATGGCGCTGAAAAACATTCCGACACAGCTTATTTTCAATGCGTCAAGATAGCGTATCCGCGGATATTGTGACCTGATAAAAATATATGTTACCACGGAATCTACGATGATGTTCAAGTCAAATACCACCAGCGCCAAAATCAGCAGCCAAACGATGATATATTCTCCCGAACGGAAGAAGTCAATGATTCCGTTTTTTGAAAAAATAAAGAACAGAAGCATCACTGCAGTCAGCACGCCGACAATGATATTGAATATGACGATACCGCTGAGCTTGAATTTCTTTTTTTCCAAAAATACCGTCTCCTAAACAGGACTGATTAATACTATAATACATCTAAAACACCAAATTTGCAACTACAAACTTGTAACCGTTTTTGCCGATAAAACGGCAATAAAATTGATTTATCACCTTGTAAATATTTGCTTTATATGGTACAATAGAATCAGGTGGTGCGGCTTATAATGAAATTCTTTGACATCGTTAACATCTATGGGCTTATATTTGCCGTTTTATTGGCTTTGCCGCATATTCTGTTCAGGCGGCGTCATAGAATTGATACGGACATATATCAAAACAAAGCGATCTATTACATCGACCGTATGGGTCGCTTCGGAAGCCTGTTTCTGATGTCGTTCAACATCGGCATTCTCGAAAAGGGCTTCACCGAGCCAAAGCTCCTTATGGAGCGTTTTTGGCTTATTTCAACCGCTGTGATGACGCTTTGTTATCTGCTGCTGTGGCTGCTGTTTTTCAAAAACGAGAAAAAGCAAACGGCATACGCCATCGCTTTTCTCAGCGCATTTATCATCGTTTTCAGCGGCATTTTACAGGTCAAAACGCTGCTGTTCACCTTCGGACTTGTATATCTCGCGGGCGAGCTTTATGTGATTTCCCGCTTTTTCCAAAACAAAACATGAGGTTCCCATGAATGTTCTAATGCTTTTAAAACCGAAAGATACGGTCAAATATATCTACGACACCAACACTCTGCGCCAGGGCTTTGAAAAAATGCGGGCGCACAGCTACACCGCCATCCCCGTTATCTCCGAGGACGGCACCTATGTCGGCACTGTCAGCGAGGGCGATTTCCTTTACTACATCGTCGATCTGCAAAACAGCGCTATCCGGGAAAAGGAAAAACACAGCGTCAAAGATATAATCCGCAAAAACTTCAATCCTGCCGTAAAGATCGACGTCAGTATGGATGAACTTCTAAACCGCGCGGTCAATCAAAACTTCGTTCCGGTCGTCGACGACCGGGGCACCTTCATCGGCATAGTTACCAGACAGGACATAATCAAATACTTCATAGAAGAGGCTGGCTCAAAACTCTAATAATTCCGGAAAAAGCCAAGTCTTTGTTTTGTCTCATTGTACTGTAGGGTTCAGTCTTGACTGA
>CACXGW010000093.1 GCA_902767325.1 uncultured Ruminococcus sp.
GAAAAGAGATGTCAGTATTTTGCTTAATTCTTTAATTCTGCCATAGCACGCCGTTTTTGTGTTGTCTACACAATTTGGGGCGGTTCAGAATGGAGCAGCTGTTTTATTCTGTCAGTTTTTTCATATCTTCAGGCAATTCCGCTTTCAAATCGATCCTTTCCCCTGTCACGGGATGTGAAAAACTCATTTCGCCGCAGTGAAGCGCCTGTCGGGAAATAAGTCCCAGCTCACCGCCGTATAAGTCATCGCCTAGCAGCGGATGACCGAGATATGCCATATGGCAGCGGATCTGATGGGTTTTTCCTGTTTCAAGAACCAGTCTTAAAAATGAATATTCGTTTTTAGAAAAAAGAACCTCATAATGAGTTATCGCAGGCACGCCTTCGGAAAGGACGTGCCTTATTATTTTGGAATCCTCAAGAAGACCGATCGGCTCTCTTACAGTGCCGCTGCCGCTCATCTCGCCGTGAACCAAAGCGTAATATACCTTGTTGACTTTTTTTTTCAGCTTGTTTACAGCAAACCGGTCCTTCGCGATCATAACGAGTCCCGACGTGTTGCGGTCAAGGCGGTTGACGGCGCGAAAAACAAAGGTCTCCCCTTTTTCGCGGGCACGATAAACAACAATGTTTGCAAGCGTGTCGGTCTGATGCTGCTTGACCGGATGCACCGGCATATCATAAGGCTTGTTTACGATAAGAAGATATTCATCCTCAAAAACCACATCCAACTCACCGCTGACGGGCTCGATATACAGGCTTTCCTCGCTGGGGAGATTGACGGTAACGACCGCGCCCGCCCTCACGGGATCGACGGTGCGCAAAATTTTGCCGTCCATCAAAATGCCCTCTTTTTCTCGTTTCAGCTGTGTTATCATTCTTGTAGATATTGCGCAGTGATCCTTCAAAAACCATTTGGCGGGCTTGCCGTCAAATTCACCGGGCACTGTAAAGGTCAGGACCTCAGCCATAAAACACCCTCCAAAAAACATACGCCGCGCCGATCTGAAGCAGGATAATGACCGGTATGCCTATCATAAACTTCGGATGCCGCGTCTTATGCCTGATCAACAGCATTGTCAGCAGCATAGCAACGCTGCCGCCGATAAACGCGACGATCATCAGCGTGGCTTCCTTCACACGCCATTTGTGACGGATCGCGCGAATCTTGTCAAATGCCGTGATTATGATTGCGAAAAGGCTTATCGCGGCAAGATAGATCAAAAACCATTTCATAGTGTACTCCAAGGATGATTAAAATGAAGAATATCAGATCAGCGCCCGTGATCATCACCGCTGTTTTGCTGATAGCGGCAATAGCGGTAAGCGCTGCCGTGAAAAACTCAAAACCAAAGCCCGCGTCAAAAAACACCGCGGCAACGGTTATGACGGAAAAAACAACAGTAGCAGAAGACAAAACGCTTGATGATATGCGCGGAGTCTGGGTAACATATATGGATCTGAATATGCAGTACGAAAGCGACAAAAGCGAAAAAGCTTTCAGAGAAAAGTTCGCTTCCATTGCCGCTGACTGCAAAAGCTTCGGCGCAAACACACTGATCGTTCAGGTTCGTCCGTTTTGCGACGCGCTTTATGACTCAAAGCTCTTCCCTGCATCGCATATTTTATCCGGCGTTCAGGGAGAAAGCGCGGGATATGACGCGCTTGAGATAATGTGTGAGATCTGCAAAAAGTTCGCCCTGAAGATCCATGCGTGGGTAAATCCGTACCGCGTAACAGCCAACGATACGCCGCCAAAGCTCAGCGAAAACAATCCGTATGTAAAAGACAAAAGCATCGGAATCAAAACCGAAAGCGAGATAATCCTCGATCCGTCAAACGCAAAAGCGCGAGAGCTGATCGAAAACGGAGTGAAGGAGATCATCGAAAACTACGACGTGGACGGGATCCAATTCGACGATTACTTTTATCCCGAAAACATCGGCGATCTTGATAACGAAGCTTATCAAGGCTATCTGAGCACAGCTCCCGAAAACTCGGCTATGAGCTTGGAAATATGGCGCAAGTCGAATGTGAATCTGCTTATTTCCGAAACATATTTAACGGTCCGTCAGGCAAAAAGCAGCGCGGTATTCGGCATTTCTCCGCAGGGAAATCTCGAAAACAACGCCGGGCTGTATGCCGACGTCGTGAATTGGTGCGAAAAACGCGGATTTGTCGACTATATCTGCCCGCAGATATATTTCAGCCTTGACAATCCGAAGCTCGGATTTGAGACCGCGCTAAACAGCTGGACGTCGCTCGGCATCTCCGACAGCGTTCGCCTATACATTGGTCTTGCCGGCTACAAGGCAGGCAGCGACGCTGACGAGGGCACCTGGTCAGATAACGATAATATCCTCGCCGAGGAATATAATATTCTTAAAAAGAATAATAAGGTCAAAGGCTTTATGCTTTACAGCTACGCAAGCATTAAAGAAAATGACGCTCAAAAGGAAATCAAAAACCTGCAGGCGGCTGTAAATAGTTAACTATTCTGCCAATACGCCTTCGCAGTGATCGACGCCGACAGCCGTAAGCCTAACAAGGCGGACTTCCGAACACGCGGAAGCATCCGTTGAAACAACGTGCACAGGCGTGTAGTTTTTGGTGTATCCCTCAAGATGACCGTGGCGAAGCCTCTCGAACAGAACCTCCTCGGTTTTTCCGAGCTGTGATTCCAGAAATTCACGGCGCGACTGCTCAACAGCATCTCCCATCACCTTAGCGCGGCGTTCCTTCTCCGCAGGGGCAACATGGTCGGGCATACTTTCGGCTTTTGTTCCCTTTCGCACCGAATACGGAAAAACGTGTACCTTTGCAAAGCCGACGCTTTTTACAAAAGAAAGCGACTTTTCAAAATCCTCCTCGCTCTCTCCTGCAAAGCCGACCATAACATCGGTAGTGATTGATGCGTTGTCAAAGGACGAGCGGATCCTTCCGACGATCTCAGCGTACTGAGCCGAGTCGTAGTGGCGGTTCATCGCCTTTAGTGTTTTGTCGCATCCGCTTTGAAGCGAAAGATGAAACTGCGGACAGAACTTTTTCTGAGCGGCAAGTCTTTTCAGCAAAGGCTCGTCCATCTGCTCGGGCTCCAGCGAGCCAAGCCTGACGCGCTCTATCCCGTCAACGCCGCATGCTGCCTCAACAGCGTCGGCAAGGGAGAAAGCCTCTCCCTGACCGTAGGCTGAAAGGTTTATACCGACGAGCACCACCTCACGGTAGCCGTTATTCGCGAGCGTTTCAACTTCGCTTTTTAAATCGGACAAAGGCTTTGAGCGCACTCTGCCGCGGGCGTACGGGATTATGCAGTATGAACAGAAGCGGTTGCAGCCGTCCTCTATTTTCAAAAATGCCCTTGTGTGATCTTCAAAGGAAGAAACTGTAAGGTTCTCATATTCGGCTCCGCTGTTCTGATGAACGGAAATATCGATCAGCGAGGTTTTGTCGCGGAGGAATCTTTCGATAGCCGGGATGAGCTGTCTGCGCTCTTTGTTGCCGAGTATAATGTCGCATTCGGTAAACGAGCTCATCTCCTGGGGAAACGCCTGCGGCATACAGCCCGTCAGCACGATTATTCCCTCGGGATTCATACGGCGAACGCGGCGGATAAGCTTGCGGTTTTTGGCGTCGCTGACAGAGGTGACCGTACAGGTATTTATTACCATAATATCGGCTTTTTCCCTGTCGTCAGACAAAGAATATCCGTGACGCAGAAGCTCCTCGCGCATCGCCTGAGACTCATATTGATTTACCTTACAGCCGAGCGTAAGTATATTAAAATTCATAATATTATTATTCCTTTTTGGTGAATATATCGAAATTAGTTTATTTTGCAATTTTGTATTGATTATCTGATAAAAAAATGCTAAAATATGATTACAACAGTGTAAACAGTATTCTATTCATCATTTTTCGAGGTGTTAATATGTTTTCCTTACCTATAGCAGCTGTCAACAAAAACGGTTTGATCGACATTTTTGAAACCCTTGCACAATTCCCGAATATTATGATGATGATCAGAAGCGGCGACTATACGGTAGACGCTCATTCGCTTATCGGAGTTTTTTCTCTCGATATCAATAAGCCGATCGAGCTGCTTCTTGAAAAAGAACCCGACGACAATCTTAAAAGCGCTATTTCACGCTTTACCACTACCGCCGCGGCATATTAAATATCATAAATGAGATTTACGCCCTATGAAATTCATAGGGCGTTCTTTTTATGAGTTTTTATCAACTACGTGGAAGGTCTTGAGATTCTGAGTCTTTTTGCTGCGGTCAGC
>CACXGW010000094.1 GCA_902767325.1 uncultured Ruminococcus sp.
CACCAATTCGATAGACGGCATATATTTCTATGACGTATCGGGAAATGCGTTCTCCGAAAAAACTATGACCATCACCTCTGTCAGCAACGAAAATGTCAAATATGATTATGACAACAAGGCTTATGAGCCCGCCGGCGCAAAGCGTGAGGGCGAGTTCAAAAAGGACGACGCTATTGTAGGCAGCTGGACAAACAAAAACGAGGTCGCCTCACAAACGCTTACGTTCAATAAGGACGGCAGCTATTCCATCGAGACCAAAACCGCTGACTCACGTCAGTCCGAGCGCGGACTGTATTCCTGCGAAAACGGAAAGGTCAAGCTGATTTCCTACTACATCTCCCCGCAGAGCCAGGAGTTCAAGTACAAGGTCGAAAAAGACAAGCTGGTCATCACTCAGGAGATCGTACTCGGCGACCAGACGATCGAGCAGCCGATCGAGTATAACAAAGACTAATCAGGAAAAGGAATGATCATATGTCAGGACACAATAAATGGAGTACTATAAAGCAGAAAAAAGGTAAAAACGACGCGGCCCGCGCCAAGGTCTTTACCAAGATCGGCAGAGAGCTGATAGTCGCAATCAAGACCGGCGGCAGCGCCGACCCCAACGTTAACGCAAAGCTCAGAGATACCATCGCCAAAGCAAAGGCTGCCAACGTGCCCAACGACAACATCGAGCGCATCATAAAGAAAGCCGCTAACGACACCGACTCCACTAACTACGAGGCGGTAACCTATGAAGGATACGGTCCCAGCGGCGTAGCGGTGATCGTTGAAGCGCTGACCGACAACCGCAACCGCACCGCGGGCGAAGTCAGACATTACTTTGACAAGTTCGGCGGCAATATGGGAACCCAGGGCTGCGTTAGCTTTATGTTCTCGAAGAAGGGCGTTATCGTTATCGAACGCGAGGATCTTGAAAAGGACGAGGACACCGTTATGAGCGACGCTCTTGACTGCGGCGCTTCCGATTTTGAGACCGACGACGACATCTTCACCATCTACACCGAGCCCGAGGATTTCAGCGAAGTCAGAGAAGGCTTGGAAAAGCTCGGATATGTGTTCGCCTCGGCGGAGCTTGAAATGGTGCCCGACACCTACACAAAGCTCGAGGACGAAGAGACCGCGACAAAAATGCAGAAGATGCTCGATATGTTCGAGGATAACGACGACATCCAGAACGTCTGGCACAACTGGGAAGCGTGACGCTTCACCCGGTCCGCCTATTAAAAACTCAGAATAATCAAAAACCTCTCATTAACGGCGGTATCAAACCGCGGGAATGGGAGGTTTCTTTTTGCTTTTTTCGATTTCGTTGAGTGTTCAAAACGCCGCTCATTATGAATGATGGGTGATATTTTTTACGTTGCTATACGCAACGTAAACGGAGCGACGAGGGCGTCGCTCCCTACAATTAACCATCAAAACTAATTGTAGGGAGCGGTGCCCTCACCGCTCCGCTCTCGCAATCTATTGCGAGAGGATTATTTCTTAAATTATCGATATTACCTGACAGGGGAAATGGCACGAAGTGCCAAAATGGTTGCCGCCCGGCTACGGGACAACGCCTTTAGGCGTTGACGGAAGGATTTTTTGAGCCGCGCTCTAACAAAAGTCGCCGCTAAAGATAGAGCGCCTTAGTTAAATCCTCAGTCAGCTTCGCTGACAGCTCCTTTATGAAAGGAGCCTTTTTTCTCTCTCCGCGACATTTCCCCTGTTAGACGATGAATCGTTGTACGCTGTGGAATTGTAGTGACAGGGCTTGCCCCTGTCAGTCCCAATCGCACGGCGGGAAGGGCGCACACACGGGTGCGCCCCTACACATAAAAGTAAACTTTTTGCCGAAAAAACAGCTGAAAAAGTGTTGAAAAATCATTATAGATATGATAAAATTATGTTACCACACAAATCGAATAATACCTATCAATCTACTTATATTAATTTAAGGGTGGACTCTGTCCTTTTGGCAAAACCGCTTGCCCTCCTTCTGCCCTTAATTAGTATAGGTATTGAAGATTTGTGTGGTAACAAATGGGGCTATGCGTTTTTGGGTGTGTAGTTCCGTTTGGAACTACACATTTTTTATTTTAGGAGGAAAATATAATGGGAGAAAAAGAACTAATTAGAGGAAAGAGTTCACCTGGATATGAAACATTCTTTATAATAATGATTGTAATAGGAGCTCTAATTCTTTTTGGAGGTGGTATTGTTCCAAAAATAGGAGTTATTATATCGGTATTAGGCTTTTTTTTGCTCGTTTTTAGCGTTATAATGAGTATTTATGTTTCAAATTGCGAATTGATTGTAACGAATAAAAGGGTATACGGTAGAGCAGCTTTCGGAAAAAGAGTAGATTTGCCGGTCGATAGTATTTCAGCCGTCTCACTTTCGTCATTTTTTAATGGAATAGCGGTTTCTACTTCTTCAGGAAAAATCGCTTTTTTGTCTATTAAGAATTCAAGAGATATTCAAAAAGTAATCAGTGAATTGTTAATTGAAAGACAGTCAAAAGAAAAACCCACTACAACAGCCACCATAAAACAGGAAATCCCCCAGAGTAACGCCGATGAATTGGAAAAGTTCAAGAATCTGCTTGACAAAGGCGTAATCACTCAGGAAGAATTTGACGCAAAGAAAAAACAGCTTTTGGGGCTGTAAACAAAGATTTGACAAATAGGAAAGGCTCCCCTGACACTCAGCTTGCTGAGTTTTAGGGGAGCTGGCATTTTCGCAAGAAAATGGCTGAGGGGTTTTCGTTTCCTATCTTGCAAGGTGCCAGCAACAGCGACAACCCGTAGCCGGGCGGCAACCCTTTTGGCACTTCGTGCCATTTCCCCTGTCAGGGGAATCACCTCCGTCAGCGCTACGCGCTGCCACCTCCCCTATAACAAGTGATAGGGGAGGCTTTTTGTTTCGATTTATAAGAAAACTATTGTTTATTTACCGTTATTGTGCTATGATTTAATTGTCACACAAACGTTGCAGACAAATACAAAATCATCTTTATAATTCTATAGGAGAATATTATGAACGGACGATTCAGAGTTAAATGTCCCAAGTGCGGACAGGTTCAGGACATCAACGGCGCTTCGGTATGCAGGTGCGGAATGCAGCTTGTGCCCCAACAGGGCGAGATACGTATGTACCGCATGGGCAACTTTTTCGGAGCTGCGGGCGGCTTCGGCGTATACATCGACGAGCAGCCTTTCGGTCATATCGGGAACAGGGAAACCGTAGCCTATTCCCTGCCCTTCGGCACTCACAGGCTCCACGTTGCCGCAGGCATGAACCGCAAATGCAACGATCTGCTGATCACCCTCAGCCCCGAAACTCCCGTTGCTTTTCTTAAAGTTCGTATCCAGCCCGGCTTTTGGACAAGCTCGTTTGTTCTGGAGCCGTCGACTCCGGAAGAAATGCCTCAGTTGTAAAAATATAGAAAAAGCGCCGGCTCAACAAAACGTTGGACCGGCGTTATTATTTTCTCTTTAACTTACTTTCTGACAAACAGCACACCCAGTGTCCCGGGGCCGCAGTGGCTTGTTACCGTGCAGCCGGCGGTGGTTTCGAGTATCTCCTCAAAGCCCGGATAAAGCTCGTTTATCTTTCCCCTGACCTGCTGGACAGTGACGGGGCTGCATTTGGTATGGGTGATAAAGATGCGGTGCTTTTCAATATCCTTGCGGTCGCGAAGCTTGTCGACGACATAGTTGATGATGACCTTGTCGATGGTTCCGCGGTACTTCTTGCCCGCCTGCATTTTGCCGTCGATAACTTCGATTAGAGGCTTGAGTTTAAGAAGATTTGCGCCCAGCGCGGCTACGGACGAGCAGCGTCCGCCCTTGTGCAGATAGTCGATGCTGTCAACAACAAAGCTCGCTTCAACTTTTGATGTCAATACGTCGCATTCTGCCTTGATTTCCGCGGCTGATCTGCCCTGCTGCGCAAGCTCGGCGCCGTGGAGCACCACAAGACCCGAACCCGAAGAAAGGTTGCGGGTATCGACGACCTTCACATTGTCCATATCGGCTGCCGCGGCGCAGGCGTTCTGATAAGCGCTTGAAAAGTCGCTGCTGATATTGAAGTGAACGACCTCATAGCCCTGATCCGTCCACTTTTTGAACTCGTCAACATAATCTCCGATATTCGGGGCAGAAGTTGAGGGCAGCTTTTTTGTTTCGTTTACATAGGCATAGATGTCCTCGGGCGTGGCGTCCACACCGTCTTTTTTCATATTGTCGCCGATCAGAACATAGAGCGGAACAATAGAAATATCATACTTTTGCAGCAGCTCCGGAGAAAGATCGCAGGTGCTGTCGGAAATGATTTTAACCTTCATTTTATCGTCCCCTTTTCGGATTTGATATTTTATGGTTATATTATAGCATTTAAATGCAGGGTTTTCAATAGCAAATAAGCCATTTTCTTTATGACATAATACCATTTTAAAAGAAATCATAAAATGATCGGGCGGACAATGCTGTCCACCCGAAAGAATAGCTTTATTGATCACAAATCAAATCAAAGCTCGGCAATCACCTCGACCTCTACCAAAACATTCTTCGGCAGAGTCTTTACCGCCACACAGCTGCGCGCGGGCTTGCCGGTGAAATATGTTCCGTAAACCGCGTTGAAAGAAGCGAAGTCGTTCATATCCGCAAGGAAGCAAACGGTCTTTACAGCCTTATCAAGACTGCTGCCGGCAGCCTCGAGTACGTTTTTAAGATTTGTGCAAACCTGCTCGGTCTGAGCCTCGATAGTCTCCGCCTCGACATTACCGGTCGCGGGATTTATCGCTATCTGTCCCGAAGTGAAAACAAGTCCGTTTGCCCTTACCGCCTGGGAATAAGGACCGATCGCGTCGGGAGCGTTTTTTGTGTATACTTTTTCCATTGTGTATTCCTCCGTTAAACCAATTTAAAGCCCGCGCCGGTCAGCGCGTCTGAGATCTGCTGAACGTGATCGAAGTTTCTGGTCTCGATTATGATCCTCAGATAAGCCGCCGTGACGTCGGTGCCCTCGCCCGCTCTCTCGTGATGAACCGAGATGACGTTCGCGCCGAGGTCGGCGATGATTTTTGAAACCGCCACAAGCTGACCGGGTTTATCCTGAAGCTCGATGCACAGCGTCTGCTGTCTGCCCGAGCGCAGAAGTCCGCGCTTGATAACACGGTTGAGTATCGTAACGTCGATGTTGCCGCCCGAAACGATGCAAACGATTTTTTTGCCCTTGACGTGAAGCTTGCCGAACATAACCGCCGCAAGAGGAGCCGCGCCTGCGCCCTCGGCAACCATCTTCTGCGATTCGATCAGCGCGAGGATAGCGGAAGCTATTTCGTCGTCGGAAACGGTAACGATGTCGTCGACGTATTTTTGAATATATCCAAAGGTGTGCTCGCCGGGCTCTTTTACCTGGATGCCGTCCGCGATAGTCGACACCTTTTCAAGTCTTACGGGCTTGCCCTGCTTGACCGACTCGACCATCGAGGGAGCTCCCTCAGCCTGAACGCCGTAGACCTTGATATTCGGATTAAGATTCTTTATCGCGCAGGCAACGCCCGAAAGCAGTCCGCCGCCGCCGATAGAAGCCACCACCGCGTCAACGTCGGGCATTTCATTAAGGATTTCCAAACCGATGGTGCCCTGACCTGCGATGACGTTTTCGTCGTCAAAGGGATGGATAAAGGTGTAGTTCTTTTCGTCGCGGAGTCTTAGCGCTTCGTTGTAAGCGTCGTCGTAAACTCCGGGAACCATACAGACCTCGGCTCCGTAGTGCTTCGTTGCCTCGACCTTGGAAATGGGCGCGCCGTCGGGCAGACAAATCAGAGATTTTATGCCGTATTTTGTAGCCGCTAGCGCAACGCCCTGAGCGTGGTTTCCAGCGGAGCAGGCAATAACGCCGCGCTCCTTCTCCTCGTCGGAGAGCTGTGAGATTTTGTAACCCGAGCCTCTGACCTTGAAAGAACCTGTGATCTGGAGATTCTCGGGTTTGAGATAAACCTCGCATTCGTCGGTGATAGCAGTCGCCTTTACAAGGTGCGTGGGACGGATAACATCCTTGAGCACATAGGAAGCATGATAGATTTTATCGAGTGTAAGCATAGTAATACCTTCTTTCATACCACCCTATTCTATACCAAACCGCTCAAGAAATCAAGTATAAGTTGAATTAGCGGTTGATTATTGTCCTTTTTCGTGATATAATTATAATATCAACAACAAATGATCGGAAGTGAGTTTGGTGCAGCTAAAGGAATCAGGCGAAATGTACCTCGAAACGATATATGTTTTAAATCAGAAAAAGGGCTTTGTCCGCTCTATAGACGTTTGTGAGGAGATGGGCTATTCAAAGCCGAGCGTCAGCCGCGCTGTAGGACTTCTTAAAGAGGGCGGCTACCTGACCGTTGCCGCGGGAGGCGCGCTTGAGCTGACCGAGGCAGGACTTGAGGTCGCCGTGCGCACCTACGAACGTCACACCGTATTAAGCGAGCTGTTTAAAAAGCTCGGCGTGCCGGAAGAACAGGCTACCGCCGACGCCTGCAAGATCGAGCACGTTATCAGCAACGAGACCTTCGCCGCGCTGAAAGAACTGAATAGTAAAATGTAAAGTAACGGGCTGTCATCGACAGCCCGTGTTTTTATTCCTATCTTATTATCATTTATTCCGAGAACATCGGGGTGGAAAGGTATCTTTCGCCCGTGTCGGGGAGCAGCGCGACGATGATCTTGCCCTTGTTTTCGGGGCGTTTTGCAAGCTGTGAAGCAGCCCATACCGCGGCGCCGGAGGAAATGCCGACGAGCACGCCCTC
>CACXGW010000095.1 GCA_902767325.1 uncultured Ruminococcus sp.
GCGGCGACAAGCATTACTCTTTCATGCGGCGAAACGCAAACCCTCACCAAAGGAAGCAGTTTTGATGTTTCTGTTTTGTTCCATCCGAAATTTGCCCCGTCGGAAGCGATCACTTGGACAACTACGGACGACAGCGTTGCCACGGTAAGTGAAAACGGATATGTCACGGCAGTCGGCACCGGTGTGGCAACTATCACCGCCACATCCGCAAACGGTTTGACCGCGTCCTGTGTAATTACCGTGCCGAGTATTCTTGTTCGCGGAGATACGACCGGCGACGGCGTTGTTACGATCGACGACGCCACCGAGATACAGCGCTACCTCGCGGAGTTCGATTTTGATGATACCACCCGCCTGTTGCAGTGCGGCGACGTCACCGGCGACAACAAAATAACCATCGCCGACGTTACAGCCATCCAGCGCTACCTCGCCGATATCGAGAATATCAATAATATCGGACAGCGGATCGGGTAAGTTATAAGTAATAAGTTATAAGTTATAAGCAAACTCTGTCTTGACGGTGTTGTTCGTTGCAGCACTTAATTCTTTCTAATTGTAGGGTTCGGTCTTGACCGAACCGCCGGTTGAGCGCTCAACGTCTTGTTCATCGTCTGCGGTACGGTCAAGACCGTACCCTACATAAATAACCGATAAAGTTGATTTTTTAGTGTTACGGCATAGTAAAGGCAACGCCCGCACCTTTACAAACCGGAGCAAAACGACCTTTAACCGACTACCGACTAATGCCAACTGAAAAGGTATAAACTATGGAACTAATAAGCAACGAAGAAAAAATAACGCGCGCATTACTTGTTTGTGTGGACACCGGCAGCTACGACGCCGAAGCCTCGCTCGACGAGCTTTCCGAGCTTGTTAAAAGCGCGGGCGCGGAGCCTGTTCTGCTGCTCACGCAAAAGCTGCCGCGCGTTGAAAGCGCAACATATGTCGGCACCGGCAAGCTTCAGGAGATATGTGAGCTTTGCGCGTCTCAGGAGATAGACCTCATCGTCGCCGACGCGGAGCTTTCCCCCACGCAAATAAAAAATATGGAAAACGCCACCGACGTGCGCGTTATAGACCGCACCACGCTTATCCTCGACATCTTCGCTCTGCGCGCCCGCTCCAAGGAGGGCAAGCTTCAGGTGGAGCTCGCTCAGCTGAAATATATGCTGCCGCGGCTCACCGGCAAGGGCGTTGAAATGTCGCGCCTCGGCGGCGGAATAGGAACGCGCGGCCCCGGTGAAACTAAGATAGAGACCGACCGCCGCCATATCCGCCGCAGGATGGAGACCCTCAAGGACGAGCTTTCCGAAATCGAAAAGCACCGTCAGATGCTGCGCCGCCGCCGTGAAAAGGACGGCGTGATAACCTGCGCCATCGTCGGCTATACAAACGCGGGAAAGTCCACGCTGATGAACACGCTCACCGACGCGGGCGTTCTGGCTCAGGACAAGCTTTTCGCCACGCTCGACCCGACCTCACGCGCTTTGAAACTCCCAAGCGGAATAAGCGTAATGCTTATTGACACCGTAGGGCTTGTAAGGCGTCTGCCTCACCATCTTGTTGAGGCGTTCCACTCAACGCTTGAGGAAGCGGCGCAGTCGGATATCATCATCAACCTCTGCGACGCGTCGTCGGAAGAAGCGCGCATACATCTTCAGGTGACGCGCGACCTGCTCGATTCGCTCGGCTGCGGTGACACGCCCGTGATAACGGTGCTCAATAAATGCGATTTGCTCGACGACACTCTGCTCGCGCAGGACTTCAATTCATTCATCAAGATCAGCGCCAAAAACGGCGACGGGATCGACACTTTGCTTCAGGCGATAGAGGATAATCTGCCGGTAAGAATGAGGCGCGTCAAGCTGCTTGTGCCGTTTTCTTCCGCGGGACTCGTCAGCGAGATACGCGAAAACGGCACTCTGCTCAGCGAGGAATACGTTCCCGAGGGCGTAAGCGTTGAAGCGATAGTTGACGAGCAGCTTTACGCCAAGGTGAAGGAATATGAGAAGCTGGAAGATAGAAGCTAGATGATAGATGATAGAGGATATAGGGAATATGGAAGCAATCCAAAATTTTGATTTTTCAATACTCAATTTTATACAGGAGCATTTCCGCTGCGGCTTTTTGGACGCGGTTCTGGGCTTTTTGAGCTACGCCGGCAACGCGGGTATTATTTGGATAGTTGCAGCTGTTGTAATGCTTTTCTTTAAGAAAACCCGCGCGGCGGGCGTTATCGCTCTCGCCGCTATGGGAGCGGCATATCTGCTCGGCGACTGGGTGATAAAGCCCCTGGTTCAGCGCCCGCGCCCGTTCAGGGTGGACAGCGAGCTCAATATGTTCCTTAACTCCGAGCTTCCTATAAAAAAGCCCGGTCACTACAGCTTTCCGTCGGGTCACTCCGCCGTAGCCGTGGCGTTTTTTACCGTGCTGGTCGCAAAGCACAAAAGACTTGCCCTCATCGCGCTCGTTCCGGTGTTGCTTATGATGTTCTCGCGGCTGTATAACTACGTGCATTTTCCCACAGATATTCTCTGCGGCGCGCTGCTCGGCGTTTTGGTTGCCCTGCTGGTGCTTATGATATTCCGCAAAACCAAGCTCGAGGGAAGGCTTTCACCGCAAAAATAAGCGGAAAATCCCTTGATTTTTCCTGTTATCTATGCTATAATACATTGCAATGCAAGCAGTCATTGCGTTCAAATAAGCGAACGACAGGCCCTGTGCGATTGGGGCCTGTGAACCATGTCAGGCGGGGAACCGAGCAGCATTAAGCAGTTTTTCCGATGCGATACAGTAAGTCTGTCGTTCACTTATTTGTGCGATCGCCGCCCGCGGCTGACGGCTTGCATTTTTCATAACTATTAAGTAACCACTGATTAATTCACTCCTGAC
>CACXGW010000096.1 GCA_902767325.1 uncultured Ruminococcus sp.
GGCTGGCGCCTTGCAAGGACGACAACGCAGTATTGCGGAAAATAGACCGCAAAGATTGTCTACTTTTTATTAGGTATTAGTATAAATAAACATATAAACAGCCATTTAAATTATAAAGTATTTATCGCGGGAAAGCAAGTGTCTTCATCCGAAAACGAAGCGATTTTTGATACAAAAAACTCACACCCTCGGCGGTTTGCTTTGGGTGTGAGTTTTTGTTTTTTATTTTGTTTTGAATGAGGGCAGCGCGGCGAAAGATTCCGCCGTTAAGCCGTAAGAGCTTTTTGTCCGCTCCTTATACTTGACTTCCTTCAAGCCGTTGAAGCCGGTGTCGTACAGCTTGATCTCGCCGCCCGTTCCGGCGCCTATTGCGATGCCGTCGAACGTGGTGAAGGTTATCTCTTTTCCCTCGAGAGGCGCGACGCACGATTTTGTGAGGGGATTTTTTATGCCCAGCAGATACCACGCGATCCTGATCTCGAGCTTATTGCCGGCAAGGCAGAAATCCGCCTGAGAGTCAAAATCATCTGCTTCGGGATTTCCGTTTCCGTAGCGGAGCAGCCCGGTTTCATAATACTGCGGCTCGATGGTTACGTCGTCGTCGGGCAGATACATCTCGTTTGAGGTGAGCATATATATCGGGTCGTATGCGCCGGTGTTCGCCTTGTTTGGCTGCGCCTTATCGTTTCCGAATATTTTACGCAGCACAGCCTGCTTGAAATGGAACTCGTCCCGCACCGCGTCACAGCGCACGCGGGAGTTTTCTTTTCCGTTTATTTCGATGAGATAATCGACAGGCTCGGAAAAGCTGAGGTCGCTGTCTTTTACAAAGGTGCTGCCCTCTCCGGTGACCTGAACCGGGATATAGCAGGTGTCTTTTTCAAAATCATAACCGTCGGGCAGGGACACAAGCAGATGCAGATACTCGGCGTCGTATTTTACGCAGACGCGCGTCTCCCCCACGCCGGTGGTGTCGTTCCACTCGGACACATCGCCGTCGGGATAGCTGACAGCCGGGTCGAAAGCCATTATGCCGTAGCACTGTTCAGCGGATGAAAGATCGTGAATTCGCTGATCTGCCTTTTCGGGATAATACATGGTCATATTCCAGGTGCGCTTGAACCATTCGTCCTGCCAGCTGAACAGCAGTCCGCCGCAGCATCCGGCGTCGCAGATGTCGCGCGACATTCGCGCGTCGAGCTCGCCCTGCTCCTGCTCGGTAAGCCCTCCCTGCTGATAGCCGTTGATGCCCATATGGGCGACGCCGCGCGAGGTGCTGAGTCCGTATTCCGCTATCAAAAGCGGCACGCTGTGAATCGACTTGAGGTCTTTGAGGTACGCGGCGTAATTATCCTGAGCGGTCGCATACTCCTTTTGGTGATTCATAAACTCAGGATAATACGGGTAGACGTCGACCGCCGCGAACAGCCCCGCGTGATAATTGTTTCGGGGCAGGATATGCTCGGTGTCAACGCTCATCGAGTCCTCCTCGTCGGCAAACGGCTCGTTGCTGTGACTCATGGCGTCAAGCGTCTGCCAGTTCAGGAAAGCGACGGGTATCTGACAGGAATATTTCTTTGTTTCGTAGTCTATAAGCGTATCGCCGACCTCGCACAAAAACGCCTCAAACGGTGAGGAATCGTCGGCGGTGTACAGGTACGCGCCGTTATAGTCGGATTCATCGGGGTGGGAAGCGTTTGTTTCGTTTACAAACTCCGCGGGATACTCAAGCCCGAGGATATAACCCGCGACGTATGACGACACGTCACAGTCGTATACAGCCGGATCAAACGAGCCGTATGTGGTATAGTCGCTTGAGCCGTGGATTATATCTATCGTTTCGGTGACGGAGCGTTTGAACGCGGTGATGAGTATTTTATCGCTTTCCAAAGCGTCGGTCAGCTGCGTCATAAGGTCTTCGGAAAACCATATCCCCTGGATAAGATACAGCGGAGAATCGGTATGGTTTGAATTATAATCGCAGAGCGCGCGGTAAAAGTCGGGGTTCATCACGGTAAATACACGAACGGTGTTGACGTTCATTTCAGCCATCATACCGAACCACCGCATAAAGGTATCATAGGAGGTATCGGGACTGTTGAGGTCGGTCCCGGGCTCGGTGAGTCCCATATTCACGCCCTTGATATAGAACAGCTCGCCCTTATCGTCTGTTTCGCGGCGGTAGAAATAGCCGTTGGAAGAAGCATAAAAGGGCATATTAAGCCCCTTTGTTTCGGGCAGTGTTATCTGCTTTTCGACAGAGGCTTTTTCTGTTTCGCTGCTGTTGCAGCCGCAGACGGCAAACGAAAGCAGCGCAAGTATGACAGTCATTGCAAGCGCCGCGATCCGTTTCATAATAATACCTCGTTTCCAAGTTACATTTCTTTTTCCCTGTATGGTTTCAGATAACTTTGCAATTCATAATAGGCGGGCTTTAGCCGCTCGTGCCATTCGGGCATGTTCCATTCCTCGTAGCTGTAGGAGCCGCCGAAGCTGATGCTGAGAGATTCGCTGCCTTTTGCATAGCCGAAGCCGAAGTCAAAGCTCTCGTAATCCTGCGGCGTGATGACCTGAGTTTCGTTGAAATCCGCCATCTGCTGCTTTGAGGACGGGTCCATTACGTTGAGCAGCTGCCACGGAATGCGGATCTCAACGCCGCCGTTGCTGTAGCAGAAATCAGACAATGAAGCGTACTCCTCCGAGTCGGGGTTGGCGTTGCCGTACTGAAGCTTGCCGGTTTCGTATGCCTTGTCGGGCACCTCGGCGCCGGTCCCGCCCACGGTAAGGTGATAGCCGTAGCACATCAGCATTTCATCGAATATCCCGCTGTCCTTGACGTCCGCGTCCTTGAGCAGCGGATAATCCGAAAGCATCCGCGAATCCACAAAGTAGTAATTGAACGCGTCGTAATAGCGGTCGACATATATGTGAGAATCCGACGCGCCGTGCAGTGAGATCAGGAAATCCGCGCCGTCGTCAAAGCGGACGGACTTATCCTTTATTTTTGTGTTTCCCTGTTCCGGGATCGTATTTATCGGGATATAGAGCGTGTCGTTATTGAAATCGTAATCCTTGGCTTTCACCAGCAGATACAGATAGCGCTCGTCGCTCTGGACATACAGCTCGCCCTGCTCGGTGGTGACCGTCGGCTCAACGCTCGCCCAGTCGGAAACATCGCCGTCGGGGTAACATAGAGTGTGGGTCTCGCCGGGGTCGAAAGCCATTAAACCGAAGCACTGCTCGGTGGTTTGGATATTCGACCAGAACGGACGGCGGTCGGCGATGTCGAACATAACGTTGTTCCATGTTCGCTTGAACCATTCGTCCTGCCAGGTGAACACAAGTCCGCCGGCGTAGCCCGTGTCGTGTATGGAATCGATCATATCGGTAAGCATAGCGCCCTGGGCGTTTTCGTCCACGCGTCCCTGGTTATATCCCATAACGCTTTCGTGTCCCATTCCGCGGGAGGTCGGTATGCCGAATTCCGCTACAAGAATAGGCAGGGTATGCACAAGCTTGAGGTCCTTCAGATAGGCGGAATAGGTGTCCACCTTTCCGTTTTCATCAAGATTGAGCAGATAGTCCTCCTGATAGTTGAGGCTGTCGGGATAATAGGGATAGATATGATAGGAAGCGAACATGCCCGGAGCAAAGTTTCTGAACTTGACGTCCTCGATGTTCACCGTCGCCTTGTCCTCGTCGAAATGCGGCTCGTTGGGGTGGCTGAGAGGATCGGTGGTGATCCAGTTGGTGAACGCCAGCGGAGCCTGGAACTGATAGGTCTCGGTTTCATGGGCGATAAGAGCGTCTCCCGCGCGGCACAAAAACGCCTCAAACGGAGTAGCGCTTTGGGTATACAGATAGTCGCCGTCGTGTTCGCGCATATCGGGATGCTGCTCGTCGGTATTGTTTACAAGGTTGGGGTTCCACTCGATACCGATGATCCAGCCCGCCAGCCAGTTGGAAACATCGGCGCGATATGTGCCCGACGCCTTTCCGGGAGATTCGGGAACAACGGCGTTGCCGTGGATAACATCGGTGATGGTTATCGCATCCTGCTTGAAGTCGGTTAGTATCTTTTCATTTTCGGCGTAAACGTCGCCCAGGCGCTCGATATCGTCCTCATTTACCCAAATTCCCTGAAACAGATATATCGGATTTTCGGCAGTGCTGTTGAAATCCTTCAGCGCCAGATAAAACTGCGGGCGCATCGTCGTATATACGCGGATGCAGTTGCAATTCATCTTGCTGATGTTTTCGAACCAGCGCAGATATGTTTCATAGCTTATTGTCAGGTCTCCGGGAAACAGCGCAGGCTCGGAAGCTCCTATATTGACGCCGTTCATAAACAGCTGCTTCCATTCGCCGTTGCGGTATACGGAAAAGTAATCGCCCTCCGCCTTGAAGCGGTAGCTGACGTTTTTTTCGGTATCCAGAAAAGCGTCGCCGCCGGAATTTTCCGATGATTTTTTATCCTCCGGATGACGTGTGAAAAACGACAGCTGCTTGATGCCGAACGGCGCAAGCAGACCCGTCTGAGCGAGTATAAACAGCACAAGGATCGTCGCGACAACGGATATAACGACCTTTTTCATTGTTCGAACTCCTTACGCTTTATTTTGCCCCATGTTTTATGGAGCTTGCGGTATTTTATTATTCCTTCAACGCGGAAAATCGTAATAAGCTGCCGGTAGCCGAAGTTCTCGAGAATGGCGTATACCGAAACAGCGATGCTCTGCTTTGCCGTCATGGCGGCGCGGTGGGTATACTGCTCCAGGACAAGGCTGCCCTGCGACAGAATGACGCCCAAAGCGACAGACAGCAAAAAATATATGACAAAGAAGAACATATTCAGCTCGCCCATAAGAAGGGTGAACGGTATCAGGAAATAACCGATCGTTTCGACCAAGGCTCCGAAAAGCTCAAATATCCAGTTGTAGGGGATCGACAGAAGTCCGACGAAGCCGTATCTCGGATTAAGCGTCATTCCGAAGTGCGAGATGAGCGTATCCATCAGACCGATCTGCCAGCGGCGTCGCTGACTGCGGATGTCATTAAGCGACATCGGGCCCTGCGTCCAGCACACGGACAGCTCGTTGAATTTTACACGGTATTTTTTATGGTTTTTCCGCATATAGCGGTGGATCCTTACGACTATCTCCATATCCTCGCCGATGGTGTTCCGCTTGTAGCCGCCCACATCGATGACCGTCTGTTTGCGGAACAATCCGAACGCTCCGGACACGATCAGCAGAGAGTTGGTGGAGCTCCAGAACACACGTCCCATCAAAAACGAACGGTAATATTCGACGATCTGGAATCGCTCGATAAGCTTTTTCGGCATGGAAAAGCCCTTCAGCTCGCCGTCGACGATTTTTGAACCGTTGGCGATACGCACGATACCGCCCGCGACAACCGTGCGCGAATCCTTGATGAATTCCAGCGCCAGGCGCAGCAGAGCGTCCTTTTCAACGCGCGAATCGGCGTCGAGGCAGGTGAACAGAGGATAACGCGAAATGTTTATTCCGGCGTTGAGCGCGTCGGATTTTCCGCCGTTAGCCTTTTGGACATACAGCAGATTGGGATATTTTTTGCTGTAGTACACAGCCTCTATCTTCTGAGTAGGGATCTGGTAACGGATGGAGGTTTCGATTTTGTGCATATGGAAAGCGTTAACGACCAGCTCGCCTGTTTTGTCGGTCGAGCCGTCGTTGACAACAATGATCTCGTACATGGGGTAATTGATCTTCATCAGCGAACGGATATTCTGCACGATGTTCTCCTGCTCGTTGTAGGCGGGGATGATCAGCGAGATCGGCAAAAGATTATCGCTGTCTACATAGCTGTGGAAATCGTCGGAAAAAGATTTGCTGTAGTCGCGGTGGACCCTAAAAAACGATACGAACAGCTGGATGATATATATCACGCTGAGCAGCAGCGTAAACGCCATGCAGAAATAGTTGAACACAACGATAAAGCTGCGGACAGCATTAAGAAATCCCATGATTTGTTCCTCCTTCCCTTTTTCTCGGTATTTTCATATAGTATCTGTCGGTCATTCCGTATCGACCGTCTTGTAAAGCACGTTCTTTACGGCGTCGGCGGCAAAACGGTCATATCCGCCGAGAATCTCTTCAAGGTCGCTGGGCATAATATCCATTTTGGTGATAGCCTGCGCCGCGGTCTGGCGCACCCACCATTCCTTGTCGCCCAAAGCGTGCTTGACAGTCGCGAGCGCGGTTGGAGATTTCAGGCGCGACAAGCCGCGCACGGCTGAGGACCTTATGACCCAGTCGTTGTCCTGAGCCGCCATTTGAAGTATCTGTTCATCCTCGGGATAACCGAACGCGCCGAGCGCCTTTACGCAGGCGATCTTTAGCTGGGTATCGTTGCCCGAGGCGCCTTCGATATACATCGGGCGGAAAGCGTCTATAGGATATTTTTCAAGCGTTTTGATTATGGTGCATTTCATATATTTGTTGCACTTTTCAAACAACAGCTCGGCAAGCTCGCGGCGGTCGCCGGTGAACTGCGCGAAAAACTCGTTGACGATCCTGCCGGAATACATATGGTCGTCCTGGATGCTGAGCAGATATTCAGCCACCTCGTAAAGATCGCCCATATGGCACAGCGCCATAGCGGCGTTGTAGGCAAGGTCGCGGTTTTTTGTATCAATGCATTCTTTGATTTTGTCGCGGTATTCCATCGCGTTCATTTCCGCAAGGCGGCGGCAGGCGTAGCCCTTGTGGTAGACATTGCCCTCATCAAGCATTTTCGCGTAGATCGAAACGGGATCGACCTTTTCGTCGATTTGTTTGATAAGAAGGTCCTGCGCTTCGATATCGTCATGATATGAGGTGCCTTTGTGGGTGCGGATAGTTGATACCGCCATTTCATAAACTTCGTAGTCGCCGTTGATCTCGTCCGTCAGGGCGTTGATCTCCGATTCGCGGCTGCTGTCGGTAGGCGCATAGAGCACCCCCTCGACATGAACGTCCAGCCGGTGTCTGATGTTTTCGATGCGGGCGGTGTGTTCGTCCTGCAGCTCTGCCAGCCGATAATGCATGATGTACTCTATTCCTATGATCAACAGACAAAACAGCAGTGCGAGAACGCTTATTAATTCAATTTTCAAGGCGTTTTCTCCTTTGTATCATCTATTGGTTTTATTATCAGGATATGCCGGCAAAAAAGGCTTTCAAAACATCAAAGCTGTCTTTGCGGCGGTTTGAATATTTTACGGTTTCCCACTTATCCCACATAAATACTTTATATCCGGGATCGTGTTTGTCTACGGGGAAGGCGGAGATAAGGTCGCCCTCCGTGCGCTCGCCGATCATCACCGAAACGAGAACGCCGTTTGTGGTGACGGTTTTTGCAACGCCGCCGTTGTAGGCTTTGTCGCTGATGACAAGCTTTTTCGAGGGATCGGCAACGTTGAGCCATGTCCACGGCAGACGGATGTATATGGTGGAGCCGGTCTGATAGAACTGGTTGTCGCCGGCGTCGAAGCCTCCGTATGTCAGATCGGCAACCTTGTCATAATCGCCGGTGTAGCTCT
This sequence comes from uncultured Ruminococcus sp., assembly GCA_902767325.1. GTDB lineage: Bacteria > Bacillota > Clostridia > Oscillospirales > Acutalibacteraceae > Ruminococcoides. The sequence goes on from CACXGW010000096.1 coordinate 7,562, forward strand.
CTTTGGTAGCGGTTTTGCCGCGGTTGCGGTCGTAGTCGCTCATGACCATGAGAGAACCGTCCTGCTTGCCGTCAAACCTCAGGACAAACTCCATGCCCGACAGGGAGTTCGGGGTAAAGTCCTTGGCGTAGTAATACTCGCCGTCGTTTCGCTGATAGGTGTCCAGACCGATAAACAGCGCATTTGTTTTATAATCCAGCTCGTCGAGCAGCTGCAGCGTTATATACATATATCCGGCGTCGCTGTACATCGAAACAGCCTGCACTATATCGTCGTCGGAGAGCACAAGCCCCGGCTCCTGAGGCATTACGCTGTCGGTCGCGACAACGCCGGTCATCTGGGTTTCGTCGCAGGTGTTGTGCCACATAAGGCTGTCGCTCTTGCCTGCGGTGAAAAGGCTCATTTTATCCGAGCATTCCGCCCAGCTGTCGTTGAGGTCATACAGGGTGGCGCCCGGCATTTCGCTGTCTCTCGCGGCGCTGAGAGCTTCGATGATCGCGTTGCCCTGATCGGTCTCGGTCATCGCGTCCTGACCGTATAAAGCGTTGATATTTGAGAACGACACGCCCGTTACAAGCACGGAATCGGATTTTTGCGAAAGCTCGGAAAATACGCTTTTATACTTTGCGTATACCGATTCGGGGTCAGTGCTGTCGATAAGCTCGTTGTCCGCGGCAATATCGGTGAAAAAGTATTCGCCGCATTCGTCGGAAGCTATATCGTCGAAAATATACGCGTCGGTGTTTTTGACCAAAGACAGCCCCTTTGTCATGCCAAGCTCTCCGCGGACCGATACCGGCGTATAGTAGCCGTAGGTATCATGCGAAGCGCTTTGCGCGGCGTTGTAAAGGAAGGACGCAAATCCGTTCAGACCCGTATTCTTCCTGACGAAGTCGCCCTCAAATGAATATGAGGAGAGATTTTTGATCTTTTTCAGGTTATCCTTATTAAGTTCGGGGTCGACGGTGATACCGAGAACATACTCGGATACGTCGATAAAGTAATCCGCCTTGCCAAGCAGCTCACCCTCAGCGGTTCCCGTGCCGTGCAGCGCGTTTACCGCAGCGTTTATGGCGCTGCGCCATCGTTCCTTGCCGTCCTCGGTGAGATAATCGGCGGGGTCCAGCCCGTCGGGCGGGCTGACGCACTGAAGGATATATATTTTTTCGTCGTGGTTTTTATTGTATCTGCTGACGGCGGTGTAGAACTCCGGCGGGAGCAGTGATTTTGCCTCGATACAATTCACTCCGAGGTCACTTGCCTCCGTGATGAGGGTATCGTAATATGTAAAGTCGCGCGAATACTTGTCTTTTCCCGGCTCCTGCGCGTTGATTGCAGCCGCCTTCAGGCGGAAGTCGCGCCACTTTTCGTCCTCATACACCTGGAAGCTTCCGCCGTTAACGCGGGAGACCTCCTTGTGATCGGAGGCTTCTTCGGTATAGACCGTTGATTTGGTCTCGCTGAGTATATGATTCATCAGCGGTGTATAGAAGCGCCAGAAGAAGTTGGAGATGTCGCCCTGTCTGTCATACGACAAAAACTTGAAAAACCAGTCGGCAAACGAAAACGCTCCGAAACGGTTTCCGTTGACATAGTCGTTGCAATCTCCGGAGAAATAGTATGCCGGGGCGTAGCCCTTTTCCTGTTTGCGGGTGATGGCGCAGAAATTGGGGCTCTTGCTGATCTCTTTGATCTTTTCCATGCCGGTCGCGTTCAGGTCAAAGGCAAAGGTTGCGATGTTTTCGGTGCCGTAATCCGCTTCGATAAGCTCGAACCAGTTGTAGAAATTGCACCTGTCGCAGCCCGAAAACTCGTTTTTATAGTCGTCGTTTATATAGATCTGCAACAGATTTTTTGAGTTGAAATCGGTGTTCTGCTCGAGGATTATGATCTTGCCTTCTTCGGATACAAGCAGCATTCCGGGACCCGTAAAGCGCCATTCAACGCCTTCCTGCTGCTCGTACATCGGGGGCGCCCAGTCGGGAACGTCGGTGAAGTCCTGCAGGTCGACCAGGTATCTGCCGATCCACTTGGTTGGCTTTACGCCGAACAGCGACATAAGCTGACCGCGGACGGAATCGGACATCGACGAGCTGAACAGCGTCGCCTCGCCGATTATCGGCGCGCCGGTTTCGTAAGCGAAGGAAACATATGACATATCGTCGTCGGAAATGCCTCCGTTGAGCGGCGAGCTGCCGTTGTATCTTCCGAAGGTGTCGTTGCCGAGTCCGTAGGCGTCGGAAAGATATACCATATCCGGCTTGACTTCGGAATCGCTCAGCTCAACGGAATGATCGTAGGCACCCTCTTCGTCCAGCACGGGACCGTAATAATCGCGCTTGTAATCGTATTCGGTGCCGTCGGACTTGACATAGCGCTGCTGGTTCAATATCCAGCACAGACCCTGATGTTTGCGGTAGATGTTCTCTTTGATTATATCCTCGTCGTTGGCGTAAGACAAAACGGTTTTGTCAAGTATGACAACGTCCAGCACTTTTTTTGGAGTAAGGTGCCAGATCAAAAACGGCAGAGCGGCAAGCACCACGATAACAAAAGCCAGGATGTGATACCACTTCAGCCTTTTGCGGAATTTTTTGAGCTTTGACACGCGAACCTGCTGCTGGCTGTCAAAGTCCTTTTCCTCGGGCGTCATAGGCGCGGTGTTCTGTTGTTGAGAGTTGTCCTGCGGCATTAGAGCACCGCCTTTCTGTAGTTATGATCTCAGTCTTGTTCCTGAATATATTTAATGAATTCTTCACAGATAACGGGGTCAAAAAGCTTTCCCTCGTTGTCGCGCAGGAAGTTCAGAGCGTCCTCACGGCTCCATGCCTTTTTATATGTACGCTCCGAAACCAGCGCGTCGTATACGTCGCAAACCGTGACGATACGCGCCTCTATGGGGATATTCTCACCCTTCAGCCCGTTTACGCCCGTGCCGTCGTAGCGCTCGTGATGATACCTGGCTATGGTCGCGGATATTTCAAGCACAGGGTCGTCGGCGTATGTTGAGAGGATGGTGTATCCGAACTCGGTATGGCTGTTTATGATAGTTCGCTCCTCTTCGGTGAGGCGCGCCTGTTTGTGGATGATATATTTCGGTATAGCGATCTTGCCCAGATCGTGCAGCTTTGACGCGACCGCGATCTGCTCGGCTTTTTCGGCGTCCATTCCCGAACGCAGACAGAGCTCGCGGGTATAGTCGCAGATGTGTCTGAGATGATCCACCGAACAGCCGTTGTCGAGCTCGGTGTTCTCAGCCAGCTCTTCAAAAATGATATTGATGTCGCGGAAGCCGTCGCCGGCAAAGATGTTATCATATGTGGTTTCGAGTCCGCAATACGCCGTTTCGATCATGCTCATAAAAAATACGTCTAAGCCGCCGCGGATGTTTTCGAAGTGGAAAACCGCGCCTGTTTCATCGCCGTCTTTAACTATACAGTCGAAAAAGGTTTCCGCAAAGAAGCAGTTTTTCCCGCTTCTGCCGCAGTTTTCCTCGATCAGAGCATAGTTGCAGCCGGTCACGCCGCGGTTGACTTTTTCCTCAAATCCCCCGTCGGTCCTGACGGCGGCGCAGCTGACAATGGAGGTGTTGTCGGGCTGATACTTCAACAGCAGGCTGTTGATCTCCCCGATCGCGGTCTCATAAAAGCTTTCGGCGTCCGTGAAATCAAACATATTCCGCAAAAACTCGGAAATATACTGAACATAGCTTTCGAATTTGCCGCTTTGGACGCTGAGCTCGCGGTTCTTTTTTTCAAAGCTGTGTTCCTGGATATAGATGAATTCGAGCACGCCCGCCACAACAAAGGTCGAAACGGTGACATTGTAAATATACAACACACGCTGGCGCGAGATCAGCAGGATCGCCGCGATAAGCGCCATTACCGTGTAGTAAACGCACATTACGAACACCGCCGCGGCATATTGAGTGCGGTGTTCAAGCTGCATAAGCGCCACCTGAACGGTATACAGCATAGCCGCCAGCGTAAGAACGCTCATTGCGACCGACGAGATCTTTACAAGCAGGGGCGAGAAAGACAGCATAACAGCCGCCGCGGATAATATCGCGGCAAACAATATGGCGACCACGGTTTTGCGGTGGTTTTTGAACATTCTGTTAAGTAACACCGATGTGATAAGGAAAACCATATGCACCGGATATTCCGTAAACCTCAGCCACCATGGGGAATTAAGCATAAAGGTCATTTCGGGCAGCATATGCAAAGCCAGCGCCGCGCCCGTGCAGGCGACCACGGCGGCGACCGCGAGCGATTGGAAAAGCCTGCGGCGCACAAGCGACATTACGCCAAACACCAACAGCGCCGTAATGCCGATACCGGCTATAATGCAGCCGAGAACAAAGCCCCGGTTCACCGTCATCGGCGACGCGGCTCCGTTGTCCATATAAGTTTCAAAGCGCGCCGAAAACGGCAGCTTCATAAAGACTTCGATCTGTCTTTCGTGGGTGGACGGCTCAAGCGTTATGGCGTTGTAGCAGTTGCCGACGTATTCCTCTTTATCAAACTGATTGTTATAGATCTCCTTGCTGTTGACGCGGATCTTCATGGGAGAATAGTCGGTGATAAGGATGATTCCGGTTTTAGTGTCGGATGGCTCGAGCAGCTTTGTAAAATAGATATTATCCTTTGCGCCTTCGCCGGTCACGATAGGATTCTGCGCGTTATAGATACGAAGCTCGCCGTTGGGCACCGCTCCTGCGCGGTCTGTATACAGGTAGCTCCAGTTTGAAAGCTGATTGTCCTGCGAGTAACTGTTGGCTGCATAACTTGCGACAAAATAAACCGCGGCAGTCAGAAGGACAACGATCATAGACACGCCTAAAAGGGGGATCGCTCCCCCTTTGCTGTTTTTCATGCTATTCTTTTGTCCGCGGTTTTTAAACAGTTTCATTCTTCTTTATCCTCGGCAGGCAAAAGTGATACTATGATAATTTGGAGTACTTTTTAAGAAGATTTTTGACCTCTTCCTCGGTAACCGGAGCACCCCTTTGCGGTTCTCTGACAGTCGTCAGATCGCCGACGCCTTTAAGTATCCCGTTGATCTCATCGATCTTTTTTGTGATTTCCCTTAGCGCTTCGCACAGGCGCTGATTGTCGTGTCTGAGCGCTTCGAGTTCTTTTTTTTCGTCCATAGCTTTACTCCGCTTTAAGCGCGGCGATGACGGGCTTTCCGTCCTGCACCTTAACGGTGATGGTGGTCCTGCCCATCATTGTGGAGCGTTTGAGCTCGTTGTAGAAGGTGGTTATGATCTCAGCGGTGTCGCCGTCGACATTCACCGCGTCGATCGTGTAATAAATATTGGTTCCGTATTCGGGAGTCCACATCTCAAACAGCTTTTTGCCCGCGTTGTAAAGCACGGAATCGGTTATGGCGAAATCATCGGTTCCGAACTGTTTTTTCAGCTCCGTTTTTATTTCATCGGCAGTCGCTGTGCGATATTCGAGCGCCTTGTTGTTTATGCTGTGAAAATCGGGGAAAAACAGGTGAACGAAAGCATACTGCACGGCTGCGTCGACGGGGATCTCGGAAGGCTTTGAGAAAGTCTGTCCCATCATTTGAGACAGCTCGTAAGAACGAAGCGCAAAATCTTCCGGCTTGACCTCGGTTCCGTTGACTTTGACGGGGTCGGTCTTTCCCGATCCGTAGGCGTGGAAGCCCTCTTTTTCCTTTTCATCCTGCTCGTTGCCGGATTCGACGACCCGGTATGCGTCGGATGAACCGGATGAGCCGGTGGTCTCCTCATCGGATTTTACGTTCGGGTCCGAGTTGCAGGCGCAGAAGCACGCCGCAACAAGAACCGCCGCGCACAAAATCGACAAAGTTTTTATTGCTTTTGATCTCACAGTTACATCTCCCTTGCAGAAGTAATATATTGTTTAAAATAATAATATTCCTTGACCCGGCGAAAGTCAAGTCAAGGAATAATTATTTTTTTACGGTTTATTCAAAAGTTTTCAGAAAACAATGCTGACCGCTCTGTTTTCACAAAATTAAACCGGTCTGTCCTTGTTTATCAGAAATCCCAGTAATAATCCTTGTAGCATTCCTCGGGATTATCTTCGTCGATGGTGATGAGGATGTTTGCTTCACCGATATACTCGTAATTGTCATATGCCTTTGCGGTGATTGTGGAACCGAGAGGCAGGTTGACAGACAGAGACTCGAGAGGCTTGTTGTATCGGAAATCCTCAAGTGTGTTTTCGTGCTCGATGCCGGTGTCGTAAACGACTTTGTCGATACCGGTCTGCTTGTTATAATCGTCTCCCTTGAAGTGGAAGCGATAAGCCATGAAGCACTTGTTGACGTCGGTTCTCAGGACAGCGTCATGCTTGGGCAGGACAAATGTCTTTGTTGCAGCGTCAAAGGTCTGCTTGGTGACGTCTTCGGACACGCGAACGGTGTAAACGACCGTACCGGCAAGTCCGATACCCTCGTCGGAATAGACGCCGTGGTTGACATGCTGCCACGCGCTTTCCTCGGGATAGAAGGTCTCGTATTCCTTGTGGATCTTCTTTTCGCCGTTTGTATCTCTGGTGCTCCAGTCAACGCAGCACATCTGGAAATGATAATCCTTTTCATATTCAACTTCCAGCGAGTCGCCGCTGTAGTATACGGAGCCGTCCTCGAATCTTACAGCCATTGCAAGCGGAGCAACGATTCCGAGCTGAGTTTTGACTTCAACGGGATCGGGAGTAGAGGATGAAACGATATTTGCCCACAGTGAAACGGAACCGGCGGGAACCGAATAAACCTTTTCGCCCTTGGGGCTTTCAGCCTTTACGGAAGAAATGTCGCTGATGGCAACAGCGTCCTCGTTGAAGAACCATCTGTCGGAGCTGCCGAAGAAATCGGAGCTTATTGACAGAGAAGCCGCGTCCTTATCGACAGCGTACTGTCCCGCGGACACCGCGTAAAGCTGTACGTTGTTGCCGATGGAAACAGATTCGGCAGCAGGGGTAGCTCCGTCAACGGGAGAAACCTGCTTGCTGGCGCCGATAGCGGGAGCCTGTGTTGCGGAGATAGCAACCACCCTGGCGTTGTCCTTGATCTGGATGGTGCCGCCGGTGTGGGAACCGCGGCCGGAACCGATCGCAGCGCCGCCGCTGTTGATCTCGTTGCTTCTTGAAGTTGCGGCGATCGCGGTGACGTCCGCGTTTCCGCCGATTGTAACGCCTACACGGTAGGTGTTCTGATTATACTTTGTCGCCTTGCTGCAGCCTCTGCCGCCGCCGATGCCTGCGCCGCCGCAGGAGCCGATAGCAACGACCTTGCCGCCGTTGATCTCGATGTCGGGAGCAGAAGAGCCGTAGCCTCCGCCGATGCCCGCGGCGAATGTTCCGGGGTCGTTGGCGTTGAGCGTAGAAAGATCGCTGTAGTCAAAGCTCTGGTCCCAGGCTGTTGCGGCATAAACCTCGCCGCCGTTGATGACGATCCTGCCCGCGCTGTAGTCGCCTACCGCGGCAATACCTGAAGCGCCGCCGCTGGTGCCGTAGCCGGTGCCGATGCCCGCGCCGCACTCGTTGCCGTATGCGTGGATGGTACCGCCGTTGATGGTGATAAGGTTAGCGTCTACATGGTAGCCCGAGCCGATACCGGAGCCTCTGCGTCCGGCATATGCGTTGATGTTGCCGCTGTTGACGGTGATCTCGCCGACCTTGACTCTCTCTTCGGCAGGGATGTTTCTGTCGGTGCCGTAGGAGCCGATGGCAGCGCCCCAAAGTCCGCCTGTGACATTCAGCGTGCCTTCGCCCTCAAAGGTGACGGAGGAGCCGTATTCGACCTCGATGCCGCAGGAGTAGGTGTTGTCGCTGCCCTTGATGGTGCTGAAGCCCTGCAGCACAAAAGTGACCTTGGAATTGTTTTTAACATGGATAGCCGAGCGATTCCGGTTCTGTATGGAAGCGTCGCTGAGCGTGACTGTTGCAGTCGCGCCGACGATATCGACCGGATCGTTATCCTGGCTGCCGATGGTGTAGCTGCCGTCCTGATCGATAACATTTACGGTGTAGTCTGTTTCCGCAGCGGAAGCCGCCACCGAAAACAGAGTTACAACCAAAAGAACTGCCAAAAATGCGGAAATGGTCTTTTTCATTGTAATCATCCTTTCGTTGTACTTTTGGGGTGGCTATTCGTATGATAAAGAAAATGTTTTAATATAACAAAAGACCGCCTGCACAAGAATTACAAAAGTAATTTTGATGCAGCCGGTCGGTCATACAGTAAATACTATTTAGACACCAGAGCTTTGCGTCGCCGCCTTTCAGCGGGTTTGCCCTATATCAGTATAATATATTTTATCATAAAAATTGCAAAAAATCAATAGCTTTAGGGAAATTTTTTTAAGTTTTTTGCTTGGTAATCATTCGGTCGCCAAGCCGTTTTTTACCATGTAAAGCTTTTTGTCGGCGCGCATGATTATATCGAAAAATCCCGTGAGATCATTCGGACATCCGGAGTCGCAGCCGAAGCTGCAGCTCAGCTTCAGATCCTTGCCGTCGATTTTCACTTTTCCGAATTCCTCGTTAAGAGCGGAAAGCTTTTTTGATAATCCGCTGCAGTCATTTCCGCGGGTCAGAATCAAAAACTCGTCTCCGCCGTAGCGGTATATCTCATCATGATCGAAATACTTTTGCAGGGTATCAGCAAACAAGCTGAGCACCTCGTCGCCGGTGCAGTGACCGTATTCGTCGTTGATCTTTTTGAAGCTGTCGATATCCCCCATCGCAAGACAGACGTCCGAGCCATAGTATTCCGGGATGACCTGATTGAGCGCGTAGCGGTTCTTTAGGCAGGTCATACTGTCGTGATTGGCGATTATCTCAAGCGAATCGTTCAGGCGGTTTGCCTTGTTTTTCTCTTCGATATAGCTGACCGTCAGGCGGTAGTTCATCACAGCGCCCGTGACCGACAGCGCCGCCAGCATACAATAATTGTAGAAATTGAGCTGACCGGATTGAATGAAGAACTCGAGCACACAATAAAACAGCATATATGAGCCGAAGATCATCGCGCCGGTAAGGACGGGCTTGAACTTTATAAGAAGCACGACCAGCAATTCGACGGTATAGAACGTCAGCATCTGAGCTCCGTTGATGAACGTTCTGACGGAAGCGAACATCCCCCATACTATCAGCAGCAAAACAAAGATGATGAAAAACGCCCTGACCGCTATCCTGCGGGTATCGAACAGCTCCTCGTTTTTACGGATGAGCCGCGAGATGATGAAACCCGTAGCGCACAAAACGATGCTCAGCGAAACATTGATGAACGGATTGAGATTCTCTTCTTTTCCGAGTGAGTTAAAGTTGATTATAACGAATATCGTCAGCGAGATCAGCTGAACGATGCCGACTATCAAAGAGATATAGTAGATATTCGTGTTGTTTATCATATCCACTTCACGGTCGACTTCCCTTCCGGTGGGAGCAAACAGCCATGTTGTGAATCTGTTCCAGGTTTTCTTCATTTATCCACCTACACTTCAAGGTTGAGCTTTTGCACGCGTCTGACTTCATCTTCAGCGTCCAAAAACGCCTGAACTACCAGCGGATCAAAATGGGTGCCTGAGCTTTCGCGGATGATGTCGAGCGCTTTATCCACGGAGAACGGCTCTTTGTAGCTGCGGCGCGACACAAGCGCGTCGAAAACATCCGCAACCGCCATAACGCGGGCGGAAAGCGGGATATCCTCGCCCGAAAGCCCTTCGGGATAGCCCGTGCCGTTCCACTTTTCGTGGTGGTAAGCCGCAAGGTTTTTCGCTTCGTTGAGATATTCGGACTCTTCGCCTACTGTGGCTATAGCCTTGTCGATTATCTCGCCGCCGGCGGTGGTGTGTCCCTTCATAACGCCGAACTCTTCGTCGGTCAGCTTTCCGGGCTTGTTGAGAATGGTGTCGGAAACCTTTATCTTTCCTACGTCGTGAAGCGGAGCGGAATTGACTACCTCGGCAATAAAGTCCTCGGTAAGCTTATCGGCATATATGCCTTCCTTCTGCATCTGGCGCAGGATGATCTCGCAATACGCGGCGGTTTTGCGGACGTGGTCGCCGGTGCACTGGTCACGGCTTTCGACCATATCGGCAAGAACGAGGATAAGTCCGTTTTGCAGACGGGTGATCTGCTCGTTTTTATTCTGCACCTCGTTGATGTAAAGAACGGTGTCGGCAGAGGTCCTGCGATATGCGTCATACAGGTTTTCCAGCTCGTCGCCCGTGTGTATATCGAGATTGTTGAGCATATTCATACTGACTTCACGCGCAACGGGATTATCGTATGAAAAACGGTTCGCGGCGTCGGCTATCTTATTGACAGGCGTAACGATACGGCGCTCGGCAAGCCACACGGCATAGGTACGGATAACCACCGCAACGCCGATGAACAGGGAAACAAGCCTTGCAATGAACATAAACACTTCCGAGCTGAGCTTGTTCATCGACATATCCACGCCGATGTAGCAAAGGGTTTTTCCGTGCACCTCGCGCAGCGGCGTATAAACCGTCAGGATCCATCCGTACTGGTTGCTTGTGATGTCCATGGGCATATCTTCGCCCTTTATCAGCAGATCGGCGTATTTTTCGATAGTTGTGTCGTAGGGTATCACCTCGCCCGGCCGGTTTGCCGCGACTTCGTCGGTGTCGAGGTCGAAGATAACGTGAGTGCCGTCCTTTTCGATGCGGTAAACATAAATATAATTTATATCGTCCGAGGCGTCGCTGATGCTTTGCATAAGCGCCTTGTTTTCAAGATAACCTTCCGCGTCAAGTCCCTTGTTCATATATTCGTCGATGCGGTCGGTCTCGATACGAGTGGCGATGATGCTGCCTGCCTGCTTTGCCTGCTGGGCGAATTCATCGATCGTGAAGTTATAATACTGCACGGTGCTGATGCCTATAGCCGCTATGGCTATCAGTGTTGCGGCGATCGAAACCAGAAACGTAACTTTTCTTCTAAGCGCTCCGCGCCTGGGATCGTCCTTGTCGCGCTTGCCTATCATGGTGATATAGTACCATTCTTTTTCGCGCAGGTTCTCGATAAGGCTGTTCGGAAGAAGCTTGTATATCGCCAGAGAGATGATCGTGGTTATCGCTTTGTCCACCAGATCGATCAGGAAGGTGGAAAGCATATTTGACGCGAAATATCCCATCGGGACAACTTTGTTTATTGCGCTTGCCATATCGACCGCAAAGCCCTCGCCGAAGCTCATTCCGTAGATCATCCACGTCAGAAGTCCTCCGATGCCGCCGCCCATGATCGCGAACGCAAGGATCGCAAACAGGATATATTTGATACGCAAACGGCGCATATGATGGGCGAAAATAACCGCCGTGATGGCGATCATTACGGTGATGACGCAGTAGTAGATCGAATAGCTGCTGAAAATGCTGTTGATGATATTGGAGAAAAAGCCCACCGTTACGCAGGGGATATATCCGCCGAGCAGCGCCGCCAGAACGGTGCCTATGTTATCCAGATACAGCGGCAGTCCGAGCGCTCCGCACAGCCTCGCGCCGAGGAGATTCAGCGCTATGCAGATTATGATGATATAAACCAGCGAAAGCCAGGTTTTTCTTAATCGTGTGCTTTTAAGCTTTGTCATTAATGTATATTCCTCCGTTTATCAGATATGAATGATGCTTGATATTCGCAGGGATTGTTTTTGTTTTTAAGTTTGCGGCTGCAAGCTTGTATTGCAGCATTTTAAGATCGCTTTTTCGCAGATACATCTGTGTGTCGGCTCGCTGGAACACATCGCGATAGTTTTTGTCCGTTTCCCGTCTGTATTCCGACATTCCCGAGGAGACCACTACCTTGCCCGAACGCAGGTTGTTTTCTACCTGACGTTCAAAGGCACTCATCCGTTCTTCGCGGGTCTTGAACGCCTCTCCCTCAAGAATGACGACAAATTCATCGCCGCCGATGCGGTAGACGGGGCTGCTGTCAAAAAACTCGCTGATGAGCATAGAGGCGTTGTAGATAGCTATGTCGCCTTCGTCGTGACCCTCGGTATCGTTGATGACCTTCAGGTCGTTGATGTCGAAAACGGCAACTCCGATATTTTCCGCCGTGCCGTCACAAATTCGTTTGTATACCTCTTCGGTGTCTTCCAGATACGCCTGCTTGCTGCCGACGCCGGTCAGCGGGTCGGTGTATATCTTACGCATGGCGTCGCTAAGCTCTTTGCTTTGCTTTTGAGTTTGCTCAAGCATTTCCTGAAGGTTTTTGCGGTATTCGTCCTTTTCCTCTTCAACGACGAAGGAATGGAGCATACAGCTGCTTATCAGGTATCCGATGGAGTACAGCGGAAGCAGCGGATAAAACAGCTGTATAATGATCAGCGACGCCATCAGCAGACCGAAAAGCCCGACAGACCTGCGCATCTGCTTTGTGGCGTGATTGTTGGGCGCTTTTATGATAAAAGTATATACAGAAGTTGCGATAAAAAGCACTATCTGAAGCATCAGTGTTACATACCGCGCTCCGCCCGCGTGATAGTCGCCGTTTTCATCAAAGTAAAACTGGACGGGAACAAAGAAATTGATAATGAGGAAAGCTATTTCGCAGAAAAACAGCACGGCTGCCGTAACAAACAGCATCTTTTTGAAAATACTGCTGCTTTTTCCCTCGAGATACGCGGCTACATAACGCGTCCAAAGCACGAACCCCGCCATCATGGTTGCGAAGAAAAGCACCGTGACAGCGTAAAGCGGACCGATCAGGCGGTATTCGTTCAAATAGCCCCACGCGACATCCGTTGCGCAGAAAATCAGCATACCCAGAATATAGTCGCGGTATTCCTTGTGCGCGGGCATTTCGGCGTAGTCCTTGTAATGCCACAGCATATCGCGGTTGATGATAAGATGAACAATTATCGCGATGATCCCTATGACCGAATACGACATTACCTGTCACCTCCGCCTAAATAATACCTCGGGGCAGCGTCTGCCCGTTTTGCGTGCCTGTGCTTTTTTGAGATGACGATGATTATGTGATCCATATCCGACTTTACGCGCAGCGCCTTCATTTCGACCGGCACGGGTTCCCCGTCGGTCATACGGCGGAAGGAAAGCACATAATCGCCCTCTTGTTCAATTGAGCCGAGAACGTTCTTTTTGTTGAAGTCTTTTATAAACGCGTCGATATCCTCGTTATATACTATGGTTTGCGCTTCGCTGTGGATCGTCGCGAAGAAATCATCGCCGTGGCGCTCCATTGTCAGCTCTCCCAGATTGCTGTCGGAGCTGTATTCGATGAATCTTTCCGAATTGATATCGACATAAAACATACTGTAATAATCTGAGAAAAACGCTTTTGCGATATTTGTGAAGGTGAGCGGACTTTTGTCGGCGGTCGTTACCGCAAGCACCGCTATGACCACCGCTCTTTTTCCTGTGACGGGATTGACAGAGATGCATTTTATAATAGTATGGATAACGGATTTGTCGGGGAGCTTATCGTTGACAAGTGTTTTTCCGCCCTGTTCCGCACAGTCATGCAGAGCGTTCATAAAGCCGCGGCTCGTTACGCCGTCGCCCTTTTCAAAGCTAACGGGTTTTCCGATGGGGACATTTCCGAGCAGCTTCATCAGGAACTTACGGTAGGAGCTGTTGCAGCGCACCAGCATAAAGCTTTCGGCGTTCACCTCGAGGATAGCCATGGGGATGGTGTTGAAGTACTGCTCGAACGCCTCCTGATCCTCGTTTGAAATGATGGCGAGGTCGTATAGATTTATTTTTCCGATAGCGGCGAAATATTCCGACTCGTCGGGGTCCTCAAAGCCTATCTGGATGCCCCTGCGGTATCTTTCAAGGACCCTTTCCATCGGGATCGGACTGCAATAATAATAGCCCTGCATCATGGTGCATCCGATCTCGTGCAGGAAATCGACCTGCTCCTTTGTTTCAACGCCCTCGCACACGGTGTCGATGCCGAGTGAGATCGCCATTCGCACCAGCTCGGTGAGCATTATCCTGCTTTTGTCGCTTTCGGCAAACTGCTTCATAAAGCGCATATCAAACTTTATAAGGTCGAAGGGGATGCTGTGCAGCATATCGAGCGAGGAGTATCCGCTTCCGAAATCGTCCATCCACACATGGAAGCCCATATTGCGGAAGCGCTCGATCTGAACCTTCATATATTCGAGGTCTTTGCCGACGGTGCTTTCCGTCACCTCGATATTTATTTTGCTGCGGCTGATGCCCGACGCGTCCACGCGGCGGCGGATCTCGTCGACGATGTCGCACGCGTCAAAGTCCGAGCGCGACAAATTGACGGAAATAGGCACGACATAAAGCCCCTCTGCCGCCTGGATCTTGATTTTTTCAAGCACCTGTTCCATGACGTAGAGGTCGAGCTTGTATATCAGCTTTGCTTCCTCCAGAACAGGGATGAACTCGCCCGGAGAAACGACGCCCTTTACGGGGTCGATCCAGCGCGCAAGCGCCTCTTCGTCGCAAACTCTTCCGTTTGCGGCGCGAATGACAGGCTGGTAGTATACCTGTATCCATTTTTCGCCGATCGCCTTGTTAAGGTTGTCTATATAATACTGGCGCTTTTCCATCTGCACCAGCATGGTATCGTCAAAATATCTGAAGCCGGAAATACGGCTGTTGCGCATTGTATCGCAGGCGTATTTAGCGCGGTCGCATTCGGTGCTGATACCGAGCGTTCCGTGCTTTTCCGAATAGATTCCCACGCGCACGGGCAAAGACGAGACGGAAGTGTCGAAACGGAACTCCTTGAAGATCTCTCTGAGTATGTTTTCGATGTCCGCGGAATCCGTATAAACGCCGAAGTGGTCGGAGCCGAGGCGGCTGCAGTTTTCGCTGCCGAAATACTTGACGAGTATCTCCGAGAACCTTCTGAGCAGCTTGTCGCCTTCCGCGAAGCCGTATCTGCGGTTGTAGTACTTCATACCGTTGAGATTCATATATATCAGAACCGCCGTGCTTTCCACATTGTCGCGGTTGAGCTGCCACTGATCGGCAAGCTCATAGAAATACGACATGGTGGGAAGTCCGGTAAGAGCGTCGTAGTTTCTGGCGTTGATGACGTTTTCCTCGTGAAGCGAACGCCTCAGCGCGTTGCTCATGGAGAACTGCACGCTGCTTTCCTCGGAATAAACTCCCTCGTCGGTATACCAGATATACACAAGCTGCACTCCGTCATCGGTAAGAACACGCTCGCCCACGGCGTGCAGGATCCTGTACTCGTCGCTGCCGTAGGGACGGGTGCGGTAGACCACGTCGTATTTGTCGCCCATTGCCGCAAATCGGATAGCCTCGTCGGCGACCCGGGCTTTGTCGTCGGGATGAGCGGTCTCGTACATATTATGATCCATCATATATAACGCTTCTTCTCTGTCCTTCATCCCGATCAAATCGCAAAAGCCGTCGGACAGCAGGACCGTTAAGACCCGCCTGTTGATGAACTGATAAACGGCAAGGGGCACGCGCAGCTTTTCCAAAGCATTTTTTGTGGTTTCATCAAATTGATACTTTTTCATCTCGCGCGCTCCTTTACTGCAAATTATACATAATTATCATACTTTGTTTTTAAAGTTTTGTCAATATATTACTTTAAACATATTATATTTTTTATGGATTTAGTTTTTTTACAAATAATAAGAAGGCACACAACCGATGTTTTCCTGTTATAATCGTCTGTTCAATTTCATTATAATATCCTATCATCACCTTTGCAATAAACAGGCTGATAAAACTGCAGGCTCCGGCATAAAAAATCACAATTTCCGGGTTGTAAAATCCGCTTTGATGTGTTAGAATTCAGATATAAATATTAAGGAGGTAAAACTATGCAAGGCTTTGATTATCAAACCCCTACAAGGCTGATCTTCGGCAAAGGAGTCGTTGAAAAGCTCCCCGAGGTAATGGCCGGATTCGGCAAAAAGATCCTGCTCACCTACGGAGGCGGCAGCATCAAAAAAATCGGATTATACGACAAGGTAAAGGAGCTTCTCAAGGACTTTGAGATCTTTGAGCTGAGCGGAATACAGCCGAACCCGAAGTACGACCCGAGCGTGCTCGACGGCGTGAGGATTTGCAAGGAAAGCGACATCGACGTTATCCTCGCCGTGGGCGGAGGAAGCGTGCTCGACTGCTCCAAGGCGATTGCAACCGGCGCGAAATACGACGGCGATCCGTGGGACCTTATCTCCTATAAGGCGTTCGCGACCGATTCCATCCCGATCGTCGACATCATCACCCTTGCCGCCACCGGCAGCGAATACGACTGCGGCGGTGTTATCTCCCGAACCGAGACGAACGATAAGATCGGATATATGGACA
Organism: uncultured Ruminococcus sp.; assembly: GCA_902767325.1. GTDB lineage: Bacteria > Bacillota > Clostridia > Oscillospirales > Acutalibacteraceae > Ruminococcoides. The sequence continues at coordinate 23,886 of CACXGW010000096.1, forward strand.
GTCACAACTTCCCGATGGTCTCGTTCCTTGACCCGACCTACACCTTCACTGTTTCCAAAAAGCAGACCGCCGCGGGCTGTGCGGACGCGATGAATCATATCATGGAGCAGTATTTCTGCGAGGATTCCACGCTTTTAAACGACGGCTTTATGGAGGCGGGGCTCAAGAGCCTTATGATTAACGCCGTCAAGTGTCTTGAAAATCCCGAGGACTACACCGCCCGAGCCGAGATGATGCTCAGTTGTACCTACGGCTGCAACGGTATATACTCGCTCGGAAACAGCCCCTCGGGCTGGCCGTGCCACGGGATCGAACACGCACTGAGCGCCTACTACGACATCACTCACGGCGAGGGTCTGGCTATCATAACTCCGCGCTGGATGAAGCACATCCTCAGCGAGCGCACGGTCGGCCGCTTTGCGAAATACGGCGTCAACGTCTTCGGGATCGACCCGAATCAGGATAAGTTCGACATCGCGAATCAGGCTATCGACGCGACGTATAAATTCTTTGAGTCGATAAATATCCCGATGCACCTGAAGGACGTCGGCATCGACGACAGCCGCATCGGCGAAATGGCTCACCACATCGCCGTCAACGAAGGTCTTGAGGAAGCCTATGTCCCGCTGACAGAAACCGACCTCGTAAAGATCCTTACCGATTCGCTTTGATAATAAACAACAGACAGCCCGGACAGCTCAAACTGCCCGGGCTGATTTTTGTTTGTATGCTGTGTTTACGAATCGAAGAATTGTTTTCCGTCGTTTGTTACGAGGCGCTCTGCTTTCGGGTATTCAAAGATGTCGGGGTTGCTGCGGTTTGCCTCGAGATAGACCGCGAATTCCGACGCGTACCATTTTGCCATTGTGAGGTTGTGCATAAGGTAGTTTCCGCAGTTTACCGGAGCGGCTCCGGGGACCTCCCCGGCGTCGTCTACCGACTTGAACGCGCTGAGTATCAGCTCATAGATCTCCCGCGAGGAGCGGCTTCCCTTGAGGATAAGGTAAAAGCCGGTCAGGCAGCCCATCGGTCCCCAATAGATGACCTCGTCCTTCCACTGAGGATCGTTGCGCAGGAAGGTGGCTATGATGTGCTCGAGCGAATGCATCGCCGCGACGTCTATCGCGGGCTCCCTGTTTGGCCGCTTGAGCCTGATGTCATATGTCGTGACCGTGCTGTTTCCCGTGACGTCCTCACGGCTGGTGAATATCCCGGGAACGATACGGGTGTGGTCTACGGAAAAGCTTTGGATCAGTTCCATTTGATCGTCTCCTTTCGATTTTTCGGCTGGTTTTATTTTACTATATATTTATAGGGATTTCAATGGTCAGAAAAAAATCATAGTGTAAAAACTCCGCTTGGATTTATGAAAAATCCAAACGGAGGTCTGCTTTTACGCCGCGCACTTAACGGCTGATGCCTGTGCCCGGCTTTTTATGCTGTTATTTCAACCGTCTGTCCGCACAGCTCGGCGCCGATGTCATATTCCGCAAGATAAAGCTGGATGCAGGTGGCGTCGTCGATTGTTATGCTTCCGTCGCGGTTAACGTCCGCGGCGGCGGCGGCAGTTCCGGTCAGGGTGCCGAACTCCGCGCAATGGCGCTGGATTTCGGTAACATCCTTGATGCTGACTTTGCCGTCCTGATTTGCGTCGCCGATTAAAACGGTCTGCGTGGTTTGTGTTTCATCCTTTTCCGTTGTGACCGTTACCGTAACGGCGCCGGAGACTTTGGTGAGGCGGTAGGTGTTAGTAACGCCCGTGTCCTTCAGATTCTTATATGCGCCCGAAGCGGTGACATTATCAAGGGTATAGCCGTCCTTGAGGACGACGGTGAAATTCACCTGACCGTCACCGGTGGAGTCGGGCTCGCCGGTGGCGCTGCTGCGCGAAACCGTCGTTCCTGTTGCGGAGATGCTTTCGCTCGCGCCGGTATAATCCTGCGTTTCATAGACGGTGATCGAGCTTACGCCGCTGTCGCCAGCGAAAGTGACGGTGAAGCCCTCGTCCGCGATCGCCTCCTGATCGACCGAATGGTCGCAGGCGTCAACGGTAACTGTGGCGGGAATCGTCTGCCTTTCGGTATCGCCGCATTTTGAGCAGGTGTAGGTTTTTACGCCGGAAGATGTAGAACCGGCGTTCCAGCTGTGGCTCCACGAGCCGCCCTTGCAC
>CACXGW010000097.1 GCA_902767325.1 uncultured Ruminococcus sp.
AGCTTTAATCTCTATTCAGAACACATCTTGCTGACATATTCCTGAATCTACTGATGTATTTTAGTGTACATCTCACTGTAATTTTTTTGAGTATTTTCCAACTCAAAGTCATTACGGGTTTCTTTCTTTTCGTTGTTTAATTTTCAAGGTCCTTTTGTTCAGTTTACACAACAAACGCGCTGCTGTATTGTCTGTTTTTCACACAACAACAGTGCGGTTCCGTGAACCGAACTTAGATTATTATAATACTTGTGTATTGAATTGTCAAGCGTTTTTTGTAATTTTTTCAAATTTCTTTTTTATTGTGTTTTTCTTTTCGGTTAAGGTAATTGATACACTATATCTTGTGGTAATAAAAACGCAGGGCGGTTTTATCCGTCCTGCGATGAAACTAAAAGCCTTAATTACTTTTCGTGGAAAGCCTTGAACTTCTTTACGATGTCTGCTCTCGTCTTATAATTATCCTCTTCTTCTTTTGTGTCGGCATTGATCGTAGTATCATTATATATCATCAGATACTTGCCGTTGTTTGACATATAAACATCATCGACCGTTTCGCCTACGAGGTTGATGAAGGTGCCGTCGTTCTTTACGGATTCGATCACATCTTTTGCGGTGTCATCAAGCTTTTTCAAATCGTATTCGTAAATTTCGATGGTAGTGTCCTTTGATTTCTTTGCGGTGAAGCGTCTGCCCTGCTTGGCTCCGATGATCTCCGCTTTCATAACGGTGTAGGTCACGCCCTTGTTGTCCTCAAGCGGATTGATATATCCATACGCGGAGAGATAGGTGCACAGACCGTTGAAGTCATCCTTATAATCGGAAGCCTTCAGACTTTTCGCTTCGTCGCCGGTAGCGGTCTCCTCTTTTGTTGTTCCGCCGCAGCCTGCCGCAACAGCCGCAAACATTCCGATGCAAAGCAAAAGTGCGATAATTCTTTTCATAATAATAGTCCTTTCAAAAAGAGTAAGGGCGGCGCCGGTTTTTCGGTGCCGCCCTATATTATAGCGCATTTTTTCAAAGAAATCAATTCTTTTCATAAAAAACACAATCGGAATTAGGAAAGAACATAAACATTTACGTCTCTTCTGCCCCAGTTGACGCATTCGTCATAGGTATCGTAGAACACGTCGATGATGGCAGAGCCGTCGTCGCAGAAACCGCCGGTATCGACCGCGGTGCAGTATCCGTAAACGATGCTGCCGTCGACAGACTCAACATAAAGCTTGGAGCCGTAGGGGATCAGGTTGGGGTCGATAGCAACGCCGCCGTGATATGCGGTGACGCCTGTAGCTGTGCCGGAACCCGCGGGAGCGGTGTAGGCTGTGCCCGAGCCGGTGAATACCTGAGAATAGCTGACGGTCACACCGTTTTCATCGGTAAAGGTACCTGCGCTGCCGGTGGTGGCTGCGCCCTTTGCGCCGACCAGAGTTACCTCGTCCACGGGCTTTTTTGTGACCTTTTCGGAAACAACGGTTTCGGACTTCTTTTTGCCGCCGACATATTTTACCTTTTTAGTGACCTGCTTCTCACCGTTTTTACCCTCGGTGGAGAGCTTGGTTTCGCCGAGCTCGATCTTATCGGAAGGCTCGGTAACGCTTTCAAAGGGGATCTCCTTTGTTTCAGTCACGGTTTTATATGTTACGCGTGTAACGGTAACCTTTTCAAGATCCTCTACCTTTGCGGTGCGGTCAACGCTGAGGATGTCCTCGTCGCCGAGCGATACGCCCGCAAGCTCAAGGGAATCGGCGATCTTGCCGTAGGAGAGAACCATAAGCTTTGTTTCGCCGTCAACCGTTACCTGAACAGGCTTTGCGTTGCGGACATAAACAACGGTGTCCTCGGCGATTTCGCTGTTGAGCGAGGGAATAACGATCTGGTTTTCGCCGACGGTAGTTTCGGTAAGTTCAAGGAACTCCGCAACGGTGCCGTTGGGGAACAGGACCGCGTTGCGGTCGCCGTTTACGTCGAGCACAACAACATTAAGCGCGGAAGACTGAATGTCAGCCAGCTTGGAAGCGCCCTCGTCCTGCTTGTCGGAGGTTTCCTGCGCAACCGCTGCGCCCGAGATAGCCGCTGTAACAGATACAAGCGAGCTGAGTACGATCATAAGCACGATCGAGATCGCGCAAAAGGATTTTGCAAAACTTCTTTTTTCTGTAAACATAACTTTTCATACTCCTTTCGGAAATGATTTCACATACCAAATCCAATCAACCTTTCGGTTTGTCCGAGATTATAACGCGGTTCTTTGGTGATGTCAACCAAATCCAGTGACGTGTTTTTGTGCAACCCTTACAACAGAACAGCGCTTAATTCTATTATCGCATTATCATGGCCGCCGATAGGTGATATATTATCACGCTTTTGTGTGCAAATTGCAAGAAATCGCCCACTTTTGATTTGTAACTGTTTTGTAACCATTATATTCCCCACGCTTGAAAAGAATGCCAAAAATCCGCTTGTGACGCGGTTTTTTCTCTGCTATGTGCAAAATCGCTAAACCAATGGAATGATTTTTGGTTTGCGGAACGCTGAAAAATGTGATATTATAATGTATATACAATGATATATAATATTGTATACTCGCCCGGCGAACGTTCATGGTTTTGCCGCGCGCTTTTTGCCGGGTTTATCATTCTTTATAATCGGAGGAACTGCTATGAAAACATTTAAAAAGTCCCTTTGCGTATTGCTGTCGGTTTTGATGCTGACCGCAGCACTCTCCATAACCACGGTAAATGCCGCGGTTGCCGCGACGGGTATCAAGCTTAACACCGGCACATTGACTATCACCGCCGGAAACAAGTATACGTTAAAGGCGACCATTACTCCTTCCAACGCGACAAACAAAACCGTTTACTGGAAATCGAGCAATACCGCTGTCGTCGCAATGGGAGCAGGCGGCGTTGTCAACGCCAAGAAAGCCGGAACCGCGACCGTTACCGCCAAAACCAACAACGGAAAAACCGCGACCTGTAAGGTCACGGTCAAAAGCAAGGTCGCTGCAACGGGCATTAAGATGAGCACCGGAACCCTGACTATCACTTCCGGAAACAAATACACGCTCAGCGCTGCTATTTCTCCTTCGAACGCTTCAAACAAGACAGTTTACTGGAGTTCAAGCAATACAAGCGTTGTTTCGATGGGCGCCGGCGGAGTTGTGAACGCCAAGAATGAGGGAACCGCGACCGTTACCGCTAAAACAAGCAACGGAAAAGCGGCGACCTGCAAGGTAACTGTCGTGTCCAAGGGTGATTCGTGGAACACCGCCAGAAGCTACAGCACCGGAACTACCGCTCACGGAAAGATAACGGAAAGCCAGAGCAAAGTATATTATAAGTATAAGTTATCCTCGCCCGGCAGGATCAACATACACGCAAACGCGTATATGGCAAGCACTTCCTATTGTATTTATGACGCGAACCATAGCAAAATCAAAAGCTGGATCTCTGTTTGGGACACCACTACAAAGGTCGCAACTATGGACAAAACCATAGACCTGACCTCCGGAACATATTATTTCGTTGTCACGAAGTATTTGTGCCTCGGCAACTATGATTTCAACCTGGGCTTTACTTCCGCCAACGAAACCTTCCCCGAATCTCAGACAACGCTGTACAACAGCTTTGAAAAGGCAAAAGGCGTTTCGATGAACACAACATATAAGGGTCAGATAGCTGAAAACGACGAGGTCGATTATTTCAAGTTCACGGTATCATCAACCGGACTGGTCAAGCTGGACGCGACTTCGTATATGCCGAGCGTCACCTACTATATTTATGACTCCGGCAACAACAAGCTGGCGATTTGGCCTTCTGTATGGGATTCCGTAACAAAGGTCGCAACGCTGAGCAAAACGCATTTGCTCACTGCCGGAACATATTATTTGGTTGTTGACAAAACTGTCGGCTCGACCGGAAACTATAATTTCAAGTTATCGTAACACAAAAAGGCGCTCCGTTCGGGGCGCCTTTAATCACGGTTGGTTTTATTGAGCTTTGTCATATGCCTGCCTGACCGCGATCGCGAGCTGGTCGGCGCAGGATGTGGGTCTTCTGCCGCAGGTGTTGCCGCGCAGCTTGCTTTCGATCTGCTCGACGGTCATTCCGTCTACAAGCTTGGAAATCGCCTTGAGGTTGCCGTTGCAGCCTCCGTAAAAGCTGATGTTGTGCACGACGTTTCCGTCGAGGTCGAACTGTATCTCCATGGCGCAAACGCCCTTTGTTTTGTAAGAATACCGCATAATGCACTTCCTTTCATTATAATATGATAAATGCCGGTCGCTCACCGGTCCTCAAAATGTCCGTTTTCGAGGGGCTTGGTTTAGCATATTTGGCATAAAACCCTCCTTTAAGGTTAAATACGGGCGCATCAAAAGACACGCCCGTGTATTATATTTGAATCAGTCCGGATACGCGGTGTCGAAGAACTGTGCCGGTTCCGATTTTCTGCACAATGATTTACAGCGTGTCCCGAATCTCTGCCAAATAGCGCTGAATCTCGGTAACGTCTCGAATACTGATTGCCCCGTCTTTGTCGATATCTGCAAGCGCCAATGTGTCCTCATCTGTTTCATCTAACAAAGCAACATCTGCCTCGTCGAGATATTCGGCAAGATGTCTTTGGATGAACGAAGCGTCGCTTATGCTTACGGTACCGTCAAAGTTTACATCGCCGGTTTGATCGGGCGCCAAATCCGAAACGATCACGGTGATATAGTTTCTTCGGGTGCTGTTGTTTGAACTGTCTTTTCCTACAACAGAAATAACGTTTTTGGTGTTTTTCTCGCCGTTAAGCATACTGTTGTCGATTTCTATCGCCGCTTTATTATCGTTCAACACAACATTTGTGTAGAACATTCCGTTAATATATACATTAACGCTTTCGGTTTCGTTATCCTTTGCGCAAAGATTCACTTTCAGCGACTCATCTTCACCGATAGCACCCTTTGCCGCAGCGTGAGCACTGTATATATCGCTGTGTGCCTTTGAAAAACTGATTCCCAGCGACGGATCCTTTGTATAAGGTGACGCGCTGTAATCCGAGCGCAGGCTGCTTAGCAACGAATCGTCATTTTCAAATTGCTGGTCAAGCCACTTGAATCTTTTTTTCAGGTATGTCTTATACATTTCAGAGTCCAAAAGGAAGCCTCTTGCGTCATCGGGCCAACTGACCTTTCTGTCCCAACGCTCTGCGTCGGCAACACCCGCCTCGCATATATAATTGAAATCAGCGTCAAGCAATCCGCCGTCTTCTATCAGGCTTTCCATATACGGACGTATCTTCCAATATTGTTCGGATGCCTTGGAAATAAAGTAAGGATCGTCTACAAACTCTTTGAAGAACCGCTGCTCCATCTTTCCGTTTGTTACCTGCCATCCGTAAGGATGATGCGTCACCTTAAGCGAGCCGCTTCCCCAGTCAAAATCCCACACGGGACCGTAATGCAAAAGCCCGTCTATATCCTTATACGCAAATCGACTTCTCCACGCAGCGTCAACATTGCCGAGGATTTCCATAACGAGCCAATACCCGACCATCGAGTCAAAATCAGCCAATTCGGAATAGTGTTTTAACCCGTCGGCAGTCTGGGTATATCCGTCGTCAGAGGTATAAGCATCCTCGAGATCCTGAAAATAGTTTTGAACATAACCCATCATTTGGTCATTTGTGGTCAAATACTCGGGAGAATTCACCATAACGCACAAGCCAATGCCTGTGGTAAACTGAGACACTTCATCCATACTATTGGACAGCTCCAATAAATAGCCTCCTGAAATATTATCCTCTGCTTGGTAGTAATCGGAAACCGTATAATCGGTTTCATCAAACGAAAATGTGCCGGTTGTTATCCATAACAGATTTTCTTTAAGGGTGTCTTCAAGTAGATCCTTATCTAATATATTACCTTTCTTTTTTTCGGCCTTAACAACAGCTGCGGCAACATTTTCCGCTTCGTCTTCCCAGTCAAAGATCTCAACGCGATCGTCGTCGATGCGAATGTTTTCGCACAACTGATACATTCCCGCATATTCGCCGTTCAAAACAACATCTGTCCAAACGCAATCCATAGTTGTCAAACCGATCTCATTGGAAAGCTTTACTGCCGTTGAATAACGCATTGAACACTCATCGAGATAATTAGCGAGCAATACCCAGTTTTTGTTTTTTCCCATACCGAAAAGGTTGGTTTTTTTGTCCAGCTTTATCCTGTAGGGCTTTTTAGGCCATGCCCATGTCGTGTTTCCGCGCCCCTTTATCTTGATCACGCCGTCATACATAGCCGAGCTTGACTCGGTATTGTTCTGAATGGTCATTGTGCCGGGTTTGTATTCTGTTTTTGATGTGATAGCGTTTCCGTCATCAGTATTAATGTAAAGGACCGGAAGCTTGCTGAAATAGACGCTGTCTGCGGCGACCTCCTGATCTCCGTTATATGCCTTAACGGTGAGCCAGGATTCATAATCCTGTTCAGTAGGTATATAGCTCTCGACACCCAGCTCTTCATCCCCTTTAAAAAACTTTAAAGCATAATCATTGGGATTGTTAACAGACAACGGAGTGTTTGCTTTTAAATAAGCCCTGTTGATGCTGATCTGCGCCTGACCGTCATCTGCAAACACCTTTGTCGGAACAGAAGAGATCACCGTGCCAAACGCTATGATCAACGCGAAAAAACAGCACCAGCCTTTTTTTAATACACTCTTCATATAATGAAACTCCTCGTTTTTTTCGATTATTATTTCAACGGAACGCGTTTAGGGACAAACCCGAATTATATCGATCATTAATAAACAATGTTCAATCGGATAAAACAAGTATCACTCCAGATACGCCGCGCCGATGATTCCCGCGTCGTTGCCAAGCGTCGCCTTGCAGATAACCGTCTGCTTGTCGTTGTGCTTGGTGTAGCGCTCGCGCTCAACGATAGCGCGAACGGGACCGAGCAGGTTTTCGCCCTGGTTCGATACGCCGCCGCCTACGCAGAGAACGTCGGGCTGGAAGATGTTGATGATGTTGACCAAACCGGTGGACAGATAGCTTACATACTCGTCAACGACCTCTTTAGCAGCGGGATCGCCGTCCGCCATAGCGTCAAACGCGGTTTTGCCGTTGACCTTGTTGATGTCGCCGTCGCAGAGCTTGAGCATATAGCTGAAATCGAGCTTTTCGGAGAGTATCTTCTGCTTGGTCATATTGATAAGACCGGTCGCGGAGGCGTAGGTCTCCCAGCAGCCTTTTCTGCCGCAGGCGCACTCCTTGCCGTCCTTTACGATGACCATATGACCCAGCTCGGCGCCCGCGTAGTTGGAGCCGCTGTAGATTTTTCCGTTTATAACGATGCCGCCGCCGACGCCTGTGCCGAGCGTGATGGCTACCGCGTTTTTGGCGCCCTTAGCGCTGCCCGCGAGGTATTCGCCCAGAGCCGCAGCGTTTGCGTCGTTTTCGATAATTACCTTTTTATTGAGGCGCTCCTGCATCATTTTTACAACTTCCCAATTGTGGAAGAACAGGTTTGCGGAATACTCGATAACGCCTGTCTTGGGATTTACCGCGCCGGGAACGCCGATTCCGATGCCCTCTATCTCATCCATGGTGATTTTTGCCTTTTCCACTGCCTTTAGAGCAACCTCAGCCATGCTGTCGCAGATCTCACTTTCGGGACGCGGAACCGCTGTTTTGCAGCTTGCGCGCGCGATGATTTTGTATTCTTCGTTGACAACGCCCGCAACAATATTGGTGCCGCCCAAATCAATACCAAGTCTGTACATATCATAAACTCCTTTATAGCAACGTCAAAAGACGTTTGATTTCAGTTTAATCATATCATAATTCTCTCTATAATGCAATAAGATTGTGCGTAAAATTTTATATATTTTGCAAAGAAAAACACGCTGTCAACAAACGCAAAAATCCTCCCCCGCAAAGCGAAGGAGGATAAAAAACTTTATGAAATTATCCGTTGTAGGAGTAGTTGGGAGCTTCCTTGGTGATCTGGATGTCGTGGGGATGGCTCTCTCTTAAGCCCGCGCCGGAAATATGAACGAACTTTGCCTTTTCGTGAAGCTCGGCGATAGAAGCGCAGCCGGTGTAGCCCATGCCCGCTTTAAGACCGCCCATAAGCTGATATACGGTGTCCGAAAGAAGTCCCTTGTAAGGCACGCGTCCCTCAACACCCTCGGGCACGAACTTGCGGTTGCTCGCCTGGAAATAGCGGTCGGCGCTGCCTTTGCCCATTGCTCCGAGACTGCCCATTCCGCGGTAGACCTTGAACTGTCTGCCCTGATAAATTTCCTTGTCTCCGGGGCTTTCCTCACAGCCCGCTACGAGCGAGCCGACCATTACGACGCTGCCGCCCGCGGCAAGAGCCTTGACGATGTCGCCGCTGTATTTGATTCCGCCGTCAGCGATAACGGGAATGCCGAATTTTGACGCCACGCATGCCGCGTCATAGATTGCGGTGATCTGCGGCACGCCGATACCGGCGACTATCCTTGTGGTGCAGATGGAGCCGGGGCCTATGCCGACCTTGACGGCGTCTGCGCCTGCGTCGATCAAAGCCTTTGCAGCCTCTGCGGTGGCGATGTTGCCGGCAACGAGCGGCAGGTCGGGATATGCCTTTTTGACTCTTGCGACGGAGTTGACAACATTGGAGTTGTGTCCGTGTGCGGAGTCGAGCACCACTACGTCTACGCCGGACTCGATCAATGCCGCTACTCTGTCAAGCACATCGGCGGTAGCGCCTATGGCAGCGCCGCAGAGAAGTCTGCCCTGATCGTCACGCGCGGAGTTGGGGTACTGCACGCTCTTTTCGATGTCCTTGATGGTGATAAGACCCCTGAGCGAACCGTCGGGTCCGACGATGGGGAGCTTTTCTATTTTGTGATGGCGTAAAATCTCCTGTGCCTGAAGCATAGTTGTGCCGACGGGAGCGGTCACAAGATGCTCGTGGGTCATGACCTTGGAGATCGGCTGGCTGAAATCCTCGGCGGTCATAAAGCGAAGGTCGCGGTTGGTGATGATGCCGACCAGCTTGCCGTCGCGGCAGATCGGAACGCCCGAGATTTTATATTTGCCCATCAGAGCGTCGGCGTCGCGGACGGTGTTTTCGGGAGAAAGGAAGAACGGATTGACGATAACGCCGTTTTCACTTCTCTTTACACGGTCGACCATATCCGCCTGCTTTTCGATGGTCATATTTTTGTGAATGACTCCCACGCCGCCTTCGCGCGCGATAGCGATAGCCATTTCGGTTTCGGTGACGGTGTCCATTGCCGCTGTCATAAGCGGGGTGTTCAGCCTGATGGTTTTTGTCAGGTTGGTGGCAACCTCAACGTTTTTAGGTTCAACGTTCGACTCTCCGGGAATGAGAAGAACGTCGTCAAAGGTCAGTCCTTCTTTACCGAATTTTGAATCATAATTGGTATTCAGCATACTACTCCTCCATCTCACTGTAATTTACCTTTTATTATAACAAATACAAGCCCTTATATCAACAATTATTTTGCTTTTATTTCGTTTTTTTTCGCTTTTTTTCGCAGCATAGGGCTGACAAAATTGTGGTTGACTTTTTTTGCGGAAAATACTACAATGAGTTAGGAAAAAACATTAATTCAAAAAGAGGAATTTATATGATAAAGATGCCTTTTAAAAAAGCTATATGCGCAACACTTGCGATCTGTGCCGTGCTTGCGCTTTCATCCTGCGGAGAAAAGAGCGGCGGCACATCCTCCGCGACACAGGCTGACACCACCGAGGCGACAACCACTGAGCAGACGACCGCCGCGGAGGAAATGAAAAAGGAAACCGACCTTACCGCGCTGCACGCCGTTAAGAAAGACGGCGACGCCTTTGCGGGTATGTGGCAGATCACCGATGGCACCGGCTCGCAGCTTGAAAGCTTTGTTTACGAGTTTGACGGCGACGGCAACGCCTATATGATGATAGGCACCATGGGTTACACCGGCACCTACGGACTGAAAACGACCGACGGAAAAGAGACTTTTACGACTCAGCTGATGTTCGGGCTCAACGGAACCTACACATACAAGTTTTCGGACGATAAAAACAGCGTTGTTCTGACGAACACCGAGGATAAAACGACGTCAACGCTTGAGCGCGTCAATGATTTCAGCCCTGTTCCCGAACCTGTTGAAGATCCGCAGATCGACGAGGCTCTGCTGGGAGCATGGTCGGACGACACCGGAGCGTATCTCTACTTCGGCAAGGACGGTCTGATGTATTTCTCGCAGGCTGATATAAGCTTTTCGTTCTACACCTACTCGGCAGGCGACGGCAAGATCACTCAGACCTATTCAATGAAAGAGGAGACCGAGGAAACCGCGACCTATTCCGTTTCGGGCGACACGCTGACCTATAACAAGTACGAGTATCAGCGCATTTCGGCGGATAAACTTGTTTAAGTTGAAAGTTGAAAATTGAAAGTTAATTTATAAAAAACGTGCAGCTTTTACACTGCACGTTTTTTATTCTATATGTTTCTGCAATAATGTAGTACATTGTTAATTCTATATCCTAATATTATTGGCTTGTAATGTAGGGTACGGTCTTGACCGTACCGCAGGCGATGAACAAGATGTCGAGTGCTCAACCGGCGGTTCGGTCAAGACCGAACCCTACAGATAGTTTTATAAAGTTTTAGGTGTAACAACATACTACACTCTTAAGGAAAAATGCGTTTTCAACTCTCTTCTCCGTATTCCTCAAGCTTCCATTCCTCTTTTAGCTTGTCGGTTACCGGGAACACGCGGAAAAGCATTATGTCGTTTTTGCTGTCGGAGGAATCCTCCTTGGTGCTGAGGTTGAACACAAAGCCGTTATACCACAGGCTGTCGTTATCTCCGGTGGTGGTTTGGAAAAAGATGTCCTGAAGCACCGGCTCGCTGCCGTCGGGGAAACGGCAGACGGTTTTTGCCATAAGCGCGGCTTTTCCCAGAATGATGTCGCTGTTGTTCTTTTCGTCGGTCATACCCATGAACTTGCCGACGGTCGTGCCGCAGCCGATGTTGAGCAGCTTGCCTGTTTTCAGCTCCACGGTCGCGGTGAAGCTGACGGTGGGATCGTCGTAGTGCCAATACTGTATTTCAACGCCGTTGTCGTCCTTTTTCGGGTCGCCCGTTTCGCGCCAGTTTCCGAGATGGATGAGTTCGCTTTCGCCGTTTATGGTTTTGGTTTCGTTATACAGCACGGTGAACTCGCGCAGCGTCATATTGAACCGCTTGCCGTTTACATTGGGGCTTTGCTCAACGGCTTTTCCGTCGGAGACAATGCTGACGTCGTCCTGAGCGGGCGTGGTTCCGGGGTTGTCGATCTCTTTGATATTATTTGATTTTTCGCCGCAGGCGGCGCAGCAGAAAACGGTTGCGGCTGCAAGCAGCGCCGCTGCCATTGCCTTTAGTTTTTTCATAATTCACCTGTTTAAAGTGACGGCAACACTCGTAAAGAATGTTGCCGTTTGTTTTTATTCTTCTGCGGGAGCGGCAGGTTCCTCCGCGGCTTCAACAGCTTCTTCGTCTGTTGCTTCAGCGGTTTCCTCGGCGTCGTCTTCCGCGGACTCCGCCTCTTCCTCATGGGGAGAACGCGCGATTGTGACGACCTTGTCGCCCTCGCCGACTCTCATAACGGTGACGCCCTTTGACGGACGCGAGCACACGCGGATGGATTCGGCGGCTATGCGGATGATGATGCCGTCCTGCGAGATGATAATTATATCATCGTCGAGATCGACGACCTTGATCGCCGCGACCTTGCCGTATTTCGCGATATGGTAGTTGGTCAGACCCTTGCCGCCTCTGGACTGGATGCGGTAATCGTCGGGATTTGACAGTCTGCCGTAGCCGGTTTCGCTGACGGTGAGCACCAGACCGTTTTCGCGGACAACGCTCATACCGACGACTTCGTCGCCCTCTTTGAGGCTGATAGCCTTTACGCCGCGCGCCTGTCTGCCCATGGGACGGACGTCGGTTTCTTTAAAGCGGATGGCTACGCCCAGTTTCGTTGCGACAATGACGTTTGCGCTGCCGTCTGTCATTCTTACCCACGCGAGCTCGTCGCCCTCGTTGAGATCAAGCGCGATGAGTCCTCCCTTGCGGGCGGTGTTGTAAGCGTTGAGCGCGATGCGCTTGATGATGCCCTTGCGGGTGACCATAACGAGGAACTTCTCCTCGTCAAATTCGGGAACACGGATCATCGAAGTGACCTTTTCCTCAGGAGAAAGCGGCAGAAGATTTGCGATATTGATACCCTTTGCCTGACGGGTACCCTCGGGCACCTCGTAGCATTTCAGGCGGTATACCCTGCCCTTGTCGGTAAAGAACAGCACATAGTCGTGCGAATTGATGATGAACATCTCGGTCGCGACGTCTTCCTCGCGGCGTGACATACCCGACACGCCTCTGCCGCCGCGGCGCTGCAGCTTGTAGGTGTCGACCGCAAGCCTCTTGACATATCCGAAGCGGGTGAGCGTCAGCACGCACTCCTCCTGCGGAATGAGATCCTCGATGTCGACCTCGCCGCTGATCGCGCAGATCTCTGTGCGGCGCGGATCGGCGTATTTGTTGCGGATCGCTGTCATTTCTTCCTTGACGATCTCAAGCTTTTTGCTGTCGCTTGCGAGAATTTCGTTGTATTCGGCGATCTTAGCCTTCAAAGCGGCGATCTCGTCCTCTATCTTGGTGCGCTCCATATTGGTGAGCTGACCGAGACGCATCTGAACGATAGCGTTCGCCTGGATCTCGTCAAGACCGAAGCGCTCCATCAAAGCGGTTCTGGCGCTCGGCAGATCCTTGCTGCGGCGGATGATCGCGATGACCTCGTCGATAAAGTCTATGGCTATCTTCAAGCCCTCTAAAATGTGCTCTCTGTCCATCGCCTTTTTCAGGTTGAACTGAGTTCTGCGGTGGATGACCTCTTCCTGGAAGTCTATGTAGCACTTCAGCATTTCCTTGAGCGTCAAAATCTTCGGCTGACCGTCGACTATGGCGAGCAGGATAGCGCCGAAGGTGACCTGCAGCTGGGTGTAGCTGAAAAGCTGGTTGAGCACGATCTGAGGAGAAGCGTCGCGCTTGACGTCGATCTCGATGTGCATTCCGATACGGTCGGAGTGATCCTCAATATTGGAAATGCCCTCGATGCGCTTATCCTTAACGAGATTTGCGATGTTTTCTATAAGACGAGCCTTGTTGACCTTGTAGGGCAGCTCGGTGACGATGATCTTGAATCTGCCGTTTTTAGCTTCGACGATCTCCGTCTTGGCGCGCACGGTGATCTTTCCGCGTCCGGTGGCATATGCCGCGCGGATTCCGCTTCTGCCCATGATCATGCCGCCGGTCGGGAAGTCCGGACCCGGAAGCACCTCCATAAGCTCGGCAAGCTCGGCGTTGGGGTTGTCGATAAGCAGGCACGCCGCGTCGATCGCCTCGCCGAGATTGTGCGGCGGGATCTCCGTTGCCATACCTACAGCGATACCGCTGGAGCCGTTTACGAGAAGATTCGGGAAGCGGCTGGGAAGCACTGTGGGTTCTTCGAGTCTGTCGTCATAGTTGGGCGCGAAGTCGACCGTTTCCTTTTCGATGTCGGTGAGCATCTCAAGAGAGATCTTGCTCATACGCGCCTCGGTGTATCTGTATGCCGCGGGCGGGTCGCCGTCGACGGAACCGAAGTTTCCGTGACCGTCAACAAGCATATATCTCATTGAGAAATCCTGCGCGAGACGCACCATGGCGTCGTAAACAGACGCGTCGCCGTGGGGGTGATAAGCACCCAGCACGCTGCCGACGGTGTCGGCGCATTTGTGATAGGGCTTGTTCGGTTCAAGACCTTTTTCATACATTGTGTAGAGAATACGTCTGTGAACGGGCTTTAAGCCGTCGCGCACGTCGGGAAGCGCACGCGACACGATCACACTCATCGAGTAATCGAGAAAGCTTTTTCGCATCTCATTTTGCAGGTCAACGTCGATTATTCTCTTTTCTTGCAGCTGTTCGTTGTTCTGTCCTTCCATATGTTACCTCTGTATTTCAGCGTTTATCGTATTATTCGCTTTTATTGTCTTTTTTTCTTTAGATTTCCTTTATGTTGCCGTTCATTTTTTCGTACAGGTCGGGCAATCTTTTTTTGATGTTGCAGGGACGGAATGTTTTTGAATCGACCACTCCGTGCTCGGTGGTTCCGTAGCCCAGCTCGACCTCGCTGCCGTCGTCAAGTATCTTTTTGACGGAGTAGGCAAACTCGATGCGGGCTGCCGACATCTGGATGCACCAGGTGCGCACGATCAGCCTGTCCTCATATTTTGCGGGCTGACCGAAGTGGCAGGTAAGGTTGATGAGCGGAGTCATAACGCCGGCTTCTTCCATTTTGGAATAGCTTGTGCCGAACATCTTGATGAAGTCGGTCCTGCCGATCTCATACCAGACGGGATAGTTTGAGTGATGGGCTATGCCCATGCGGTCGGTTTCGGCGTATCTGACGGTTATATATGATTTTGAATGCATAAAACCCCTCCTTATACGTCAAGATTCTGAACGTATTTGGCGTTCTTTTCGATGAATTCTCTGCGCGGCTCGACCTTGTCGCCCATCAGAATGGTGAAGGTTTCGTCGGCAGCCTCGGCGTCGCTGAGTTCAACGCGGAGCATAAGGCGTGAATCGGGATTCATTGTGGTTTCCCACAACTGATCGGAATCCATTTCACCGAGACCTTTGTAGCGCTGGATCTCGGTTTTGCCCTCGATCCCCGCCAGGATCTGGTCGCGCTCGCTGTCGGAATACGCGTATTTGTGTTCCTTGCCCTTTGTGATGCGGTAGAGCGGAGGCTGAGCGATATAAACATGACCCGCCTCGACAAGCGGACGCATATAGCGGAAGAAGAAGGTCAGCAGCAGGGTGCGGATGTGCGAGCCGTCGACGTCGGCATCCGCCATAATTATGACTTTGTCATAGCGGAGCTTTTCAATGTCGAACTCGTCGCCGATTCCGGTGCCAAGCGCGGTGATCACGGGCATGAGCTTGTCGTTGCCGTAAACTCTGTCGATACGCGCCTTTTCAACGTTGAGCATCTTGCCCCAGAGCGGCAGGATCGCCTGGATCCTTCTGTCGCGGCCGCCTTTTGCGGAGCCTCCCGCCGAGTCTCCCTCGACGATGAATATTTCGGTTTCGCTGCTGTCGCGTGACTGGCAGTCGGCAAGCTTTCCGGGCAGCTGAGCGGATTCGAGCGCGGATTTTCTTCTTACGCTCTCCCTCGCCTTACGAGCCGCTTCTCTTGCCCTTGCGGACGCGAGCGCTTTGTCAAAGATAGACTTTGCCGCGGCGGGATTTTCCTCGAGATAGACCATCAGCTTGTCCCTGAGCAGCTTGTCCACCATTGTGCGGACCTCGGTGTTGCCGAGCTTTGCTTTTGTCTGACCCTCGAACTGAGCTTCCTTCAGCTTGACGCTGATGATGGCGGTCAGACCCTCGCGGACGTCCTCGCCGCTGAGGTTCTTGTCGTTTTCCTTGAGCTTTCCGAACTTGCGCGCGTAGTCGTTCATGATATATGTCAGCGCGCGCTTGAAGCCCTCTTCGTGGGTACCGCCGTCGGTGGTGTGGATATTGTTTGCGAAGGTCAGCAGATTTTCGTTATAGCTTTCGTTATACTGCATCGCGATCTCGACAGCTATGGTGTCCTCCTCGTTTTTGGAGGCGAAGTAGATAACGTCGGGATGGATGACCTCAAGCGAGCGTTTTTTATGGATGTATTCCACAAAGCTCTTTATGCCGCCCTCGTAGTGAAAATCGCTTTTGATTATGTTGTTGTCGTCGCGCTCGTCGCAAAGCTCGATATGAACGCCCGCGTTGAGGAACGACTGCTCTCTGAGCCTGCGCTCAAGCACGGAAAAGTCGTAAACGGTGGTTTCCCGGAAAATTTCGGGATCCGCCTTGAAACGGACTTCGGTGCCTTTTACGTCGGATTTGCCGATCTTTTTGAGGTCGGTGATTATCTTTCCGCGCTCATAACGCTGGAAATACACATCCTCGCCGTCGCAGACCTTTACCTCGAGCCATTCGGACAGCGCGTTTACGACCGACGCGCCGACGCCGTGAAGACCGCCCGATACCTTGTATCCGCCGCCGCCGAACTTTCCGCCGGCGTGAAGCACGGTGAATACGACAGTGACCGCGGGCAAGCCGGTTTTTCTGTTGACGCCGACAGGGATTCCTCGTCCGTTGTCGGAAACGCGGATTATATCTCCCTTTTCGATCGCGACGTTGATTTTTGAGCAGTAGCCTGCCAGCGCTTCGTCAATTGAGTTGTCTACGATCTCATAAACAAGGTGATGAAGTCCTCTGGGACCCGTGGAACCGATATACATACCGGGGCGCTTGCGAACAGCTTCAAGACCTTCCAGAACCTGGATCTCATCGGCGCCGTATTCCTGTTCGACCTTGGTTATTTCAATACCGCTTTCAGTTGCTTCCAATCCTTCGATATTTTCAGTATTTTCCAACATATTAACCTCCGTTATTCGTCTTTCTTAAACTCTGTGTAAAGGGGAAAAAGCACGACCGCGACCACGGCGGGGATCATATTCATTATAAACAGCGAGATAAAACTCACCGACTGAATGACGCCGATCGCAATCAGATTAAGCAGCGCGTAGATGATCAGGATCTCTAGCGCGAGGAACAAGATGCTTTTTCGGGATATTTTAAACTTTTTTTCGCAGTGATAACATTTTTCGGATTTTTTCCATGCCAGTCCTTTAACGTCCGAATAGCGGTATACCGTCTTGCAGTACGGACATTCGGACTGCTTGGGATAAAGCTTCATTTTTAAAACCTTCTGTTGCCGGAATATTTATTGGTGTCCGGTTTTTTGTACTCTTTGACATCGTCGTCGGTTGCCATATGAGCGGGTTTGTCATCCTGAATATAGTGGCGCGGACGGATCACCTTCGTTCCCTCGGAATGAAGCTTCTTGAGGGGTTCGGAGGAAGCCTCGGTGTGATCCTCGCTTACGTCCTTTATGACATGGACGTATTTTTTTTCTTCGATCTTTTCGGAATCCGACACTATTTCCTGATTTTGGTTCACGGATTTGGGAGCTGAGCGCTCTGCCTTGATCTGATTGAACAGATCGGAATTGATTTTGAACTGGCTTGAGCTGTCGGAGGATATGCCGGTATCGTCGATATAATCGTCGGATGTGAGGTTATCGGAAAATTCGATCCCCGCTTTTTTTGCCTCCATTGATTTTTTGTACTTTTTGAGCGGTTCAAGCTGAACGAACTTGGGAGAGATCAGCAGAAAAACGAACAGCGGCGCGGCGACCAGAACGATCCCCAGCGGGTTGCTGAGCATTCTGAACAGGAACCACACTCCGATTACCGCCAGTGAGATCACCGCGACGATGATGAATATCGGAATTATGACCTTGCTGATGACTACCCTGCTCTCTTTTCCGCAGCGCGTGCATACGTATTCTGCTTTTCTTCTGCTGAAAAACGCCGAAAAGTACGACATTCTTTTTCCGCAATACGGACATCTCTGTTTTTGTCTTTTCATAATCGCATCCTCTTATTTTTATATATAGCCGGATCAAATGGCTTTTCTTCTGCTGAGCGTCTTTGTGGACAGCTGGGAAATATATACAACGGTTTTTCCGTTTTCGCGGCACACCACGAACGAACGCGGCAACTCAAACGAAACATTCACTACCTCGCCGTTTTTCTGAGCGGCAGCAAGAAAATCCCTTGTTTTTTTTGATACCGTACACGCGTCGATGTCAAACATCGCGACTATGCTGTCGGTGGTGACTACCGTATCCTGTCCCAAATGTAAATACATATTATCCTCTACTGACTGATAATTCCGTTTGCCACGCTGAATATTTTTCCCTCTCTGAGCTGTTCTTTGTTTGAACGTTCGCAGCAGGTTATAAACACCTGACAGTCCTTCAGCTCATTGAGCAGAAAATCCTGTCTGCCGCTGTCGAGCTCGGAAAGGACGTCGTCGAGAAGAATGACGGGTTCCTCGCCCATTCTTTCCCGCAATACCGCCGCCTCGGCGAGCTTTAAAGAAAGCACGGCGCTTCGCTGCTGCCCCTGAGAAGCAAAGGCTTTGGCGTTTTTTCCGTTGATAAGTATTTCAACGTCGTCGCGGTGAGGCCCCGCCAGGGTTATCCCCATATTTATATCATTTTTTCGGTTTGCCTTACATTTTTCGGCGTATTTCTGCCTTATCGTTTCCGCGTCGTCATCTTCGTAAAAGCCCTCTGTCGGAATATAACGAATGCCGAGAGCTTCCTTTCCCTTTGAAATGCCCGAGTGGAACCAAGCCGCTTTTTCGGAGAGCATCTTCATATAGTCGAGACGCTTTTTTATCAGCAGCGAACCGAAATGCGTCAGCTGAGCGTCCCAAATGTCGAGGGTATCCTCCAGATCAGGCTTTCTTCCTATATCCTTTAACAGTGTATTGCGCTGGATGAGCATTCTGTTGTAGCGTGAAAGGATAACGGCGTTCTGAAGCTTTTCGCGGCAGATGGCGCTGTCGATAAAGCGCCGCCTCTCCCCCGGTCCCCGTTTGATGAGGTTTAGATGCTCGGGAGAAAACACCACCGCGCAGAATTTTTCTATCAAAGCCGACGCGGTATTTTTTTCAACGCCGTTTATTACGACCGTCTTTTTTCCGCCGAGAAGCTTCAGCGTCGCCTGCTGATCTCTTCCCTGTCCGAAAAAGTCCAGATCAAGCCTTGAATAGTCCTCGTTCCAGCGGATAACCTCGCTGTCTTTTGAGGTGCGGAACGAATGTCCTCCGCAAAACAGCCAAATTGCTTCAATCAGATTTGTCTTTCCCTGAGCGTTGTCGCCGTAGATCACGTTGACCCCGTCACAGGGAGATATGCTGCCGTCTTCCAGATTTCTGAAATTTTTAAATCCTATCTTTTTTACTTTCAATTTTCTTCAACAATCACTTTTGTATCTTCAAACACTGCCCAATCTCCGGCGCGCATTTTCTTGCCGCGCATCGTGCACACCTCGCCGTTGACCGTGACTTCGCCGTTTTGGATGACTACCTTAGCCATTCCGCCGGTGGAACAAACTCCGCCGAGCTTGAGCAGATCCTGCAGTCTGATAAATTCGCTGTCGATTTTTACCTTCTCAACCTTCATTGGCGAGCCTCACGGGAACCACGATGCTCAAAAAGCTGTCGCCCTTGACGGGTTTTATAACGATCGGAGAGATGGGTCCGTTGAGAACAAGCTTTACTTCGTCGGTATCTGTATTTTTGAGAGCCTCGAGCATATAGCGGTTGTTAAAGCCTATCTCTACGCTTTCGCCGATTATCGGAACCGAGATAACGTCATTTGCCCTGCCGACTGCCGAAGCGCAGGAAAGGCGGATCTCATCATCCATGAACTTGCATCTGACCGGACTTTGAATCCTGTCGCTGTTGAGAAGTGACATTCTCTCGACCGAGTCGATCATCATACGGGTGTTGATGACAAGCTCTGTCTTGTTATTGGAAGGGATAGTAGACTTGTAATCCAAAAACGTTCCTTCGATAAGCCTTGAAATAACGCTGTAGCTGTTTATCTTAAAGGTTATGTGACGCTGACCGACGATGATCTCAATCTGTTCGTCATCCTCGGTAAGAAGCTTTAGTACCTCAAGCTGGGTCTTGCCGGGAACTACAAATGCGGTGCTGCTTTCACTTTCGACATTTTCGCTTCTGATAGCCATGCGGAAGCCGTCGATTGCTACTATCCTGAGCACGCCGCTCTTGATTTCATAAAGAGAACCCGTATATATAGGCTTTGAGGTGTTGTCGCTGACGGCATAAACCGTCTGGCGGATCATATCTCTGAGTACCTTTGAATTAACGGTGATGCCGTCGGTTTGCTGGAAGGTCGGAAGATCGGGATATTCCACTGACGACATACCGACGATCTGATAATCGACCTTTCCGCAGGTAATATATGTAACCATTCTGTCGTCGGTTTCGATCGTGACGATCTCCTCGGGCAGCTTGCGGACGATGTCCAGAAACAGGCGCGCGCTCAAAACGATCTCGCCTTCTTTTATGATCGTCGCTTCTACGTCGGTCGTAATTCCGATTTCTAAGTTGTATCCTGAAATATTAAGGCTTTCTCCGTAAGCTTTAAGAAGCACGCCCTCCAGAGCGGGGATGGTCGCTTTTGTTGAAACCGCGCGTGAGACGTTCGAAATAGCCGAAGCAAGATCCGTTCGCAGGCAGGTAATTTTCACGGTGATAATCTCTCCTATCTTATTATTCTTTTATTTTATTAGTAATAGTAGGGAATGTGGAAATTCATAAAACCCTTATTTTTCCGCGGAGCAATCGACATTTTCCGTCAACATAGCGCGGTTGATATTTTTAAAACGTTTGTTAATCCGTTTTCGCGTGTTTTCACAACGGTATTCACATCTTTTATAAAACGCTAATGTTTTTTATAATAATCAATTTTTATGCGATATTGAAAAATGTTGAAGTTTATAAAACGTAACATACAGTATATTGTATTGATGAGCCGATATATAATACTATAATACAAAATGTGGTATGGATTTTTAAAGGATGTTAACGGTTGTTAAAACAGATGTTAGTGTATTTTCCGGCGGAAAAATGTCAAGTTCACCTGTCGCGGATATTCTTGATGATGTCGTCAATGAGCTCCTTGACCTTTTGGTCGGTATTGATCCGCTCGATGGTTTTATCGATGGAATAAATGACGGTCGAATAATGTCTTCCGCCGAATTCGGCGCCTATATCCGCCTGGGAAAGGCTGGTCATCTGTCTTGATATGTAAATAGCGATCTGACGGGCTTTGTTGATCCCCTGGCTTTTGCTTTTTGTAGAGCGGATCTCATCGGAAGAAAAGCCGAAGGTGCGGGCGACCTCGTCGATTATCCTTTCAACGGTGACCTGAGGAGGTACGTCGTTGTTGAGAATGTCGGCGATGACTTCCTGAACGGAGGAGATCGTTATTCTCTCGTGATTGAGAAGGTATCTCGCTTTAAGCTTTTTGACTGTTCCTTCAAGCTGACGGATATTTGACTTGAGCTTTGAGGCGATAAATTCGCATACGTCGTTTGAAAGTTCAAGGTCGAGAAGCTCGGCTTTGCGCTTGATGATAGCTATTCTGGTTTCAATGTCCGGGGGCTGGATGTCCGCAATAAGGTCCTGCTCAAAGCGGGAACGCAGACGGTCCGCCAGTGTCTTGATTTCCTTTGGAGGTCTGTCGGAGGTCAGAACGATCTGTTTGTGAGCGTCGTAAAGAGCATTGAAGGTATGGAAGAATTCCTCCTGCATTCCTTCCTTGCCGCCCAGAAACTGGACGTCGTCAACCAGAAGAACGTCGACCTGACGGTATTTCTGACGGAATTCTATCATGGTTTTCATTTTGAGCGATTCGACAAGCTCGTTGATAAAGTCGTCGATTTTGATATAGCAGATCACCTTGTCGGGATAGTTCTTCTTTATCTCGTTTTGAATAGCGAAAAGAAGGTGGGTCTTTCCCAAGCCGGAGTTACCGTATAAGAAAAGAGGATTGTAGGCGTTGGAGGGATTTGTCGCGACCGCCATACACGCGGCGTGAGCAAAGTTGTTTGAAGAGCCTACGATGAAGGTGTCGAAGGTATATTCATAGTTGCTGTTTTTTTCCTCTTCGGGTTCGCGGGCTATCGGAAGCTGTTGTTCTACCTCTTCCGGTATTTTGATGTCGATTTGAAACTTATTGTCAAAAATAGCCTCAAACGCTTCATTAAGCAAGGGAATATAGCAGCGGTTTATAGTCTGGCGGTGAAAATCCGTCGGCACAAGAAGGTAGGCTGTGTTTTTATCAAAATCAAGCTCCAAAGGCTTGATCCTTGAAATCCAGGTGTTGTAAGCAACATCGGTGATTTTGTTTTTACAGTAGGAGCATATCAGTTCCCAGGCGTCGCCGAATGAATTCATATTTTCCGTCCTCTCATACGGTATTTATCAAACCGTTTTTCCTCATTTTTTATGGTGTTAAAACAGGTCAAAATTTGCGGCTTTTTCCGATAAAATATAGCTTTTTTTCAATAGGAAAAATAACGTATTTTTCTTATATCGCAAATGAACCCACATTAAACTCATAATCTATCATATTATACCAAATTTGGGAGTAAAAATCAAGTCCGACGGGTTAAAAGAAGTGCCTGTTTTTGAATAGATTTTCCTCACTTATTTGTAGGATTTTATATAAAAAAAGACCCGGAAAATTTCCGGGCTTTAATAATCGGGAATCGTATTGAAATCAACCTCAAAAAGTATGCAATACTGTATCGGATTTTAAAATATAAATTATCCAAAACTTGGTGGCGTTTGCCGTGGGTTTTCCTTTTGAAACGTGAACGTGGACAGGCTCGAGCGGCTTGTTCTCGTTCGCCCAGAAATACACCCAATAAGAACCGATCTTAAAAATTTGAGGCATTATCAAACCCTCCGTTTTGCGAAAGCTCAATGATCAAATGAGCATTGTTTTCAATAATGGATTGATAAGTCTTTATTTCGTCCTTACTGAATCCGAAAATATCCTTCCACTCATATTTTGGAAGAAAACAGCTTGCATAATGAAAACCATCATTTTCATCGGGTTTTTCAATGTAGACTTTAACGGTGTTATCATCCAGCAATTCTGAATGCACAATCTCGGTTTCATCATCAAGAGTAAGATAGGGATACATCATAAAAACACCTCCGTTACAATTATTTTATCACATATGTTTTGAAAAAACAATGTTTATTAAGTTTTAAGTTTTCATTTAAAAAAATCCTGTCAACACAAATTGAAGACTTAAAACTTAAAACTGAAAAATTAATAATACAAATTAAAAATCCTGCCACGTTGTGACAGGATTTTCGCTTTGGTGCCGGCGACCGGACTTGAACCGGTACGGATTTTACTCCGAGGGATTTTAAGTCCCTTGTGTCTGCCTATTCCACCACGCCG
>CACXGW010000098.1 GCA_902767325.1 uncultured Ruminococcus sp.
ATGGTGAACTTAGCGCCTTCCTTGGTTGCAAAGTTAAAATCTCTCAGGTCGAGAGTTGCCTTTACGGTCTGAGCTTCAAACTCAGTGTCGAAGGTGATGTTGTCACCGTTGTATACAGCGCCGGTCTCAACGCCGCTGTCTTCAAATACGCCGCCGAAGTTGTGCGTCCAAGCGCCGTCAATAGCGAACTTGATCTGACGGTCAAAGCCTTCGCCGACATTTGTGAATTCGATTTCCCAAAGGTCGTCTGCAACTTCGGTCATCTCGTTAGCGAGGAATCCGGGATCCCATGAGCCGTCATTGAGCCAGTTGCCTTCGCCGTTACCTACGGCAAATACCGTATCATAGTCGAAAGTAGTAATGAACTCTACAATGTCGCCTTCTACGCTAACTACATACTTACCGTCATCGGTGGGAGTTGCGATTACCGTGAACTCTCCTTCACCTGTCAGGTTGAAGGTAACGTTGTTGCCTGTAGCGTCACCATACCAACCATTATTGTTAACATCAACAGCCTTGAGCTGTACATCGGTGAACGCCTTATCAACGGTGTAGGTCTTTGTAAATGTACCGTCGGGCTGTGCAGTCATGAGGTTTACCTCATTCATTGCATCCCATGCTGTGCCGAAGATGTCTGCGGGAGAACCTGCTACTACAAACTTGATTTCGGGAGCGGGTTCCTCGGTTGTGGGTTCCTCAGTAGTGGGTTCCTCAGTAGTGGGCTCCTCGGTTGTGGGCTCCTCTGTAGTGGGTTCCTCAGTTGTGGGTTCCTCGGTTGTGGGAGGTTCTGTGGGAGCCTCATAATCCTCGTCATAGGGACCTGTATAAACTTCAGTCGCGGACAAGTAATCAATATCGCTATCCAGAACTGTGCCGTTCTCTACGAGCTGAGTTTCATTTTGGGGGAGAGACTGGGTCTGACCCTCGGGAAGCTCGGTGACTCTCATTTCGGAAACGTCGAGGTTTACGGTAGCGTCGCCTGTTCCCTTTGCCCTGAAGCTAACGGTTACAAAAGCAGTTCTGTCGCCGTCCTGATCGTTGAGATAGTACGGGGTGAGGTTGGTGCAGTTGCCCTTGATGCCGTAATCAACCGAAGCGGGCTTGTCATTGATGACAGCGTCGGGAGCGTTGGGCATGATGTTGACTCTTGCGTCTCTTCCCTCGCCGACCATATTGTCGTTAAGGTTGAACTCGAGAACATCGCCGTCATAGGTAAGCAGCCAATCAGCGTTTACGAGCTGCATATCGGACTGAATGAAGTATGTTACGGTAACGAGGTTATCGCAAGCGTCCAGATCATCCTGAGTGTAGGTGGAAACCGTTGTCGGGAAGAGGTTGGACTGCGCCGTGATTTTCAAAACGTCGTCCTCGGAGGGAGCGTCTGTTGTACCGGCGGTAGACATCTCTTCGTGTCCGGTTGTTTCAGCATTTGTTACAGGCTGGGTACCCTCTTTGGTTTCGTCGGGAGCTGTGGTCTCGTCGCCGGGCTCGTCGGGTACTGTAGTTTCCGCGACAGAAGATTCCTCTTCGTCGTCGGTAACGATGCTGATAGTGAACTTAGCGCCTTCCTTGGTTTGGAAATTAAATTCATTCAGGTCGAGCGTAAGCTTAACGGTCTGAGACTCTTCTTCGGTATCGAAGGTGATGTTGTCGCCGTTATAAACAGCTTCGGTTTCGGTATCAAAATCGACGAACGTGCCGCCGAAGTTGTGAGTCCAAGCGCCGTCGATAGCAAACTTGACCTGACGGTCAAAGCCTTCGCCGACACCTTCAAACTCGATTTCATAGATACCGGGCGAGGTCATGGTCATTTCGTTAGCCAGGAAACCGGGATCCCAGCTTGCGTCGTTCAGCCACGCGCCTTCGCCGTTGCCGACCGCAAAAATGGAATCATATTCAAGCGTAGTATTGAACTTTACAAAATCGCCTGTTACACTGACTACATAATTTCCTTCGTCGCCAACGGGAGTTGCGGTTACGGTAAAATCACCGGCTTCGGTCAGGTCAAATGTAACATTGTTGCCTGTTTCGTCGCCGTACCAATCCGCACCGTTCTTAACAGCCTTTACCTGAACATCGGTAAACGCTTTGGTTACCGTGTAGGTCTTGGTAAAGGTGCCGTCATCTTGTGCTGTCATAGTGTTATCTGCATTAGTGGCATCCCAAGCGGTTCCGAAGATATCCGCCGGTGAGCCGGCTACAACAAATGTAGTCGCCTCCTGCGGTTCTTCGTCATCACCGGCAGCGGCAACTGAGATCAGCGTCACTGAAAGCGATGTCACGATTAGCATTAACGCGAGCAAAAGACTTAGTGCTTTTTTGAACATTCTTCTTTTCCTCCTTATTGTGAAAATGCTACTATTATAAGCAATACTATTATATAACAAATGCCATATAAAAGTCAACCAAAAATCAAACATAAAATAACTTTTTTCAGTAAATTTTATATTTGGTGGATTTAACTAAATATACGGCAATAGATTTGTAAGTAATCACAAAAAATTTATGGTTATTTGTATCCGTTAATGTTGTGGGACTGCCAGTTCCAGGAGTCGAAACACATATCCTCAAGCGTCTTTTCAGCCTTCCAGCCCAGGACTTTTTCGGCTTTTTCGGCGTTCGCGTAGCACTCGGCGATGTCGCCCGCACGGCGCGGTTTTATGACATAGGGTATCTTTATACCGTTAACCTTTTCAAACGCCTTGACGATGTCGAGCACGCTGTAGCCCGTGCCGGTGCCGAGGTTGACGATCTCGACGCCCTTGTGTTCGCCGGAGTAGTCGATAGCCTTGACGTGACCGCGCGCAAGATCGACAACGTGGATATAGTCGCGCACGCCGGTTCCGTCGTGAGTGGGATAGTCGTCGCCGAACACGCCGAGCTGCGGAAGTCTGCCCGCCGCGACCTGAGTGATGAACGGCATAAGGTTGTTGGGGATTCCGTTGGGGTCCTCGCCTATCCTTCCGCTTTTGTGAGCGCCGATAGGATTGAAATAGCGCAGAATGACCATGGACATCTCGGGATTCGCAGTTGCGGTGTCGGTGAGTATCTGCTCCATCATCAGCTTTGTCCAGCCGTAGGGGTTAGTGGGGCTGCCGGTGGGCATCGTTTCAACGAGCGGGACCTCTTCGGGAGTTCCGTAGACCGTGGCGGATGAGCTGAAAATGAAGTTGTTTACGCCGAACTCCTGCATCGTTTCAAGCAAAGTAAGGGTGGAGTCGATGTTGTTGCGATAGTAGAGCAGAGGCTTTTCGCAGCTCTCTCCCACCGCTTTAAGACCGGCAAAGTGGATGACGGCGTCGATCTTGTTTTCGGCAAAGATCTTTCTAACAGCGTCCTTTTCGCAGACGTCGGCTTCGTAAAGAGGTATCTTTGCGCCTGTGATCTCCTCAACGCGCTTTATCGCCTCGGGACAGGAATTGGAATAATTATCTGCGACGACAACGCTGTGCCCCGCTTCAATAAGCTCAACGCAGGTGTGGCTGCCGATATAGCCGGCGCCTCCCGCTAACAGTACATTCATAATAATATCCTTTCTAAATGTGCGGTTTTTCCTATATTATATAGTATACGGTTTTACGCCTTTTCGGGCTCGGGGTAAGCTTCGCCGAAGGTCTCCACGGTCATTTTCTTTATGACCTGCGGGTCGAGGGGCTTGTCCGCAAAGTCGGTGTCGCACTCGGCGATCTCATTTACGGCGTCCATTCCCTCGATGACCTTGCCGAAGGCGGCGTACTGACCGTCGAGGTGCGGCGAGGTTTTGTGCATGATGAAAAACTGCGAGCCTGCCGAGTCGGGCATCATCGAACGAGCCATCGAGAGAACGCCCTCGGTATGCTTGAGGTCGTTTTTGAAGCCGTTCATCGCAAATTCGCCCTTGATCTGATAACCGGGACCGCCCATACCCGTTCCGTCGGGGCAGCCGCCCTGGATCATAAAGCCGTAGATAACGCGGTGAAAGGTAAGTCCGTCGTAGTAGCCGCTTTTAACAAGGCTTATAAAATTTGCGACGGTGTTGGGCGCGATCTCGGGGTAAAGCTCCGCCTTCATCACGCCTCCGTTTTCCATTTCAATTGTAACGATTGGATTTTTCATATTTATCATTCCTTTAAAGAATTATTATGTAAAGATATTGTAAAACGCCGAAATTCCTGAGCTAACCGCCAAAACGAACATACAAATCAGATTGACGATCAGATCGAATATCGCGATTATGATACCGATGATCCCAAGCACCCGGAAAGAGGATTTGCTGAGCAGGGCGGCTATTCCGAAGCCGATGCCCGTAAGACAAATCAGGATGTTGAGCCAGAGCACAAAGTGCGCAAACATTCCGACAAATATCAGAATGAACGAAACCACCGCGATGATCAGCGAAACTATTCCGAGCATATCGGAAGAAATGCCGCGTGATCTGTTAAGCGGTCTGCCGTTTTGGTCGAGCACCTCGGGCTGAACGGTCTCGTTTTCATAGCGCGGGTATTCGCCCTTTTGAAGATATGTGTGTTCAAAAGGCTCGGTTTCCGTTGATTGGTCATCTCCGGAAAAGCTTCTGTTTTGAGATTTGCGATACATCGCGTCAAAATCACGGTCAGATGGCATAAGTTCATACCCCGGAAACAATCATATTATTGATCATGGAAATAATAAGATAACCTGCATTGAATACTATTCCCATAATCGCCAATGGAACAAGCTTTGTTTTTCGGACAAGCGCTATGATCCCGAAAATGATTCCGGGAACCGCTGTGATCATCGAACTGCCTACAAGTGATGCATATATACCGGAAAATGTCGATGAATAGGAAATATCGTTGGTTTGAAGCGCTACAAAAAAGCTTGCTAAAGCAGTCAGCACACTGACCAGCGAAATGCAGCCTGCCACAAATGAGACAATAGAAAAAGCTTTTGCCGCTCCTCCGCCGCGCTGCGGCTGAGCATATTGCTGCTGCGGATAATAAGGATAGTAACCGTTCTGCGGATACTGCGGCTGCTGATACTGCTGCTCATACGGCTGATATTGCGGTTGCTGATATGGCTGCGTGTATTGCGGCTGCTCATAATACGGCTGCGGATCAACGGGAGCATTTTGCTGCTCGTAGGGATTGAATTCTTCGTTCATATCATTCTCCGAGATCAATAATAAATGTTGGTATATGAACCTGCGGGAGCTGTGTTTACCATAAAGAAATATGTAATAAACGCGCACAGCATCAAAATGACCGCAAAAACGATTCCCAAAATCGGGAAAATCTTTTTATCGGTCTTTTTCATAAGCGAAACAACGCCGAAAATAAGAGCAGGCAATCCTACGACAGTGCTCCACATGACCGCGTATCCGTATTTTTCGGAAATCGTGCTGCGGAAATTGAAGAAGATCATACTTGTGATTATCAGCGCGAAACAGCCGATGATAAACGACACAACGCCAAACGCCTTTGCCGCGCCCGAGACCTTTTGAGGATCACGGTACGGAGAAGATAAACGCTGAGCGTTTGAATACTGCGGCGGATAAGGGTATCCGTTCTGGATAGGCGGCATCTGAGGCTGCGGAGGCTGCTGATTGAACGGCGGCTGAGGCTGCATATTTTCACTCTGACGCGGGATTTCGGGTGTGTTGTTGTAGGGATTGAATTCTTCGTTCATAATATCGCTCTCTTTCATTAAACTACAAGATAAATGATTGTATAAACAGCTGCCGCAATAATCGCGACAAGCGTGACTGATGATGTGATTATTCCGGCATATGCCATCTTGATTTTTCTTCTTTTTTCTTTTACGGAACTAATACCGAATACAAGACCGATCAAAGCGGCGGCAAGTCCGATAAACAGCATTACGGCGACAATGATTATCAGCGACATCTCGATCGTGCCCATAACAATGTCCTCGGTTGAACGCGAAAGCAACAAGTCATAAACGGAATGACCGTGCTTTATGTTATATAGGATCGATGTTAACAAAGCCGCCATCGGCGCTGATATAAGGATACTGAAAATACCCACAGCCATGGAAATAATACAAAGCGCGGGAGATTTTCCGCGTTCACTCTGCTGTGGCGGGACCTGCACCGGAGCCTGAAAATCCACAGGCTGCGGCTGTTGCGTGTAAGGGTTGAATTCTTCGTTCATATACATTCCTCCTTAGATTCTTCTATGCTCATTGTGGCAAAGGCGTTGAGGTCGGCGCCCGCGACTCTGCCGGAAAGATATTCGTAATAGCCCTGAGCGCCCACCATGGCGGCGTTGTCGCCGCAGAGGGATTTTTCGGGCATATAAAACTGCCAATTCCGCTTTTCGCACTCTTGCGAAAGAGTTTTTCTGAGAAGTGAATTTGCGGAAACTCCGCCAGCGATTACGAGCTTTGTCACGCCCAGATCTTCAGCCGCCTTTATGAAGTTGGTGCAAAGGCAATCAACAACGGCAAAGCGGAAGGACGCGCAAACGTCAGCGTAGTTGAGGGTTTCTCCCTTTTGAGCGGCGTTGTGCAAAAGATTTATCACAGCGGTTTTCAACCCCGAAAAGCTGAAATCGTAAGGCGCGTCGTGCACCACGGGGCGCGGAAGCCTGAAGGCGTGGGGGTCTCCCCCTTCGGCGACCTTGTCGAGCTCGATACCGCCCGGATAAGGCATACCCATCGTGCGCGCCGCCTTGTCGAAGGCTTCACCGGCGGCGTCGTCGCGAGTCTTGCCGATGATCTTCATTTTCGTGTAGTCCTCGACCATAACTATATGGCTGTGACCGCCCGACACCACAAGACAGAGAAACGGCGGTTTTAGTTCTTTATTAGAAATATAATTCGACGCTATGTGCGAGCGCAGATGGTGCACCGGCACAAGCGGCAAGCCGCTTGAAAGCGCCAAGCCCTTCGCGAAGTTCACGCCGACCAGCAGCGCTCCGATAAGCCCGGGCGCGTAGGTGACGGCGAGCGCGTCGATGTCCTTTAGCGTAAGGTTTGCGTCCTTGAGCGCATTGGACACCACTGGCACGATCGCCTCGGCGTGACGGCGGGAAGCGATTTCAGGCACCACGCCGCCGTATAGTCTGTGTTCCTCGACCTGCGAGGCGATTATCGAGGAGAGAACGGTTCTGCCGTCCTCCACCACCGCCGCCGCGGTTTCGTCACAGGAAGATTCGATTGCAAGTATTTTCATATCTATACACCTGATTATATCGTTTTTAGCGTACAGGCTCCTTTAATAAAGGAGCTGTCAGCGAAGCTGACTGAGGATTTATAAAGCCGATTTGTATGTAAAATCGATTTCGGATAGAATGCACATCCTGCCCGAAAGCGCCGTAAAAAACAGCTCGGCTAAGAAATCCTCCGTCACGGCATAAATGCCGTGCCACCTCCTTTATGAAAGGAGGCTTTTTTTCAACAACGTTTGTACTTTAATATAAATCGGAGCGAACCGACCCATTAATTTTCAACTTTCAACTACTAAAAATATAACGTCATCAAAACAGCATTTTCAACCGGGTCGGAATAATAGCTCTTCCTCTCGCCCACCTTGATAAAACCGAAATGCTCATAAAGAGAGCGAGCGGCGATGTTGCTTTCGCGGACCTCGAGCGTCAGGAAAGAAAAGCTGTTTTTCTTAGCGTAGGTGACAAGCGTGCGGATAAGCGCGCTGCCTATGCCCTTTTTGCGGTGATTTTCTGCTACGGCCACGTTGTAGATATAGCCCTCGTCGAGCACGAAATTCATCCCGATATAGCCGATTATTTCTCCGCTTTCCCCGGCGACGTAGAACAGCGAATTGTCGTTTTGAAGCTCATTTTGCAAACTTTCGCGCGACCAGGGATGAACGAAGCAAGCCGCTTCGAGAGCACACACGCCGTCGAGATGCGCAAAGGTCATTTTCTCAATTTTCATAGCTTCTGAGTATTTCGTCCACGCAGGTGACGATGATGTCGCGGCACATACGGTATATCTCAATGCTGCCGCCGTAGGGGTCGGCAACGTCGAGCACTTCGATTTTTTCAAGCGGAATGCCGACGCTCTGGCTGAGAATCATAGCGTGCTCGCGTGACATACAGTATATCTTTTCAAAGTCGCCGACCTGAAAATCGTAGATAAAATGCGACTTGTGATTTCTGAGGTCG
Source organism: uncultured Ruminococcus sp. (assembly GCA_902767325.1). Classification (GTDB taxonomy): domain Bacteria; phylum Bacillota; class Clostridia; order Oscillospirales; family Acutalibacteraceae; genus Ruminococcoides. The sequence goes on from CACXGW010000098.1 coordinate 8,106, forward strand.
ACGCCTATTTCGCCGCAGACCTCAACGGCGTTTTGCGAAGCGGGCATACCCGAAACCGCCGCCAAGCCGAAGCTGAACGCACGAACATCGAGGTTTTTTTCCTCCGCTTTTTTATTGAATATCGCCTCCGCCATCGGACTGCGGCAGGTGTTCCCCGTGCAGACGAAGGCTATGGCTTTCATATTATCCTTTTGCATCATACCAAGTCCTTCCGACTGCCGCGTCGGCTGTCAGCGGAACGCTGAGCTTTACGGCGTTTTCCATTTCCTCCTGGAGCAGCATGGCGACGCGCATGCTCTCATCCTGCGGAGCCTCGACGATAAGCTCATCGTGCACCTGCAGGATCAGACGCGCCTGCAAACCTTCCTGTTTGAGCCGCTCGTCAACGCGCACCATAGCGATCTTGATGATGTCCGCCGCCGTGCCCTGGATAGGCATATTTCTGGCGACGCGCTCGCCGAACGCGCGCAGCATATGCTTGCCTGAGCTGAGCTCGGGCAGATAGCGCCGTCTGCCGAACATGGTCTCGACATATCCGTCGAGCTTTGCCTTTTCGACCACGTCGTGCATATATTTATCGACGCCGCTGTAGTGCGCCAGATAGTTCTTTATATAAAGCGACGCCTCTTTCATTGAAACGCCGATGTCTTTTCCGAGCGAAAACGCGCCGATGCCGTAGACAATTCCGAAATTGACCGCCTTTGCTCTGCCGCGCATAACGGGAGTGACCATTTCGAGCGGAAGATTGAACACCTGCGAAGCGGTGATGGCGTGGATGTCATCGCCGTTTTTGAAGGCGGCGATCATATTTTCATCGCCCGAAATGTGCGCGAGCACACGAAGCTCGATCTGCGAGTAGTCGGCGTCAACAAGCACCCATCCCTCGCGAGCGCAGAAAAACTTGCGCATTTCTCTGCCGAGCTCGGTGCGGACGGGGATGTTTTGCAGATTCGGCTCGGTGGAGCTGATCCTGCCGGTGCGCGTTTCGGTCTGGTTGAAGCTGGAGTGGATCCTGCCGTCGTCGGCGATGACCTTCAACAGCCCCTCGCAATAGGTGGAGTTGAGCTTTGAAAGAGTGCGGTATTGCAGCACCATCTCCACAACGGGATGCTCATAGCGTAGGCTTTCCAAAACTTCGGCGTTTGTACTGTAGCCGCTTTTTGTTTTCTTTTTTACGGGGAGTCCCAGATCCTCAAACAGCACCTTGCCGAGCTGTTTGGGAGAGTTGATGTTAAACTCTGTTCCCGCGCTCTCATAGATGGAGCTTTCGAGCTGCGCGATCTGTGATGAGAGCATTTCGCCGTAATCTGCTATGCCCTGACGGTCGACCGCAAAGCCGATGTTTTCCATCTTAGCAAGCACCTTCGCGAGCGGAAGCTCGATGTCGAACAACAGCTTTTCCTGAGAATTAGCCTTGATTTCATTCAAAAGCTTTTCGCAAAGCTTATCGTAGACCGCCAAAGCGCGGTACGGCTTTTGCTCCTCGTTTTCCGCAACAGGCAGCTCGATCTGATTGGCGGCGCAGAGGTTTTCGTCGGAATAATCCTTGGAGGACGGCTCCAAAAGATACGCCGCCAGCTCCACGTCGAAAATCTTACAGCTCACCTCAAAGCCCTTTTGATCGGCATAGGCAAACAGCGCTTTGCAGCCGCGGGTATAAACCGTGAGCGCTTCGTCGGACAGAATCTCATTGAAAACAGATTCATCCGAAGAAACATACACCTTGCCGTCAACTGATACGGCGAAGATTTTTAATTCTTTATCAGATATATCAAAAGACAGGTATACTTGTTTTTGCTCTTTAATATTCTTTAAAGGAATATTATCTTCAACAACTTCCAAAACCACGCTCTCGTCAGAGGTCACTTCCGCGGAAGGAGTCGCTTCGAGGTCGTATTTTTCGATTATAGAAAAAAGCTCGAGCCGCGACATATATCTCGCGCAGGCTGCCCTGTCGGTGATCTCAACTTTATAGGACTCGATATTCGTGTCGATTGGCGCGTCCTTGACGATCTCGCCGAGCATACGGCTGAGAAAGGCGTTGTCCTTTGACGCTTCCAGCTTTTTGCGCACGCCGTCCTTTATCTCAAGCTCGTCGAAGTGGTCGTAGATATACTGCACACTGTGATAACGCTGTATCAGGTCGCCGGCGCCCTTGGGACCGATTCCGGCAACGCCGGGGATATTGTCGGAGCTGTCGCCCTGGATAGCCTTTATTTCGATAAGCTCGGCAGGCGTTACGCCGTAGTCCTCCATTATCTTTTCGGGGGTGTAGAGAATATCGTCGCGGTTGGTGCACAGGTGAACGTGCGTTTTGTCGCTGACAAGCTGAAGGCTGTCGCGGTCTCCGGTGGCGATTACACATTCGTCGCCGCGGCTTTCGCAGGCTGCAGCGAGCGTGCCTAGAATATCGTCCGCTTCATAGCCCTCGCAGGTCACGATCTTGTAGCCCAAAAGCCCGAGCAGCTCCTTGAGCGGAGGCATCTGGCTTGCAAGCTCGGGAGGCATACCCTTTCTGGTAGCCTTGTAGCCGCTGTACGCCTTGTGGCGGAAGGTCGGCGCCTTTAAATCAAAAGCGATGGCTACCGCGTCGGGCTTTTCCTCATTTTCTATTTTTTTGAGCATGGTCAAAAAACCGTATATCGCGTGGGTGAACTGCCCTTCTTTGTTAGTCAGAGGGCGGATACCGTAAAACGCGCGGTTGACAATGCTGTTTCCGTCAACAACCAAAAGTCTCATAGCTTATACATCACTTCCGTCATTACGCCGTTTTTATAGTAGATTCGCGGCACGCGCTTGCCGACAAGACAAACGACCTCGTAGTTGATGGTGCCGGTGTTTTCGGCGATGGTGTCCGCCGTGGGCTCGCCGTTTTCGCCGCTGCCGAATACGATGACCTCGTCGCCGATCTTTACGTCATCAATATCGGTGACGTCGAGCATCGTCTGATCCATACATATCCTGCCGACGATTTTCGCCTTTTTGCCGCCCACAAGCATATAGCCGTCGCGTGCGTTCTGACGGACATAGCCGTCGGCGTAGCCTATCGGCACGGTGGCGATCTTCATCTCGCGGTCGGCGGTGAAGGTCCTGCCGTATGAGATGTCCGACCCTGCCTGCAAAGTTTTGACGTATGCCACAGTGGTTTTCAGCGTCATAGCGGGCTGCAGATCGAGCTTTCCGAAAAGCTTTGGGGACGGCGCGAGACCGTACAGAATGATGCCTGCTCGGACCATATCACAGTAGGCGTTGCCGTAATCCTCGATGGCGCCGCTGTTCGCGCAGTGGCAGATCGGGATATTAAGTCCGCTTTGCTCAAGAGCCTGTTTGACGTGCATAAAGTTTTCAAACTGCTTGTTTGTGAACTCTCTGCCCTCGTCGCCTTCATCGGAAACGCAAAAATGCGTGAACAGACCCTCAGGCTCGAGATTTGATAGCTTGCAGGCTTCGCATATTTCTTTTATGGAATTATTATCACGCGGGAACTGCTGGCACATAAAGCCGATGCGGCTCATTCCGGTGTCGCATTTGATGTGGATCTTGCACACGCAGCCGCATTCCGCGCAGCTTTCCGACAGCGCCTTGGCGTAATCGGCGGAAAATACCGCCTGTGAGATGTTGTACTGCGCCAGCCGCTGAGCCTCCCTGACGGGGGTGTAGCCCAAAATGACTATCGGCAGCCTGACGCCCGAGGTGCGGATCTCGATCCCTTCGTCGATGTTTGAGACGGCGAAAAAATCCGCGCCAAGCTTTTCGTAGATGTGGGCAAGCTCCACCGCGCCATGACCGTAGCCGTCGGCTTTTATGACGCAGCATAGCTTTGAGCTTTCCCCTACCCGGTTTTTTATTTCGTGAAAGTTATGGGCGATCGCGTCAAGCGAGATCTCAGCCCATGTTCTTCTTACAAAATCCATATAAAGCTCCTTTTCAGAGTAAACTATAGATAGTTTATTATACTATTTTTTTTGCCGTAAATCAACTGCCCCGGGAATATTAAATCAAATTTTCAATACTTTTTCATTTTATGACAAACCCTCTTGATTTTTTCGCAAGATTTTGCTATTATAGATAAGTATTTGTGCTTTAATGCGCTGATATTTTAAAATTTTAAAGGGAGGAACAAAATGAGTACAGACAAAATCATTACTTTAGGCGCCTTTGCGTTTTATATGCTGGTTATGATATTGATCGGCGTGTTCTACTCAAAGAAGACCAAAAATAATGAAGACTATTTTCTGGGCGGCAGAAATCTGGGCGGCTGGACAGCGGCTCTTTCGGCACAGGCGAGCGATATGAGCGGCTGGCTGCTGATGGGCTTGCCCGGCGCTGTGTATCTTGCGGGCACAGGCGAAGTTTGGATCGCCATCGGTTTGCTTATCGGCACAATACTGAACTGGTACATCGTTTCATCGCGTCTCAGAAAATACACCATCGTGGCGGGCAACTCGCTAACCATCCCCAGCTTTTTCCAAAACCGTTACCGCGATAAGTTCGGCGTCATCAAAATCGTCGCCGCGATCATCATCGCTATCTTCTTTGCGGTATACACCGCTTCGGCGTTCAGCTCGGGCGCAAAGCTCTTTGCTACGCTGTTCGGCGATTCGATCGACAACGCTTACACCATCGGTCTTATAATCGCAGCTGTCGTTATTCTGGTTTACACACTGCTGGGCGGCTTCCGCGCAGTCTGCACCACCGACTTCATTCAGGGTATGCTGATGCTGGTGGCTATTCTGGCGGTTCCGATCGTGGCTTACGCGCTTATGACATGGCACGGCGGCTTCTCCGAAGCGCTTGCTGATCACGGTGTTACAAGCCCGAGAAACTATATGAATTTCTTTACTAACACCGACGGTTCCGGCATCTCCGCCAACTCTATCATTTCGAACCTTGCATGGGGCTTGGGTTACTTCGGTATGCCGCACATCATCATCCGCTTTATGGCTATCAAGAACGAGCAGGAGGTCAAGAAATCCAGAAAGATCGCTATCGTTTGGGTCATCCTTTCACTCGCTGCGGCTTGCTTTGTTGGTCTGGTTGCAAGAGGCTTCCTTACCACCGAGCTTACCGACGCCAACAGCGAAACCTCGTTCATCCGCCTTATCCAGCAGGTGTTCTCCAGCAACTACGTGCTTATGTTCATCGGCGGTATTTTCCTTTGCGGAATTTTGGCGGCTATTATGTCCACAGCGGACAGCCAGCTGCTTGTTACATCCTCCGCTATTTCCGAGGATATTTTCAAGGGCGTTATCAAAAAGGACGCAAGCGAAAAGAAATCTCTGCTCGTCGGCAGGATCGCTGTTCTTGTTGTTGCGGTCATCGCGTTTGTTATCGCGCTTGATCCCAACTCGAGCATCATGGGTCTGGTTTCCGACGCATGGGCAGGCTTTGGCGCAGCGTTCGGCCCCGTTGTTCTGCTTGCACTGTTCTGGAAGCGCTCAAATCTCGCGGGCGCAGTCGCAGGTATGGCTACAGGCGCTTTGACCGTTATCATCTGGGACTACATCCCTCTTGTAGGCGGCGAGCTGCTCAAGAACACAACAGGTCTTTACTCGCTGGCTATCGGTTTCCCGATCGCGCTTATCGTTAACGTTATCGTTTCGCTCGTTACCAAGAAGCCGAGCGACGAGATCGTTGAAGAGTTTGAGTCCATCAAAACTCTGGAAATCTGATTTTTCAAACATACTAAAAGAGGTTGGCAAACGCCAACCTCTTTTTTCTTTTTAAGAATTATTAAACCTCGGTCTTTTTGGAGATCAACGCTCCGATCATCACAAACACGGCGGTGTATACCGCGCAAAGTCCGAGACAAAGCAGCATTTTGTAGGTCTCGACATTCAGATCGGACAGCGTGGCAAAGCACGATGAGATCCAGAAAGACGACAAGCGGATGCTCTCCGACCGGATCGCGGCGTCCGCCAACTGAAGCACAAGCGTAATGACTGTGGGAGCCACAAGCGCCGCGGCGATGGAAAGCCCTGTTCTGCGGAAAATGCAGCTGAGCATAAAGATGAACGCGGCGTTGGCAAGCACGGCAACATATTGGATCGCGATGAGCGCGAAGGTCTTTGCCATATCGGCGTCACCGAACCCGAAAAATACTGCGCCTATGCCGAACGCAGCAGGTTCGACGACGGCAAATGCGACGGTAATTGCGACAAAAGCCGTGACAAGCTTTGAAAAATAGAACTGCAGCCGAGAATAGCCGCGGGCAAAAATGATTTTTACGGTGTGCTGTTCGTAGTCGTCGCAAACCATCAGCGCGACGGCAACGCCCATTACCATAATAAAGCTGCTGTTGTCCATACCCATCAGACCGAAGGTCACGCTGTTGAAGGACGGCAGCGACATCAGCGCGCCCATATCTATAGCTTCGGTTGAATCAAAAATCATTTTATACATCACGCCGGTGAGCACGAGCATTCCCAGCGTGATGCCGAGGCACAGATAAAAGCTTTTTTGACGGCTCAGTTTTCTGAAATTAAAACGAAGTAAACGACTCATTACGATCCCAGCCTTTCGATGAAGAAGTCCTCAAAATCAATGCTTTCGTTGCGCATTTCATACACGCGCACGCCTCCGTTTACCAAAGCTGCCGCGATTTCGGAGCTGTCGTTGATTTCGGAGGTGATGTGGACTTCGTTTCCGGAGGTCTCGGCGCTGATGCCGGGATCCCACGCCTTGAGCACACCAAGCGCCTTTTCGCTGTCGTCGGTAGTGACCTTGAAAAAAGCGCGGCACTTATCTCTTAATTCTTTTGCAGAAATTTCCTCGACGATAACGCCGTCTGCCATCATACCGAAGTCCGTGGCGATCTTTCCCAGCTCGTCGAGCAGATGACTTGAAATCAAAAACGTGATGCCCTTTTTGTTGAGTTCCAAAATCAGGTCGCGTACCTCTTTGATTCCTGTAGGGTCAAGACCGTTTATCGGCTCGTCGAGTATGAGCAGCTCGGGATTTCCGAGCAGGGCGACGGCTATCGCGAGCCTTTGGCGCATACCCAGAGAATAGCGCCCGACCTTTTTGTTGCCGACGTCGGCAAGACCGACCAGCTCAAGCAGGCTTTTCAGCTCATCATCGGAGGCGGGAACAAGCAGCGAAAAGCGCTTCAGATTCTCAAGCGCGGTGTCGCCCTTATAAAGCGCGGGCTCCTCAATGAGCGAGCCGATCTTTATCCTCTGTTTGTTAAGATCGCTGCTGCCGAAAAGAATTATCTCTCCTTGCTGCGGCTGAGCCAAACCGAGCAGCAGCTTCATAAGCGTGGTTTTGCCGGCGCCGTTTTTGCCGATAAGACCGTAGATGCCGCCCTTTTTCACGTGAAGCGAAACGCCGTTGACCGCAATGTTCGTGCCGTAGCGCTTCGTCAGATTTTTTGTTTCGATAATATTATCCATTGTACTCTCCTATTGCAATAACAGATTTGTGCGAATACTGATTAAAATATAGCACCTGCTGAAAAAAAGTCAAGAGGTTTTTAAAAAGATTTTCAGTCAAAACAAACACTCGTATGATGCGGTGTTGCATCAACACAAAATTCTTGACACCGCGATTTGCACAGTGTACAATAAAAGCGTAAACCAAACATAAAGGAGATAATCCCGTTATGCAATATGAGTATTCACGCATAAGCACTCTGTCCGGTGCTTCGCTCCTTGTCATAGACTGCCGCTGCAAGCCGAAGGTGTATCCGCTCAAAGGCAGGATGACCTTTGGCAGGATTTACGACGGCGAGCTGTGCGATATAACCGTGCTGTCCGCTATTGTCGGCAGACGTCACGGCGAGTTCGTGCAAAACGAAGAGGACGGCGCGTATTATTACATTGACAACAACAGCGTCAACGGCACCTTTATCAACGGGTATAAGCTTGAAAACGACAGCCTGCATAGGTCCCGAGCCGCCCGCCTTGCCGACGGCGATATCCTCCGCGTTGACAGAAGCTCATCCGAAAAGCCTCATCACGAAGCGGTGATCATGGTGTTTTGCGGGAATATGCGCTATGACGGACACTGGCGTGTTTTTGACTCGGGCAAGCTGATAAACATAACCATCGGCAGCGGTGAAAACAATGTTATCCGTCTTTCCGACCCCGCCGCGGCGCCCTCGCACGCGGTTTTGCGCCGCACTCAGAAAAGCTGGGCGATCTTTGACAACGGTCTGGGCGGCGTTCGCGTCAACGGCAGAAGGATAAACGGCAACGCCCATGTAAACGACCACGACGTTATAACCGTCGGCGACACGACGTTTGTGATCTACGGCAACATTCTGCTGTACATCACCGTTTCTCCCTGCTGACATAAATTTCGCAACATCGGTTGGTGGCTATGGATTTCAACGAAAACAAGCGCAAGCTTCCCGAATGCTACAGGGTCTATCTGACCACGCACACGGGACTTGTCAGAGAAAACAACGAGGACAATTTTACGATAAACACGGTGTCAAAAAAGCTTGAGTACAGGAACCTGAGCTTTGACGCCGTATATGAGGCGCCGCTGGTCGCCGCGGTTTTTGACGGTATGGGCGGCGAAGCAAAGGGCGAACACGCTGCTTTTATTTCCGCCAAGCTAGCGAAGGGGCTGAGAAACGCGGTGAAAATGTATCCCGACAAGCCTATCAACGTGCTTGTCGGTGACTATATCCAGCGCGCTAACGACGGGATTCGCGCCTTTCTGGAGGAAAATTACTGTCAGACCGGCGGCACTACCGTTGCGGCGGCGATAATAAAATACGGCATAATCTTTCCGTTTTCGCTGGGCGACAGCCGCATATATCTGCTGCGCGACTCAAAGCTTTTTCAGATTTCGCACGACCACACGCTGGCGATGAAAAAGTACGAGGCGAACATCTACACCAAGGAAGAAGCCGACAAAAGCCTGGACAGTCACAGGCTGACCGCGTTTTTGGGTGCGGACTACTATCGCGAGGGTATCTCTCCGCAGTATTACGAGCCGGTTGTTATGAAAAAGACCGACAGGCTGCTGCTGTGCAGCGACGGACTTTACGACGAGCTTTCGCCCGACGAGATCCAGGCAACGATGAACAAATATCCCGACAATCCCGCGCTGGAGCTTGTCAGAGCCGCGATAGATCACGGCGGTAACGACAACGTCACCTGCGCCGTGGTTGAAAGAGAGTATTAAGGCACCACCGCACAATTCGCGGCGCACGCCTTGCTTGAATCTTATTCCGTCAGACTGCCCAAAAATCGGCACCCATACGTCAGTATACCTACCGATTATTTGTACACTCTGA
>CACXGW010000099.1 GCA_902767325.1 uncultured Ruminococcus sp.
ATGGACCTGCTCGATCCCAAGGTAACTCTTGACCTTAAGGACATTTATTCGCGCAATCCGATGATGCCGCCTCACTATGTTTCTCCCGACGCCAACATTCAGAATTCGCTTATTGCAGACGGCTGCGAGGTAGAGGGCAATCTGGAATTCTCCATCCTCTTCTCGGGCGTTACGATCGGCAAGGGCGCGACCATCAATTCGTCAATCATTATGCCGGGCGCTGTTATCGAGGACGGCGCGAGCGTTCAGTTTGCCATCGTTGCCGAAAACACCCGCATCGGCAAAAACGCCAAGGTAGGTCAGCGTCCCGAAGAAGTCGAGAACCGCGACAACTGGGGCATTGCCGTTATAGGTGAAAACACCGTTATCGGCGACGGCGTTCAAATCATGGCGAAAGAAATGATCGACAGTGAAACGGAGGTAGCAGGTAAATGAGAAGTAACGATGTATTAGGCTTTGTATTTGCGGGCACCCTCGATGAAAAGATCCCCGAGCTTGCCGCTTCCCGCACCACCGCCAGCGTTCCCGTAGGCGGCAAATACCGTATCATTGACTTTGTGCTGTCAAGTATGTCGAACTCCGGCATCAACAACGTGGGAATCGTTGCGAAGAGCAACTTCCTGTCTTTGACCGACCACGTCGGTTCCGGCAGCGCCTATGATCTTTCCAAGAGAAGAAGCAACCTCACGCTGCTGACTCCCTACGGCGGAAAGTCCTTCGGCAGCTATGTCGAGACCATCTATAATATGCACGGCTATCTTGAAAACTGCCGTGAGGAATATGTAATGATCTCTCCCGGCAACGTCATCACGAATTTTGACTACACCGATCTGTTCGACTTCCATTCCAAGAAGAATGCGGACATCACTTTGGTTTACAAGAACAACGTGGTTCCCGGCGGCTACGAGCGTCCGATCACAATCGACGTCGAGCCCGACGGCAAGGTGAGCCAGGTATTCGTAAAGCCCAGCGCGACCGACGAGGTCGTCAACCAGGTCTACGGTTCCATCCTGGTCAGAAAAGACCTGCTTATGGAAGAGATCCGCAAGGCTCTCAGCCTCAACCAGCTCGACGTCAAGCGCCTTATCCAGGATATGGTTGGCAGATATAACGTTTACGGCTTTGAAAACAAGGGCTACACCGCCGCTATCAGCTCCATCAACGACTATTTCGATTTTAATATGGACCTGATGAAGAAGGAAGTCCGCGACGAGCTGTTCAATCCCAAGCACCCGATCTACACCAAGGTACGCGACGACGCTCCCTCGAAATACGGCCTCAACAGCAGCGTTAAAAATTCCATTATCGCTCAGGGCTGCGTTATCGACGGCGAAGTCGAAAACTGTGTCATCTCCAAGGGCGTTTATGTCGGCGAAGGCGCCAAGCTTTCCAACTGCATCGTTATGCAGGACACCAAGATCGGCAAGGACACAAACCTCAACTATGTTATCATCGACAAGGACGTTACCATCAAAGACGAGCGCACGCTCATGGGCTTTGAGTCCTATCCGATCTACATAGCGAAAAAATCCGAGGTATAAGGGTCAACGGAAAGGAATAGATAAATGAAAAAGATTATTGCACTGATTCTTGCGGGACTTTTGATCTGCGGCGTCGTTTTCGCGGGCTGCGGCAATTCGGAGTCGCCCAAGACGACTGAAAGCAGTTCATCGGATTCCGGCGATAATTCGGATGTCAGCGACAATTCCGACGTTAATTCCGACACCGGCAGCGAAGCGTCCGACGATTCCGGGCTTAAGAAAAACAGCGACGGTCTGGTTGAGATCTACACGGCTGATGATCTGGTAGCTTACCGCGAGTTCGCAAACAACGAAATGAACGAAGCTCACAAAAATGATATGACAGAAAAAGGCTGCAAAACAGGTTTCATTCTGATGGATGATATCGATATGTCTTCGGTGACCGATTGGATCCCGATCGGTCAAAAAGCTGTCGAGTCAGGCGGTTCGTATTCATCCGGCACAATAGAGGACACTGTGATCGATGGAAATAATCATTCGATTTCCAATTTGAATATAAACACAGAAAGATGTGCTCTGATCGAATGGATGGGCGGAACCGATGTTAAAAATCTAACATTCAAGAATTGTTCATTCCACGGCGAACAAAATACAGCGGCGATAGCGTTTTCTGCCGGCAATGCGAACTTTACAAATATAACGCTTGAAGATACCGTGAGCATAGTTAGCGATAAGTCTTACGCGGGCGCGCTGCTTATTGATTCGGAAAGTATTATATTTGATAACTGCAACAGTGCGGCGACCATTAAGGGAGTCAATGATAATTATTGGGTAGCGCATCTTTTGGAAAGCGACAGAGAAACCCAGTTCAATAATTGCAACAACACCGGCAGCGTGTCCTCAAGCGACAATTAACTCTGCCCTTGTTACATGATAAAACTAAAACATATTATAGGAGGAAAAACCAATGAGAATATTATACTGTGCTTCTGAGGCTAATCCCTTCTGCGGCAGCGGCGGACTTGCCGATGTTGCCGGCAGCCTTCCGCACACTCTGTGCAGAAAGGGACAGGATTGCCGCATCGTGGTTCCGCTTTACGGCACTATTCCTCAGGATCTCAAAAATCAGATGAACTTCATCACGAACTTCACCGTTCCCGTAGCATGGAGACATCAGTATTGCGGTTTGTTCTGGGCTCGCTGGAACGACTGCACCTACTACTTCATCGACAACGAATATTACTTCAAGCGCGGCACCCTTTACGGCCACTATGACGACGCTGAGCGCTTTGCGTTCTTCTCGCGCGCCATTCTGGAAATGCTGCCCTACATCGATTTCCATCCCGACATCATCCACACAAACGACTGGCAGACAGCTCTCGTTCCCGTATACTATTATCTGTTCTATTCCCACAGACCCTGGTATTACAACATCAAGAGCCTGTTCACTATCCATAACATCCAGTATCAGGGTGAGTACGGCTGGGAAGTCAACACCGAGTGCGTAGGCATTCCCGCAAGCGAGTGCCACATCCTCGAGATGAACGGCAAGCTCAATATGATGAAGGGCGCTATCGAGACCTCCACCCGCGTTTCCACCGTTTCTCCGAGTTACGCGGCTGAGATCAAAGACCCGTGGTACAGCTGGGGACTCCATGACGAGCTCAACCTCCGTCATTACAAGCTCTGCGGCATCAAGAACGGCATCGATCCTGCAAGCTACGATCCCGCTACCGACTATCAGATCTACTGCAACTACACAAAAGAGGATATGAGCGGCAAGGGCGAATGCAAACGCCGTCTGCAGGAAAGACTCACCCTGGAAGTCAACTGGAGCATCCCGCTCGTTGCAATGGTTACCCGCCTTGTTTCCCACAAGGGTCTGGATCTGGTTCGTATGGGTCTGGAAGAGCTGATGAACACCGAGAATATGCAGTTTGTAATTCTCGGCTCCGGCGACAAGGAATACGAGGACTTCTTCAACTTTATGCAGTCCAAGTATCCCGGCAGACTTATCTTCTGCCACGGCTTCGTTCCCGAGCTTGCCAGAAAGATCTATTCCGGCGCGGACATTTTCCTTATGCCTTCCGCTCAGGAGCCCTGCGGTCTGTCTCAGATGATCGCGCTCCGCTATGGCACTATCCCCGTAGTGCGCGAGGTCGGCGGTCTGAAGGACTCGGTATTCGATTCCGCAGACAACTACGGCAACGGCTTCACCTTCAAGAACTACTACACCGCGGATATGCAGCATGCGGTTCGCCGCGCGCTGTGGGGTATCCAGGACAACGAGGGCTGGCATCAGCTGATGTGGCGCGCAATGATGAGCGACAACAGCTGGGAGCGCAGTGCTCAGGATTACATCAACGTTTACAGCGACACCCTCAATTGGGCGTAATAAGCATTGATAAGCTTCGGAGGCTGACCACATTTGGTCAGCCTCTTTTTGCGCGCGGTGTTGTAAAATATTTTTTAAAAAATTTTTTGTTTCCTTAGTTTTTGTCCCGATTTTGTCTTGTTCGGTGTGATACACTATAGACGCAGTAAAGGAAAAAGCCATTGTAGTCCTCGATCCATTACCGTCCAATCCTATTTTCAGTTTTTCCTGAGCTGCAAAGACATAAAATACCTCACGGAAGCCCGCGGCGTTATTTCGGCGCTGCGGGTTTTCCGTTTTTTTGAAAAAACTATTGACAAAAGATAAAAACAGCGTTATGATAACAGTAGTTGCACAACACCTGTTACCTAAACGTGAAAGGAAGATCAAAATGCCTCCAAAGGTCAAGTTTCAAAAGGAAGAAATAATAGCCGCAGCGGTGGAGATCACGCGCGAAAAGGGGATAGACGCCTTGACGGCGCGCGAAATGGCGGCAAAGCTGGGCGCGTCGACCCGCCCGCTGTTCACATACTTCAGCACGATGGATGAGCTTAAAGCCGAAGTGTACGCCTACGCAAAAGCGCTCTATAGGGAATACACCCTGCGCGGACTTGAGGCTCCTATCCCGAATCTGGGCGTAGGGCAGCAGTATCTTTTGTTTGCGAAAAATGAGCCTGAGCTTTATAAATATCTGTTTTTGTCACCGCCCGACGGCGTTAAAGGAAGCGTTGCCGAGGGCTTGAAGCTGTCGCAGGAGCTGGTGCGCGAATCCGTAATGAAAACCTATAATATGGACGCCGCGACCGCCGACAGTTATTTCCGCGATTTGTGGCTTGTGGCTTATAGCTTCACCACGCTGATAGTTACGGACGAATGTCCGTATACCGACGAGGAGATCAGCAGGATTTTCACCGAGTTCAGCGTTTCGGTCTGCAAGGCGTACAAGGAGATACCCGGGCTTATCGACGGCGATTTTGATAAGGACGTTATATTCAAAGAGCTGGTAAAAAAATGATTTAAAGGAGACACTATGAAACTCACTTACGAAAAGAAAAATGAAATGTCTTTTATCGGTTATCACACAGAGATAAAACCCGAGGAAGGCTATATCAAATGCCCCGAATTCTGGGACAAGGAGTATAATGAAAAATACGCGCGGCTGTGGCAGACAATGAAGCCCGAAACGCCGGTCGAGGAAGCGATTCTAGCCAACGGGATAGGAATGTTCGCCATCTGCGCGGAATCCGAAAACGGCTTTGAATACTGGATCGCCGGGCTTTATCAGGGCGGAAATGTGCCCGAGGGCTTGGAGCTGTACACGTTTCCCGAGAGTAACTGGGCTGTATTTTCAACAAAAGGCGCCTGCCCCGAATCCTTGCAGACCCTGAACACCTACGTTTGGCAGGAGTGGTTCCCAAACGAAGGGCAAAAGTTTAAGGCGAACGGAATGGCAACGCTGGAAGTGTATTCCTCCGGTGATCCGCAGTCGCCCGATTATGAGTGCGGCATATGGGTGCCGGTGAAGAACGGCTGATTTGGAGCAGAAGATGAAACTGAAAAACACATTGATCGTTGTCAAAGATATAGAGAAAGCCAAACAGTTTTATCATGATCTGTTCGGGCTTGAAATGCTGACGGATAACGACGGCAATATGATTTTGACAGACGGTCTTGTTCTGCAGGAAGAAAGACATTGGAAAGAATTTTTGAAAAGAGATATTATTCCTAAAAGCAATTCCTGCGAGCTTTACTTTGAGGAAGCTGATATAGAAGGGTTCGTCGAAAAGCTGGAAAACTTGTATCCCGATATTCAATATGTCAATCGGCTGATGACCCACAGTTGGGAGCAGACGATTATCCGTTTCTACGATTTAGACGGTAATCTGATCGAAGTCGGTACGCCGATGAAATGAAGAATATCGCTAACATCATTACCTTTTCCCGAATCGTTTTCAGCATAGCAATACTGTTTTTTCCTCCGTTTTCACCGATGTTCTATGTGCTGTACGGTGCGGCGGGACTTACCGATATGATCGACGGAACGGTCGCGCGAAAAACAAATGCCGTCAGCGCGTTCGGCGCAAAGCTCGAAACTATTGCGGATTTTATCTTTGTCGCTGTGTGCTTATTTAAGCTTTTGCCGGTTCTCGTTATCCCTGTGTGGCTGTGGGTTTGGATCGCTGTGATCGCGCTGATCAAAATCAGCAATACCCTTTACGGCGTTGTGATGCACAAAAAAATGATTGCCGTACACTCGGTGATGAACAAGGTGACAGGGGCGCTGTTGTTTGCTTTGCCGTTTATGTTGGGATTTCTCCATCTGCAATACAGCGCAATCGTCATATGCGCCGCGGCGACCTTTGCAGCGATACAGGAAGGGCATTATATCAGAACAGGGAGAGTAAAATGAAGAACGCTATTATTTACATACACGGCAAGGGCGGCAGCTCGTCCGAGAGCGAGCATTACAAGCCGCTGTTTCCCGATTATGATGTTTTGGGCTTGGATTACAAGACTTTCACTCCGTGGGAAACGGGAGCCGAGATTTTTACAGCAGTGAAAAAGCTGAAAACGCAGTATGAAAAGATTATACTGATTGCAAACAGCATAGGTGCGTTTTTCAGTATGAACGCGGGTATTGACTCTCTAATTGAAAAGGCGTATTTCATTTCGCCTGTAGTCGATATGGAAAAGCTTATCTGCAATATGATGGCAGCGGAAAACGTTACCGAACAAGAACTTAAAAGCCGCGGTGTTATCCCGACTTCCTTCGGCGAGGAGCTGTCTTGGGAATATCTCAGTTACGTACGGGAGCATCCGATCGGCTGGAGCTGTCCGACGGATATACTTTACGGAAGATGTGATGAGTTAACATCTTATGAAACGATATGTTCGTTTTCCCAAAAGCACAACGCAAGTCTCACCGTTATGGAAAACGGCGAGCATTGGTTCCACACCGGGGAACAGATGCGCTTTTTGGATGATTGGATAAGGAGAAATACAATGGACAATAAATCCGCATTCAATGTAAATCAATACGACGATAATGTGCGCAAGGTCATCCCGTTTTACGACGAGATTTATAATCAAATTTTCAGCGTGATTTCGGCGTATTGCAAGGATAAAAAAATCTCGCTGCTCGACACAAGCTGCGGCACCGGGACCTTCGGCAAAAAGGCTGTTGAACTTTTTAATCTGTCGGAGCTTGTGCTGTGCGACCCGTCGGAGAAAATGCTTGCCGACGCTCAAAAAAAGCTTTTTGGTCAGCCGTGCCGGTTCGTCCTTTGCGGTTCGGAAAACCTCAGCTATCAAAACCGCTTTGACGTTGTAACGGCTATACAGTCGCACCATTATTTTGACAGGGCGGCAAGAGAAAAAGCCGTAAAAAACTGCTTCAACGCTCTGAAGCCCGGCGGGATATTCATTTACTTTGAAAACACCGCTCCTTTCACCGACCGGGGAACGGACATAATGCTCAGCCGCCTTGAAGAATACGAATTGAATTCAGGAAGAACGTTTGATGAAGTGAAAGCTCACTCCGCGCGGTATAATAAAGAGTTTTTTCCGATAACTATTAAAGAACACTTTGAACTGCTGAATAAAACAGGCTTCAAATCCTGCGAGCTGTTTTGGCATTCGTATATGCAAAGCGGCTTTTACGCGATCAAAGGAGAATAAGATGCAAACAGTTATAATCCACGGGCAAAGCCATAAGGGCTCGACCTATCACGCTTCGCATATGCTTGCCGAAAAGCTAGGCGGCGAGCTGACCGAGTTTTTCCTTCCGAAGGATTTCGGTGAGTTCTGCTGCGGCTGCACAAACTGCATCGTGAAGAGCCATACAAAATGTCCGCATTATGAAAAGCTCGATCCTATCACCAAGGCGCTCGACGAAGCCGACGTTATCATACTCGCAAGTCCGGTCTATGTCTTTCACGCGACAGGCTCGATGAAGGCGCTCCTCGACCACTACGGCTGGCGCTGGATGGTCCACCGTCCCGAGGAAAAGATGTTTAAAAAGCAGGCGGTCTGCATCAGCACAGCCGCGGGCGGCGGAATGAGATCGACAAATAAGGATATGGCGCACAGCCTGTTTTACTGGGGCGTCGGCAGAGTGTATAAATACGGCTTTGCGGTCGCGGCGACCGACTGGAACGGTGTCAGCGATAAAAAGAAAGCCAAGGTCGAAAAAGCCACCGATTCGCTGGCAAAGAAAATCTTAAACAGGAAAGACAATGTAAAACCCTCCGTAAAAACAAAAGCGATGTTCTCGGTTATGCGCCTTGCGCAGAAAAACGGCTGGAATCAAGCGGATGTCGATTACTGGAAGGAAAAGGGCTGGATGGAAAAGAAACGCCCGTGGAAAGGATAAAATATGGAATTCAGAAGATATACAAACAACGACTACGAGCTGCTGTGCGACTTTTTTATCGAGCTGAATCACAGCGACCAAAGCCATATCAATTGGAACTGGGCGAGGTTTGAGTGGATGTACGAGCATCCCGAGTTCGATAAAAGCCTGATGAACTCGATCGGCATATGGCTCGACAACGGAAAAATCGTTGCCGCGGCGGTGTATGATATGTATTTCGGCGAGGCGTTTTGCGGCGCGCTGAAAGAGTATGAAAACCTCTATCCCGAAGCTCTTGATTATGCTTTTAGAGAATTAAAAGACGATTCGGGATTAGGCGTCGCAATCTGCGACAATAATCAATATGAGATCGCAGCCGCAAAAAACGCGGGCTTCAAAAAAGCTGAGCAAACCGAAACGATGATGAGCCTTTCGCTCGACAGGGAGTTTCCTTCAACGCTGCCGACGGGCTTCAGCTTCTCAAATCCCGACCCCGTAAAGGACGCGTACGAGATCCAGTGGCTGTTCTGGCAGGGCTTTGACCACGGCACGGACAAAGCGGAGTTTGAAAAAGAGGAGCAGATCGTTCCTCAGGCACGAAAGCATTTCAACCGCGATCTGGGCGTCGCGGCTGTTACTCCCGATGGCGAGCTTGCCGCCCTGTGCTGCTTGTGGTACTCAGACAATACAGATTACGCCTATGTTGAGCCGGTGTGCACCATCCCGTCATGCAGGGGAAAGGGCTTAGCGAAAGCGGTTATTTACGAATCGCTCAACCGCGCGCGAAAGCTCGGCGCGAAGAAAGCCTATGTTCTGTCGGATATGGAGTTCTACGAAAAGCTCGGCTTCAAAAAGCTTTTCAACTATACATTTTATTGGAAAAAGGATTAAATTGATTTTTAGAAAAGAGGCAAAAACCATGCAAACAAAAACATTAAGAACGATCCAGACGCTTTCAAAGATCGGCAAAATACTTTGTACTATTATTTTTATTTTCAGCCTTATCGGCGCTATCGGCTGCGCTGTGGGCATTTTAGGTCTCGCGCTTATTCCCGAGGGATTGAAAATCGGCGATGTGACGATTCACAGCATAATCGAAAATAAAGCCGCAATAAGCCTCGGTACCTGTTACACGGCTATGGCTTCGGGTATCGTCATCTGCGCCGGAGAAGCCGTGCTCTGCAAATTCGCGAAGCGCTATTTTGTAAACGAGCTCGCTGCGGGCACTCCGTTTACCTTTGAGGGTGCAAGGGAGCTTATCCGCCTCGGAATCCTCACGATCTGCATTCCCATAGCTACCGCTATGACCGCCGGTATCGTCACCGGTGTTATGTCGCACGTTTTAGGCAACGTTTCCGACCTGCACATAAGCGACAACGTTTCCGTAGGCTTGGGAATCATGTTTATCGTAACAGGACTGATCTGCCGCCACGGAGCCGAAATCTCGCAAAACAAGGAAGTTGCAAAAATTGAAGAATAACGGAAAAAGAGGATTGGCTGCGGGCATGATCCTGCTGTCGGCATTTGTGGTTTTCACCTTTCTGATAATGAATGTCGACGTGCAGCCAAAGGGTCAAAACGGAACGAATATCGGCTTTGCCGCCGTCAACCTTTGGTTCCACGGCTTGACCGGAGCGAATATGACCCTCTATACAATAACCGACTGGCTCGGGCTTGTCCCGATCGCGATCTGTTTGGGCTTTGCGGTTCTGGGCTTGGTTCAGCTCATCGGCAGAAGAAGTCTGCTGAAGGTCGATCTCGATATTATCCTTTTGGGGCTGTACTATATCGTGGTTATCCTCGGATACCTTATATTTGAGATGATCCCGATAAATTACCGCCCGATCCCCATAAACGGATATATGGAGGCTTCATATCCGTCATCCACTACGCTTCTGGTGCTGAGCGTTATGCCGACTTTGAAATTTCAGATCGACAGAAGGGTAAAAAGCATCACAATAAGAAGAATAACGACCGCGTTCGTCATAGCTTTCTCGGTGTTTATGGCAGGCGGCAGGCTCATTTCAGGCGTGCACTGGCTGACGGATATACTCGGTTCGGTGTTGCTGAGCGCGGGGCTGTATCTGATATACAGATCAGCCGTAATAATGATCGACTTTAAAAAACAGAGGAGGAAAAGCAATGAAAATTCTTGTGATTAACGGTAGTCCCAAAAAAGAAAACAGCGACACAATGCACATCACCCGCGCGTTTCTTGAGGGGATGAACGAAGCAGGCGGCAACGAAGTAAAAACAATAGATGTTATTGACAAGCACATCGAATATTGCCGCGGCTGCTTTGCCTGTATGCGAAACGGCGGCGACTGTATACATAACGACGATATGCGCCCTATCCTCGAGGAAATTCTCGAAAGCGACCTGCTGATTTTCAGCTATCCTTTATATTGCTACGGAATGCCTGCTCCGCTCAAGGCGCTGCTCGACCGTACGCTTCCGCTGTCAAGCATGGCGATGCACAAGGTCGGCGAGCGCTACGAGCACGTCGGTCAGGCGGATTTCAGCCATCTGAAATACCTGATGATCTGCGGCTGCGGCTTTCCGAACAGTCAGCATAATTTCGAGCCCGCGGTGGCGCAGTTCAAGCTATGCTTCCCCAACAACCACACGATGATAACCGTTCCCGAAAGCCCGATGTTCAAAGCTCCCGAGGCGGCAGAGGTCACGGCTCCGCGTCTTGAGCTTGTTGCCGAAGCGGGCAAACAATACGCTGAAACAGGAAGGATCGATGAAGCGCTGCTTTCGGAGATCTGTTCGCCGATGATCCCCGAGGACGTCTACGCGCAGATCGTGAACGGCACAGTGAATTAAGGGAAAACCATATGAAAATACTTGTATCGGGTCTTGTCAATATCGAAACGACCGTTGCGGTCATGGGCTTTCCGATAAATTATTACCCCATCGACTTTCCGTTTTTCGGGATAAACTCAAATGTTTCGGGTGTAGGCTACAACATAGCAAAGGCGCTAAAAGCTTTGGGTGACGAGGCGAAGCTTCGGTCTTTTATCGGAACCGACGAGGAAGCCGACCGTGTGCTTTCCAGGATGAAAAAAGACGGTATCGACAGTTCTAACATCATTCAAAGCTTAAAAAACACGCCTGTTTCCGCTGTGCTTTTTGACCCCGACGGCAGGCGGCAGATATACTGCGACCTAAAGGACATTCAGGAGCAAAGCCTTGATGTGTCACAGGTTGAAAGCAGTCTGAAAACCTGCGATGCGGCAGTGCTTTGCAACATCGGCTTCAATCGCGAGCTTATCCGGCACGCCAAAAAGCTCGGTGTGCTGACCGCGACCGACGTTCACGTGCTGGGCGATATAAACGATGAGTATAACCGCGACTTTATGGAGAACGCCGACGTGCTGTTTCTCAGCGATGAAAACCTGCCCTGCGCACCCGAAAGCTTTATCAGGCAGATAGAAAACCGCTGGCACAACATGGTGATCGTGATCGGAATGGGCGCAAAGGGAGCAATGCTTCTTGAGCGCGAAAAGGGAGAACCCGTCACAGTTCCCGCTTACGACAGCGGAAGGATAGTGAACACCGTCGGCGCGGGCGACGCTTTGTTTTCGTCGTTTGTTCATTTCTATTTAAAGCTCGGCAGCGCCGAGGAAGCTCTTAAAAGAGCCGTTGTGTTTGCCGGGATAAAAATCGGCAGCAACGGCGCTTCCGTCGGCTTTGTTTCGGAAGCGGAAACGGAAAAAACCTTTGCGGATATTTATTGATTTTTATATACGACCCGACCTTCAAGAGATATTTTCGGAGGCCGGGTTGTAATTTTTTTCTTTTTTAATTCTCTATTGTAATTTTGAACAATATAGTATATAATATTTTATAAGCAAAAACCCGATTATTTATTATTGAAAGGATGTATTCTATGAAAACAATCACAAAGATCATGGCAGTAGTTATGGCGCTTGCGCTTACCGCAATGGTATTTGCGGCTTGCGGCTCCGGTTCCACGACCGAAAGCAAGGCTGACGACGCTTCCTCACAGGCAGTTGAGAGCAGCGACACCGAGAGCAAGGCTGACGGCGGCGACGTTGACTATTCCAAACCCGAAAAGACCATCACCGAGTTCTCCGATTTGGAAACCTTCGCAAAAGAGCTGCAGTCAAACGGCAACCAGGGTATGGTAGTTAAGATCACCGGTATCAACAGCCGCTCCAACTTCGGCGCAAAGGCTACCATCTCCATCAGCGACGGCGACAAGACCAAGATCGGCACGACCTACAAGATCGACGGCGTTGACAAAATCGACGATTATCCCGAGAACGACGCTAACATCGAGATCACCGGCGTTGTAACTCTGGAAGAAGGCGGCATCGGCTGCTTCATCGCTGTTCCCAAGGATCAGGTAGTTGTAAAATAATTAACAAACAAAAATCTGAGAGTCGGCTCATCCGGGCCGGCTCTTTTTTTGCGTTGTCTGTGCAATACTGCCAAAATCAAAGCCTGTTTTTGGTTTGCGCGGCATAGAAATCTATGATAAAATTAATTATACTTATTTGTATTTTTTTCTATGAAACTAAAGGAGGGATCGTTTTGAAACAACTGTGTAAAATAACCGCGGTCACCTTGTCGCTTATTATGATTCTGTCCGCTGTTCCGTTTTCTTCGGCATTTGCCGTTGAAACGACGGAAGAATCGGTTGCGGCAGCGGTGTCTGAGGATGAGGCAGTTGCGGCGACCGTGCCGGAGGATGAGGCGGTAGCGGCGACTGTTTCCGAGGAGGATTCGGTCGGAGCCTATTACTCTGCCGACTGGCGTACATGGTCGCAGGGCGCGTCCGATAACTACCAAATGCGCCAATCCGGCTGTTGGGTGACTGCACAGGCAAAAATGCTCAAGGATCTCGGGATAGCTCCCGACGGCTTCGACCCCGACGATTATATGAACTGGGAATATGAAAATAACTATTTAGATGGCGAATTCTACCAAACCAACGGCAGAGACGCTCCGATAGCGTATGCCGGTCAGCAGGGGAAATCGCTGGGATATGTGCATGATATTCAAAACCCGACTTACGAAGAACTTATGGGCTATATCAACAGCGGCAACTATATCATCCTTCAGGTGAGAGATTATCACTATGTTTATGTTGATAATCAGATGTCCCTTGCCGCGGGAGAGGTCTACTTTTTCCAGTCGAGATCCAATGAGGCTTCCGTAGGTACATTCAAGCTAAGCGAAGTGTATCCAAATCCGATTTACGGCTATGTGTATTCTTACGATAAGCCGCAGCAGCCCACAGAGCCCGACGATACGCCGAGCTCACCCGATGACAATACATATGAAAAGGCTGCGCGCTATGTGCCTAACCACATTGAAACCGACGGAACTCATGCTATGTTCAATCCGGAAACAATGAAAATGCTGCTTAATATGTCCGCTTGGGCATATGAGCTTCAGGCGGATTATTCGACCTGGAACAGCAGGGTGGCGCAAAAATACGGCTATACGCAGTTTTGCAAGACGATCAACAGCGGCACCTATGACATCGGCGAATACACTGTCGACGAGGAATACACCGACGAGTATGGCAATCAGCAGATCCGTCAGACAACACATCAAAATGTATTTTTGGCGGTGAACGCCGGCATCGCGCTTAAGGAAGTCAACTACAACGGCAGGAAAAAGTACGCCATCGCGGTGGCGTTCAGGGGTTCGTCCGACATCGCCGACTGGTTTACCGACTTTAAGTTTTTGCCTGAGATAAACGGTATCCACAGGGGCTTTTCATTCAACGCGCTGGCGTTCTATAACGATACAAAAAATCTGCATTTCAATATCGACGGTGAACAGGTCTCGCTTTACAATATGATCCAGGATATGAGGAATTATGACAGCAAATACTGTATGCTGGTCACGGGTCACAGCCTGGGCGCCGCGCTGGCGGACGTTTTTGTGGGTCACTATCTTTATAATGACGGCATAAGCTCGAACAACGTTATGGCATACACCTTTGCAGCGCCGCGCAGCACACTCATTCCTCAGAACAGGGATAATATTTTTAACTTTATCAATTCCGACGATCCGGTCACACAGGTGGGAAGCCTGTTCCATTTCGGTAAAGATTTCGTTTTCTATCCCAACGACGAGTTTCGCGAAAACAACTACAACGGCGGACTTTTTGACGCTCACAGAATTCCCAGATCATACCGTCCGATCACAAAGCTGCTCTGCTCGACAAACAGTGAAGGCATACCCGCAATCGGAAGCTACACGCCGTATCATACAAACGGAAACAATACTTTCCAAAATTACTTTTTAGCAAATCAGTACACCTACAATAAGTTTGACGGGGACGTGATTTTTTCAAACGGATTGGAGCTTCGCGACGGGGTACGTGTTGAAGCGGCGAAAGATTGTGCCGTCAGCAACTATTTGTATATGAAAAATGCCGACGATTATCTGCTTGTAAAAGGAAACCTGACTTTATCTCTTTAGAACGGCAACTCAAATCTTTCATGCGGAACGGTAGAGGTAAAGGGCGATTTTTCCGAAATAAGTCAAAACGGGGATTATAATCATTATTGGGGAACCATGGATCACAAAACGATATTCTCAGGCAGCGGAGTGCAAACTATCAGCTTTGCCGATCCGCAGCACAACGCTTTAGTGTATCCTGTATTCCGAAACACTCACATACGTTTTGCGACCGCAGTCGGTTTTTTACATTTAACGCATGATACGACGCTCAGCGACACCGATTCTTTGGTTGTGAATGATATGCTCGATCTCGACGGACATTCACTGACCGTTCCGGGAGATATCACGGCACAAAGCATTATTGCTATGAGCGGCGGCGTTGTTCACTGCAATAACGCAACAACCGAGTATTTGCAAGCCTTCAACCAGAGCTGCACATTCGACAGCAACCTGAATGTATCGTCGTTTGTTTTCAACAACAGCAACATCACGGTAAACGGCAATTGCAGCGTCACCCGGGAAATGAATATGGTTTTTGAAGACGACTATCTGCTTGTAAAAGGCAACCTCACTATGGCGCTTACAAATTCCTCTTATTACTCTTCCGGAGGACTTTCCGCCGGAACGGTAGAGGTAAAGGGCAACTTTAGCGAGATAAGCCAAACCGGCGAAGACTGTCACTATTGGGAAACAGGCACCCACAAAACGATCTTCTCGGGCAGCGGTGTCCAGACGATAAGCTTTACCCGTCCGAGCTACAGCGCGTTCCAAAATCCTGTTTTCCAAAATACTCATATCTGTTTTGAAACCGGTATAGGCTTTATGAGTTTGGTTGAGGATACGGTAATTGAGGACACCGATTTCCTTGTCCTGACAGAAGCGCTCCGGCTCAACGGAAACTCGCTGACCCTCGACGGAGACATCACGGCACAAGTCCTGGTTTCCATGGGAGGAGAGCTCCACTGCGACGATCTGTCGGTACAGCAATTCTATGTCAACGGACCCACAACGATCGATACCGACCTTACGACCGACTGGATGAGCCTCAGTAACGGCGAGGTCACCGTGAACGGCGAGCTTACCGCTTCAAGGCTTGTATTCACAAACGGTAAGGTCACCGTAAACGGAAACTGCAATATTCTTGAACAGCTGCTGATGAATTACAACGACAGCGATTATCTGCTCGTTAACGGCGACCTCAATATGGAGCTTTCCTTAAACAACGGCTGGGATCTTTCAGCCGGAACGGTTGAGGTAAAGGGCGACTTTACCGAAATGGCTCAGTCCGGCAGCAACAATTACAGGGAAACTAACAATCACAAAACGATCCTTTCCGGCAGCAAAAAGCAGACGGTCAGCTTTACACAGCCGGGCTGCAATGAGTTCTCGACCCTTATCATCAACAACCGCAGCAAAGACGGCGTTGTGTTTGCCGACCCGATCTCGGTCACGCGCCTGTTCAACCACAACGGCTGCAGATTCACGCTGTATAATAAGGGTGAGGGATCAAGATTCTTTGACTACGACGGCGACTATATGACCGACGAGGTCGACGAGTTCCCGCTTGTTCCGTATAGCGAGAGAGCGGGAGACGTTGACGGCGACGGCAAAATAACCGTAAGCGACGTCACCGTCATCCAGCGCCATATCGCGGAGTTCTTTGAGCTTACCGGCGCAAGACGATCCGCCGCGGATACAAACAGAGACGGAATGATCACGATTTCCGACGTAACGCTTCTGCAAATGTATCTTGCCGAATATGACGTATATATATGATAGCATTATTAAAAGCTCCCTCTTCTGAGGGGGCTTTTTTCTGCGGTTAAAAACTTTTTTTAAAAATTTTTTAAATTTTTATATTTTTCCCGGATTTTTGTCCCATTCTTGTCCTTTTCGGTGTGTTATGATATAGCCACAGTCAAGGAGATAAACCAAAACTGAAATAAAACAAATAAAAAGGAGAAATCAAAATGAAAAAGAACAACATCAAAACAAAGGTAATCGGAACAGTATTGGCAGCGCTTTGCGCAATCTCAGCAGGAACAGCCGGCACGGCGATCAGCGCTAACGCGGCGACCGCAAAAACCACTTCGGTGTCCACTCAGGCAGCCACCGCAAAATCCTGCACCTACACAATGAAGGGATTCGACTGGAACTACTCCGCCGACAGCACCAACGCTAAGATCACCTGCGATTTCACATATTCCAACAAGACCTGCAAGTTCATTGCAAAGGGCATCACAAAGGGCGTAACGAACGCCGTTCTCAAGGCAAAAAGAGCCGACGGCAAGTGGAACAACGTACCCGTTTGCTTCACCGTTGATTCCAAGCTCAACGTTACCGGTCAGCAGACAGGCAGAATGTATGTAACAAACAGATAACAGGGGAGAGCAAAACAATGAAAAAGATAGCTTTGATTTTTGCCGCGGCGGCGATCGCCGCAACAGCAGCTATAGGTATTGCGGGCTGCGGTGTAAAGAGCGCCGAGAGCAGCCGCGCATCATCGACCGGGATCGTTCAGGTGCAGCAGCAAGAGCCTCAAAACGACGCTCAGGGCAACGCTTTTGAATACGCTCAGAGCAACAGCGATGACGATACTCAGGAAAACACCGTGGCAGCATATGACGTATGCAGCGAGGATTACAGTCAGGACAACACCGTTGCGGCATATGAGGAAAACGATCAGCAGACACAGCAGTCGCAGGACGACGTTGAATACAATACCGTAGCACCGTATGAAGGATAACAGAATACATATCAAATGAAAAACGACCCGCATCCAGAGGAGCGAGTCGTTTTTTAGTTTTTGCGTGAATCCAGAAAATCCTGTAAGATGATCGTCGCGGCGACCTCGTCAACAACGTTTTTCCGCTTTTTGCCGCGGGTGTTGGTGTCGTTTAAAAAGTTGTGGGCGGTAATGGTGGTCCCGCGTTCGTCCTGCATAACGGTCTCAAGTCCTGAAAGCTTTCCGAGCTCTTCGGCAAAGGCGCGCGCGTTCCGAGCGCTTTCGCCCTCGCTGCCGTCCATATTCTTCGGAAGTCCTACTACGATCAGCTCAGCCTTTGCTTCTTTTGCCGCTTCGGCAACCTTTTCCGGCAGTTTCTTCGGAGATTTTTCAAAAATGACCTTGTAGGGCGACGCCAAAAATTCCGTTTTGTCGCAGAGCGCAAGCCCTGTTCTCGCTTTTCCCAGGTCGACCGACATAATAATCATATAACGATTCCTTTCAGCTTGATAGTTACATTATAATCTAAAAGCGTCAAAGTTACAATATTTATATCAAGGTTTTCTACAAAACAATCTAAAAACCCGCTGTCACATAGTGACAAAACGATCGACGCGCTGATCCTATAATAAGAGTATCAAATAAATAAGGATTAAAAAAGGATGTTGCAAATGGAAGGAGTTAAAACCGCTGTACGCTCACGGAGGACAGCGGAAAACAATGTGGTAAAAAACGCCGTGCAAAGCGCTATATATCTCGGATTGGGATTTTTGGTATCGCGCGGAGCGGTCATGGGTGATCTTGCGCCGTTCGGCGCTTCCTTTGCCGCCTCGGTTCCGAAGAACCGCCTCGGCGTTTCGCTTTTGGGCACGGCAATGGGATATGTCGTATTAAGCCCGTCGAACAGCTTTAGGTATGTGGCGGTGGTCATCGCGATCGGCGCGCTGCGGTGGCTGCTTAGCGATATAGGCTTCATCAGGCGCAGCCGACTGTTTGCGCCGCTTGTTGCGTTCGGGTCGGTGTTCGCAACGGGCGCGGCTCTGCTTTTCGGCGGAGCGGGAACGCTTTCGTCGCTCGGCGAGTGCGTGATAGAAGCGTCGCTTGCGGGAGCGGCGGCATATTTTATGTCGCTGACGGTGCGGCTCGCGTCAAACCGCCGCGGTATCTCGGCGTATACCCGTCAGGAGAGCGCTGCGCTCGTGCTGACCGCCTGCGTTTTGATGCTGTCGCTCGGGAATGTGCTTATCGAAGGGGTCTCCGTCGGGCGTATACTGGCGGTGATCGCGATTTTGCTCTGCGCGCGCTACGGCAGCACCGGCGGCGGAGCGATAAGCGGAGTTGCCACAGGCGCGGTTTTCAGCCTTGCGACACGCGGCTTGGGCTATGTCTGCGGAGGCTTCGCGTTCGGAGGATTGATCGCGGGGCTGTTTGCTCCGCTGGGGAAGGTCGCCTGTGCGCTTAGCTTCATCGCTTCAAACACGCTGATGAGCCTTGCGTTCGGCACTGAAAACGTGCTGGGGACCGCGCTTATCGAAAGTGTTTCGGGCGCCGCGATATTTATGCTGCTTCCGAAGGAGGTCGGCAACGTGCTGACCCCGGCGCTCGGCACTGAAAAGGAGGCGCCCTCGGGCGAGAGCCTCAGAAGAAACGTTGTTATGCGGCTCGACTTTGCCTCAAAGGCGATCTCGAATGTCAGGAATGACGTCAAAGAGGTCTCCGAAAAGCTGGGGGAGATGTACTCTCCGTCGTTTGCGTGGGTGTGCGAGAATGTGGCGCGCGACGTCTGCGGCGGCTGCGGGCTTAAAATGTATTGCTACGAGCACGAGGGCGGTGTTACGCGCGATGACTTTATGCGGCTGGAGGAAATACTCTCCAAAAACGGGAGTCTGACCGAAAAAGATGTTGAAAAAGCTTTCGTGAAAAACTGCTGCAAAAAGAAAGAGATAGCAACTCATATGAACCGCAACTTCCGCCACCTGCTGGCGGCTCGCGAGGCTCAGAACAGGGTCGCTGAGCTGAGAGGCGTAGTGGCAGGACAGTTCGCCGGGGTGAGCGACATCCTGCGCGATCTGTCAAAGGAGTTCAGCGCCGCCTTCACGCCCGACGAGGACTGCGCAGAGCGGATAATCTCACGGCTGACGTCTCTGGGGATAAACGTTGCGGAATGCATTTGCCTTATCGGCGAAAACGGCAGGATGACCGTTGAGCTGGAGCTTGGTAATATCACTGAAAAACTAAGCAAGGGACAGCTTGCGCGGGAGGTCTCAAAGTGCAGCGGAAGGCGGTTCGACTTGCCGAATTTCAGCTACGCCGGCAGCCGGGTAAGGGCGGCAATGTGCGAAATACCGCTTTTTGACGTTGAGATCGGCGCCGATCAGCATATCGCCGACGGCGGCAAGCTATGCGGCGACTGCATAGACTATTTTACCGACGGCTTCGGCAGGCTTTTCGCCCTTGTGTGCGACGGAATGGGCACAGGCGGCAGAGCGGCTGTGGACGGCAATATGGCGGTCTCGGTCATGGGCAGACTGCTCCGCGCGGGCTTGTCACCCGAGAGCGCGCTGCAGATCGTCAACGCCGCGCTTATGATAAAAAGCGGCGACGAATCGCTTTCCACGGTCGATTTGGCGGGCGTCGATCTTTACACCGGCGAGGTCACTCTTCAAAAGGCGGGCGCGCCCCTAAGCTTCATCAAAAAAGGCGGCAGGCTGACAACGCGCGAAATGCCCGGTCTGCCCGCGGGAATCCTGAATCATATACGATTTACATCCGATACGATAAAACTGAATGCGGGGGATATGGTGGTAATGGTGTCAGACGGCGTACTGACGGGCGACGACAAGTGGCTCGAAAAACTGATAAAATCGTGGAGCGAAGGAAGCGCTCAGGAGCTTGCTCAGGCGGTGGTTCAGGAGGCTATCCGCCGCCGTGCCGAAACGCGCGACGACGACATCACAGCGCTTGCCATCCGCCTGACCGACAACAAATAAAAAAGCACATCCGGCATAGCTTTTTGTCGGATGTGTTTTTATTTGATCAATTATTTTGTAAAAGTTTTTTCCGCGATCGTTTTCTTGTCGGCATTTTTGTAAATAACCTTTACTTCGGCGTCGAGCCCGGTGTAGTCGTGGATCTCATCAATAACGCCGGTATATGTGTCGGAACTCGATTCAAGCGAGCTTTCAAGTGATTTTTTTACGCTTGCAAGCTTGTCTTCCTCGATCTGAGTTTTGTATGTGAAGGCATAAACAAAGGTGTTGTCCTCGGCGTATACGTCGATCTTCATTGTATCATTATCGGACAGTCCGCTCTTTTTCACCTGCTTCACATAATCTTTAAGGGTATGCTTGATTTTGGAAGAAGCGCTGCTCGCGGTTTTGGACTCCTCGCTGCTTTTGCTGCTTTCCGTTTCGGAAGAATCGCCTTTGGAGCTTTCGGCCTTTGAGCTTTCTGTCTTTGAGCTTTCGGATTTGGAAGTATCGCTTTTTGAGCTTTCTGTTTCAGATGCGCTGCTTTCTGCTTTTGAAGAAGCGGTGCTCTCACTTCCGGACTTTTTCTCGCTGTCGTCATTGCACGCGCAAAGCGCCGCGCAAAGCATCAAAGCGGCAAGTAATACTGCTGTTTTTCTCATAATAAAACCTCTTTTCGGTTTGATACTGACATTGTAACACGCTTTTTTTGCAAAGTCAAACCAATGCGTTAAGATTGACAAAGCTATTGCTTTAGGATATAATAATCAATGGAAAATCAAACACGCGGGCGTGGTGGAATTGGCAGACACGCAAGATTTAGGTTCTTGTGCCATCGGTGTGCAGGTTCAAGTCCTGTCGCCCGCACCAGTA
>CACXGW010000100.1 GCA_902767325.1 uncultured Ruminococcus sp.
ATTATCTCTTTGAGAACTGTAGGAGCGTTAAGGAAACAGTGCTGCGCACTGTTTTTAGCTCCGCCGCAGGCAGCTGTGCTGCCGAGGACCCGAAGTTCTCAAAACGTAAAATAAAACTCCAAGACCACAAAATGCAGTCTTGGAGTAAATAAACGGAATAAGAATATAAAACTCTTTTAACGTTTTGAGAACTGAGGCGCTCTACGTGCTCCTTTGAGACCGTATTTCTTTCTTTCCTTCATTCTCGGGTCACGAGTGAGGAAGCCGGCCTTCTTGAGCTTGCCGCGGAGATTCTCGGTGTCATACTGAAGCAGCGCTCTGGAGATGCCGTGACGGATCGCGCCTGCCTGACCGGTAACGCCGCCGCCTGCAACACGGCAAACAACGTCGAACTTCTCGTCGGTTTCGGTGAGGGCAAGAGGCTGTCTTACAATGAGCTTAAGGGTATCAAGACCGAAATAATCGTCGATGTCGCGGTCGTTGATGGTGATCTTACCTGTGCCCTGATAAAGTCTTACGCGGGCAACAGAACTTTTTCTTCTGCCTGTTCCGTAGAAATAAGGTGTCTTATCATACATAATGTTCTGCCTCCTTCTTATGCTTCAAGCATCTCGGGCTTCTGAGCCTGATGATTGTGTTCCGCACCCTCAAAGAGTCTGAGTCTGAGAAGAGCGTTTCTGCCGAGCGTATTTTTGGGAAGCATACCCTTTACGGCAAGCTCCATCGCCTTGGTGGGACGGGTAGCCATAAGTGTGTCGTAGCGGGTTTCTTTAAGATGGCCGATATAGCCGGTGTGGCGCTGCCATTTCTTCTGAGTGAGCTTGTTGCCTGTCAGAACAGCGTCCTTGCAGTTGATGATGATAACGTGGTCGCCGCAGTCTACGTTGGGGGTGAATGTGGGCTTATGCTTGCCTCTGAGCAGCACAGCAGCCTGAGTGGCGACTCTGCCGAGGGGTTTGCCCGCAGCGTCGATAACATACCAGCTGCGCTCAACTTCGGCGGGTTTTGCTAAAAATGTTGACATTTTTATTCCTCCTGTACTTTTTTCGTGCTCTATGATTATATTACAGTTTAATGGGAAAGTCAACACTTTTTTGAAAATATTTAATTTAGCGCCGAGCAATCTCTCAAAATCTTTAAAATACTCCGAAATGCTCTTAAATACTCACAAGCGATTTTTAAAAAACATAAAACTGACCGCCCGATATGTACCGGGCGGTCAGGTCATTTTATGTTATTGTCACGTCATATTCGGCGAGATACATTTGCAAAAGAGTTGCGTCATCAATGGTAACGTCGCCGTCATGATTGACGTCGGCTAAATACATTTGCTCCTCGCTTAGCGGCTCGATTTCGGAGATGTGCCGCTGAATAGCGGTTACGCCGTTCACTGTGATTCTTCCGGCACGGGTAACGTCGCCCGGGTTGTAATTTGAAACCAGCTTTGCCAAAACCGTTTGCCTTACTACCCAATCTCCGCAGTGAGTGCACTGTACGCCGTCGCTCAATCCTGTATGCGTATAGGTCGCGGGAGTTCCGTGAACGATCTGATAATCGTGTCCGGGGGCATTAATAACCTCATGCTCCTGCAAAACCTGACCGCAGAACGAGCAGTATATCCTGTCGGTCAAGCCGTCCTCGGTGCAGGTTGCCGGATAGCCCGGTTCTACAACTTCTTCGTGAGGTACGGTGCTGATGTCGACAAATTGGATATTGGTTTCAAGATTTGCGTTGGCAAATTGAACATAAGTTTCAGCTGAGGAACCGGGTACGCCATAGATGGTTTCAACGTAACAGTCATAGTATGCCGCACCAAACGCATCTCCCAAGTTAAGCGCAGAGTGGGCTTGGGCAATTGTACACCTTGCTAATCCGGTGTTTTCGGGAATGACGATCTCTTTCAGATTTTGACAACCGGAAAAAGCGTATTTGGCGATCATTGTAACGCTGTCCGGAATAATGATATGCGATATTCCGCAAGAGCTGAACATAGAATAACCTATATATGAAAAGCCTTCTCCGAATGTAACGTTTTCAAGATTGCTGCACCCGCAAAAAGCAGCGGATGAACCACCATACTCTCCCGGTTCGATAGAACCCGGAATATGCGCCGATTTAAGCGCCGTGCAATTCGCGAAAGCTTCGCTGATATCTGTTACGCCCTCGGGGATCACGACGCTCTCTACCGTTTGCTTTGCGGATTCTCCCAAGCCCGCGACCTTTGTCACCTGCCGTCCGGCGATAGTCGACGGAATCTCTATATCGGTATCGGTTCCGTTGTATGCGGTGATGCTTGCGGTTCCGTCGTCCAAAACCCGGTATGAGTAATCGCCTTCGGCAGATGAGGTTCTTACAGTGACCTTAACACATTTGGTGGTTACCGAGCCTTTTTCGGTGCCGTAAGGATTTTTGAGCTCGGCGTAAAACGTATATACGCCTTCTCTGCTATACATATAATCATTAATAATAAAATGATATGTGAGCCCGGTGCCGGGTCCCAAACATACTTCATTATGACTTCCGTCCGGATCAATCCTATGCAATCTCCAACGATAAGCGTAATTGATTGTGCCGCCGATAGTGATTTCAGCTTTCTGATTCTTTTGCGTTAAAAGGGTTTGTGAAGCGGAAATCGAATAATTAAGCCGGTCACGTGTTGAATCGAGCTTATATATCGTAAATCTTTGCGCGTCGGATTTATTGGAAGCGCTCATTCCGATCTGCGTTCCAAACGCGGCATTGTTGTTTGGAATATTCATACTCAATGTCGTGTTCTGCAGGTCGCTGGTGTAATTGTTTTTTCCGACGGAAGAAACAGTATAACCCGCGCCGTTTTGAGAAAAGAACCATTTGTTATTTGTAGAAGAGTACCCGTTGTTGCCGTTTACCTTACCGGTTGTGCTGCTGTTAAAAGACCAGCATAGCTGCTCTCCTGTTACGACAGATGTAATGGTATATTCATTATTACTTCCCCGTTGAAAACGCCAGAGCGTTCTTGCATATGACTGATTGTTTTCTTGTACAAGCACAGCGGGATTAGTTGAGTATTGAGCACAGTTAAATGTATCAAAATCTGCCCATGTTCCGTTCAGAGTTTGCAATCCGACCGGAATCCAGCTCGGCTGATGAATAAGCAGTCCGTAGAAGTCGCTGCCGAGGTCAAGGCGGCGATTGGTGGGGGAAATGCTGTAGTTGCTGATCACCCAGTACTGTTGGATGTGCGCCAGAATATTTGCCTGTGAACCGTATCTGCCCAGGATCAAGGTTGAAGCAAGCGGTATTCTTCCGAGAGGAACATTATCGTTTCGGTCGGAATCCACACAATAAAATGTATCGCCAACATAATCCGTTACCATTACGGCGTGCATTTCTGGGCTTTGGGAATAGATCACTACACCTTCGGGGTGCTCATCAAGCAGCCATTTTAGCGAAGCCACAGACATTGAACTAACGGTTCCCATGCTTAGGTGGGCAGAGTTTCCGTTGTAGCTGTAGGTGAATTCGCCGTTTAAGCCCATGCCGTTTGTCCATCCTACCGGATGTACCGAGCTTTCGGTCACGTTCTGCCAATCGTCGTTGTCGCTCAGGTAAAACCTTGCCCTGATCATATTGGTCGCCGCGGCGAGCGTACAGGTCACGCTTTCCTGCTGTTTTACGTAAACGCTGTCGGGAACGGAAGCCGAGGAAACCGGCTCGTTGGCTTCCGCGCCGTTTGCCGCCCACGGCGCAACGCAGACGATACCGATAAGCATTGTCAGACACAGGAAAACAGCTAACAGTTTTTTCATATCAATTCTCCTTTTTATAAAAATTCCGAGCCTTTGACCGATGATAGTAGGAAAAATCGGATTGTGATTTGTCGGCGCAAAGGCTCGTTTTTGACAAATAAAAAAGCGCACAACCGAAGCTGTGCGCATAAAACACTGCCCGATTGTCGCCAAACAAATTCACAACATCAGTACCACTGTCATATTAAAATACTACAAGAGGTAACAGTAATGTTGAGCAGGTGTTTTTGCATAATAAAACACCACTCTCATAGTATTGGCATATGACAGTGCACATATTAAAAAATACCGATATAAAGTTGTGAATTTGTTGGCAACTATATTATATCATACCTACTATTGTAGCGCAAACCAAACTTTCTTGCGGTTTTTTATAGATAGTGCACAAACAAATACAAGGGAAACAATACACATAAACTTAATATAAACTTCACATTCATTTCACACTTTCTTTATATTGCGTTCATAAAGGGGTTGTAGTATATAGTCACACCAAACGAAGGAGGTGCAACCCGATGTACAACTCAAAGCGATCGGTTGTTGCCTGTGTAACAAGCCAATATGAATGTGACAGGATAATCGAAACGGCGGAACAGCTCGCTCAGGAGCTTGACTGCGAGCTACATGTTCTCAGCGTTTTGATGCCCACCGAAAACTACGCGCTTATAAGCGATCAGCTTGAATATCTCAACCGTGTTTCAAAAGACGCGGGAGCCGATATGACCATAATCTTCAGCAGCGACGCCCCCGGCGCGGCAGTAAAGTTCACAAAAGAAAACAACGCCGTGCGGATAGTAACGGGCTTGCACGACGGCGGTCACGAAAGCTTCTTAGTGAAATATAACCGCCTGGCTCCCGAAATGGCAATAACAATGGTAGACAGAGACCGAAATGTCTACACAATGGACGTGCATAGCAGCTGCACGGTATAAAAAAGCTTGCGAAGGTATATTTTTACATAGATTTCATCACTATTTCATCTCCTTTCTTAATAAATAATCTCTCCGACAGAGCGTCCCTTTTGGGGCGCTCTTGTTCTGTTAAAAAAGAGAGGCTGTCACATCATCGTGACAGCCTCTCTTTTAAACTATATTAATCATCAAATTTCAAATCATACCAAAGCAGGAACACATACACTGCGTATACGCGGTTCCACAGCAGAGCCTCCCCGTTTACAAAACGCGTCCACATATCGCGCAGAGCGTATTGGTCAAACAGCTTTTGCGAGGTTTCGCCGAACAGCTTGTCCTCTACCGGTTTGTTGTATTTCTCATCGGAGAGCCAGGTGCGGATAGGCACCGGGAAGCCGACCTTCTTGCGGAATGCGACCTCATAAGGCAGTTTGCTGCTTGCCGCCTTGCGGAACACCACCTTGTTCTGCTCGCCGTCAAACTGATATTCCGCGGGGATCTTTCTTGCCACGTTGAACAGTCGCAGATCGCTGAACGGCGTGTGAAGCTCAACGCCGCAGGCGGTGCTGGTGCGGTCGGTGTTCAGATAGATGTCGCCCTCAAGCCACAGCGAAATGTCCACCGTCAGCTTCTGAGCCAGCGGATCAAGCCCCTCAACCTCCTGCCAGATCGGAGCAACGGGGTCGACCGCCTTGACTCTCTCGTCATAGTCGCGCATAAGCGACTTCACGACCTCCTCCGACATGATGTGCGAGCAGGTCAGATATGTCCATTCCTTCGGGATCTCGCGCTTGTGAGCGTTGTAGCCGCCGAAAAATTCGTCGATCCCCTCGCCCGAATACACTACCGCCGCGTGGTCGCTGACCGCCTTGCAGCCAAGCGAAAACGCCACTGCCGACGCGTCGCCCAGCGGTTGACCGAGCTTGTCGATAACGGTCGGGATACGGTCAAAATATTCCTGAGCGCCGATCATTTTAACGTTGAAGCCCTTGCCCAGGGTCTCGGCGGTCTTTTTAGCCAGAGCGGATTCGTCAAAGCCCGATTCCTCATATCCTACGGTGTTTGCCGCTACTGCGTCGCTTGCCGCCAGCAGATAGGACGAGTCCACGCCGCCCGAAAGGAACGACTCCTTATACGGGACCGCGGCGTCGGCGCGCTCTTCGCCGAGGATCTCCTCAACGACCTTTTCTATCTCCTTTGCCCACTCGTCGGCAGTTTTGCTTCTGTCGGGCTCAAAAACAGGCTTCCAGTAGCGATGCACCTCGGCGATTTTTCCGTCCCACTCAACATAGTGGCCCGGAGCCAGCTTATAAATGCCCTCGTAGAATGTTTCGGTGCCGATAGGATAGCCGTAGAACAAATACTGCTGAAGCATACGCTTGTTGAGCTTTTTGACAAAGCGCGGGTCGCCCGCGATTTCGTCTATGTCGCCCGAGCAAAGCAGCTCGTCCGACACAACGGCGTAAAACATCTGCTTCTGACCTACATGGTCGCGGAACACATACAGCTTTTCAGCCGCGTCGTCCCACAGCGCGAACGCGAACATTCCGTAAAGGTGATCCGCCATATCCGTGCCCCATTTTTCATAGGCGCGCAGGAGTATCTCTTCCTCGCGCTCAGCGCGTCCGAGCGGCAGCGCGATCGAAAGCTCGCCGCAAAGCTTCTTCCAGTTGCGGATATAACCGCTGAAATATCTTATTTTATTTCCTTTTGTTGTAACATCCATAGTCATTCCTCCGTGTCGAATGTTGTCGAATCACAAAAATTATACCATTTTGCACGGAGGTAGTCAACGGTGTTTGCGTCGGGTGACAAAAAATCGATAAAAACGGGCGCAAAACCGCCAAAAACGCTTGCACTCGGGCGATAAATATGGTAAAATTATTGTAACTATTTATATGAAAATGGGGACGTCTCTCCCCACGCAGAAAACAACGCTTTTTTGACAATAAACGGCTTGTTTTTCCGGAACGCAAATAAGGAGGAGCAGTTATGAAAAAAATACATAAGCTTATCGGTATGTTATTGTCGGCACTGATGGTCACCGGAGTTTTTACAGCCTTGCCTTTTTCGGTCAGCGCGGAGAGCGAAGCTGCGCCTGACAGCGTTCTGGAGGAGATTGGCGCCGACGATCTTCATGAGCAGATCCCCGAAACCGTCACAAAGCTTTCCGACGCACCCGTAAAATCAAACGTCGGAGCTCCCGCCGACACAACAGACGGTCCCGAATATGCCGAGGGTGAAGCGATCGTCTTTATGGAGGACGATAAGTCCGTCGAAGACATAGAGGATATAGTTGAAATCAAGGATACCATTGACATCGACGGAAAAGACAGCGAACCGGATATCGCCGTCGTTTCCGACGACGACCTCACGACAAAAGAACTCATCGACAAGCTCGAAAAAGATCCCGAAGTAAAATACGCTATTCCCAACAGCGTTGAAAAGGCGAGCGGCATCACAAACGACACCTATTCCGACTATCAGTGGGCGCTCAGCAACACCGGTCAGAACAGCGGAACACCTAACGTCGACCTCAATCCCGAAAACGCCTGGACTGCCGCTCAGAGCACCGGCGAAGAATGCGTCGTTGCCGTTATCGACTCGGGCATAGACATCAACCACGAGGATCTGAAACCCGTGCTGTGGCGCAACACCACTTCGGTGCTGCCGGGCTACGGCTGCTACGGCTATGACATCACCGGAACCAATTCCGACAGACAGCCCCGCGACGACAACGGTCACGGCTCCCATGTCGCGGGTATAATCGCCGCGGCGGCAAACAACAACCTGGGCATCAGCGGCGTCAACAAATCGGGCGTAAAGATAATGGCGCTGAGGGTTCTGGATGAAGAGGGGAACGGATACCTTTCGGATATTTTCGACGGCATCGAGTATGTCATCAAGGCAAAGCAGAACGGCGTCAACGTTGTAGCTGTCAACATTTCGATCGGCGGCGACGGCCCCCTCAGCAAAAGAGACGGATATGATGAGCTGTTCAACCGTCTCGGAGCGCTCGGCGTTGTAACCTGTGTTGCTTCCGGCAACGAATACGAAAACCTCGATGTCGCCAAATATGACGATTACGGTCAGCGGCTCTACAACTCACCCGGATGCTGCGAAAGCCCCTATTGCATTTCGGTAGCGGCATTGGATGAAAACGGAAACAAAACCGAGTTCTCAAACTACGGACCAAAACACGTCGATATCGCGGCTCCCGGAGCCAATATCCTGTCAACGGTTTCTAATAACACTTTCCAGCCGTCAATCTACACCCCGACCCAGATCAGCAATCTTTGTTCGGGTTTCCAGAATTTTGAAAACGGACTTTCGTCGGGAGATTTCTGCGATAACGTTTCCATGGGGAACGGCGACGGAAAGATCTCATGCAGCTCCAAAGGCAAACTGATGCTTTGCACCGGCTACAGCTTCGGAACGGGGCAGAAGTCGCTTGTGATGACCGCCACGGAAACTTCCGAAGCAGAGCATAACTATATCATAAAGATCCCCTACAGCCTGAGCACGACCTCGACAAACTACACCATCAGCCTGAAAGCAAAAGCGCTTGCGGGCGAATGTGATTTTTATG
This sequence comes from uncultured Ruminococcus sp., assembly GCA_902767325.1. GTDB lineage: Bacteria > Bacillota > Clostridia > Oscillospirales > Acutalibacteraceae > Ruminococcoides. Next base: position 8,289 of record CACXGW010000100.1, read on the forward strand.
TATTCGACGGCAAGTCCGACTTTTCGTTTGCAACAAGCGGCTATAGCTTTGTAGGATGCGATTATCTTGACCACAGCTGGGACAATTATTCCTTCACTCCCGGAGATTTTAAGTCATACAGCAGCAGCAAAAACAGATGCATTATCATCTGGATCACGTCAAAATCAAAACAGCTGGATGTCCTTATAGACGACGTTGCCGTCAGCAAGCAGGGTCTTAGTGCTTCCCAGCTCGGCAAATACGAGTTCTATCCCGGCACCTCAATGGCATCCCCGTTCGTTGCGGGCGCCTTCGCGCTGGTTCACAACGCCTATCCTTCCCTGAATGTCAACCAGCTTATCAGCGCGGTCAAAAATTCCGCGAAAACCAGCAGCGCGCTTTCGGGATATGTCGAAGGAAGCAGATACCTCGACCTGCAAAGCATAGAGGATTACGCTTCGTCAAGCATACCCGCGACCGGGATCTCGCTCAACAGAAGCACGGCAAAGGTCGCCGTCGGCAACACCGTGACACTGACCGCCACGGTCTCGCCGTCCACAGCGACAAACAAAAGCGTTAAGTGGTCGTCGGAGGACAGCACCATCGCCTCCGTCAGCAACGGTGTGGTCACGGGCAAAAAGACGGGCGTGGTAAAAATCTACGCCGAGACCCACAACGGCAAAAATACTTACTGCACCGTAACGGTCACCCCGCCAATATCCGATCAGCCTCTTGTCAATATCGGAACGCTGAAGGAATATATAAGCAGCAACTATGATTTCACCGACAGCGACGGAATGAACCTGCGCTACGACGCGTTTGATTCAAGATTGTTCTTCTGTCTGGACGACGACGGCTCGATGAGCTTCCATTTCTACTACAACATAGACGACACATGGAGCGCGATCGTTGTTATCCCGTCGTTCGACTTCAGCAAATCATACGACATCTCTCCGACCGTCAAGATGTTTAAAGACGATACCCGGGTGTTCCTGACCTGCTATGACGCGGACGCAAGGACGTTTGACCACGAGCAGGATGCGGTCTACGGCGATAACGAAAGCTCCGACTTCACCGATTCTCAGGTCATTACCCTCACGCGCGCGCTCACGGGCGTTGCCTTTGACAAATTCGGCACAGCGCTTTACGATATGCTCGGCTTTATGCTCGGCGACATCGGATTCGGGAACTATCCCGACGCGGCGTCGTTTGTCGAGGTGACCGGCGTATCGCTCAACAAATCCTCCGTCACGCTCAACCCGGGCGGCAGCTATACGCTGACCGCGACAATATCACCTTCCGACGCGACCAACAAAACCGTCGTCTGGACGTCCGGCAACGAAAACGTCGCGACCGTCAGCGGCGGCAAGATCACGGCAAAGTCTCCGGGCAGCACGACGATCACCGCCACTGCCCACAACGGACTGACCGCGACCTGCAAGGTAACCGTAGCTTCCATAGCGGTCACCGGTGTTTCGCTAAGCAAGTCCTCTCTCGCTCTCACTCCGGGCGATTCCTACACGCTGACCGCGACGGTATCGCCTTCCAACGCGACGAACAAATCCGTCACCTGGAGCACAAGCAACAGCTCAGTCGCGACCGTCAGCGGCGGCAAGGTCACGGCGAAGGGCGCGGGCACGGCGACCATCACCGCGAAATCGAACAACGGAAAAACCGCGACCTGCAAGGTCACCGTTTCGGTTCCGGCAAAATCCATCAAGCTGAATCTTTCCTCCGTCACCATGACGGCAGGCACTCAATATAAAATCTACGCGACCATAACTCCGTCCAACGCCACCAGCAAGGTCGTGTACTGGAGCTCGAGCAACCCGAGCGTTGCGGGCATGGCTTCCGGCGGCGTAATCAAAGCCAAAAAGGCAGGTACCGCCACAATTACAGCAAGTACCAACAACGGCAAGTCCACTACCTGTAAAGTCACCGTCAAAGAGTGCGCTCCGACTTCCATCAAGCTGAATCTTTCGTCGGTAACAATGACGGCGGGCACGAAATACAAGCTCTACGCGACGATCACCCCATCCAACGCGAGCAACAAAACCGTATATTGGAGCTCCAGCAACCCGAGCGTTGCGGGCATGGGCACCGGCGGCGTGATCAACGCCAAGAAGGCGGGAAGCTGCACCATAACCGCCAAGACCTCAAACGGCAAAAAAACCACCTGTAAGGTCACCGTCAAGGCAAAAAAATAGAAACTGCCTTTTAGGTTCAGTAAATGGGATACAGACCCGAAACTGTAAAATGATAAGGTAAAAAACGAGGGAAAAGCAATGAAAAAAACTGTCAAACATATCTGTGCGCTGCTCTCGGTGCTGATGGCTGCGGTCATCTTCGCGTCAATGCCGGTAACGGCAAGCGCCGCACAGGCAGATGACTTGGCAGCCAAAGTCGGCGCCGATGCCGGAGAAGCAGTCGGCGCAACCGTAAAAAGCAACCTGCAAATCATCCGCGACTACATCGGAAACAACTGTGATTTTACCGACGAGGAGGGAAAAAACGTCGTATTTTCGCTGACAGACGAAAACAACAAAAAAATCAACGTTTATCTGACGCTGCACGACAGCGGTTCGTTCAGCTTCTATATGTACTATTATCTTTCGAGTGATCTTGTCGCTGCGGCAAGCATACAGCAATTTGATTTCCGCAGTTCATTAAACCTCACTCCTCAGGTGATGTTATATTTGGCTGAAGGCGTAACTCATTTTTCGGGAAGTATGTCGGTCAACGCGGCAACATACGATCCGGAGACCGAATATCCCGCAGAGATCACGAACAGATCGGGCGAGTATTCGGATAATACAGCACGATACTCCGTCAGATACTATACGGCTACATCCTTCACGGTTTACAACTACGTGTTGAATAAATACATGGGCATACAGCTCGGCGACATCGGATTCGTAAACTATCCCAACAGCCTGCCTGTTGACGCCGAAAAGATCTCGCTCAACACCACCGTACTGACCCTGACCAAAGGCAACACCTACAAGCTTTACGCGACGATCTCTCCGACAAACACGACCGACAAAAGCCTCACCTGGAGCACCAGTAACAGCGCTGTGGCGACCGTCAGCAAAGGCACGGTCACCGCAAAAGCCGGAGGCACGGCGACCATTACCGCCAAAACGGCGAGCGGAGTGACCGCGAAATGTCAGGTCACGGTGAACGCTCCCGCGACCGCCATCAAGCTGAACCTGTCCTCCGTGACCATCACGGCAGGCACGTCCTATAAAATCTACGCGACGATCGAGCCCTCCGACGCGACCGACAAAACCGTGTATTGGAGCTCGAGCAACACGACCGTTGCCGGCATGGCATCGGGCGGCGTGATCAACGCCAAAACCGCGGGCACAGCCACCATCACCGCAAGCACCAAAAACGGCAAAACCGCGACCTGCAAGGTCACCGTCGCACCTGTTGCTCAGTCGATAAAGCTGAACCTTTCTTCCGTCACCATGACGGCAGGAACGACATATAAGCTCTACGCCACCATATCGCCGTCAAATGTTATCGACAAAACCGTATATTGGAGCTCCGGCAACACAAGCGTTGCGGGCATGGGCGCAGGCGGCGTAATCAACGCCAAAGCCCCCGGAACCGCCACCATCACCGCGAAAACCAAAAACGGAAAATCCACGACCTGCAAGGTAACCGTCAAGGCGAGCAAAGGCGCCCCCACGGGCATAAAGCTCAACTATTCCGCCCTGACAATGACGGCAGGCACGAAATTCACGCTCAAAGCGACCATCAGTCCTTCCAACGCTAAAAACAAAACCGTATATTGGAGCTCGGGCGACACAAGCGTGGCGACCGTTGCTTCCGGCGGCGTCATAACCGCAAAAAAGGCGGGAAGCTGCACCATCACCGCCAAAACGACAAACGGCATAAAAGCCACCTGCAAAATCACCGTAAAGGCAAAATCAGGCAGCGCTGCCGACAGTTATATCACCAACTTCAACAAGGTGAGAACATACATAAGCAACAAAGGCTCCGTCGACGGCGAAGGACACAAATACATTTCCAAGGTGTTCAACAGCAGCAGCGTAATGACGCTGACCAATCTTTCCGACGGCTACATCCAGTGCACTCATATCCAGAAGGCGGATGTTTATTCATACCAGACGACGCTCAAGTGGAACCTTGCAAAATCCGACAACGGACAGGTCACCGTCAAGGTCTATAAAAACTCATCAAGTTCTCCGGCGCTGTCAGCAAGCGCGACCTTCAACGTAAAAACCTATTCCGGCTCCAACGCGTCCTTCTCTATCGGGCAAAGCTCTCTTTCCAACGCGTCGAATATCGCGCACGGATGTCTTAACGACGCGCTCGGCTGGCTTGACGAATTCACCCGATATAACGTGGGCGTCAAGGTGCAGGATATAGGCTTCATCAAGTACTCTTAAAACATTAAATGTAGTATTAATGTTTTAGCAATAAAAAATTTTTTGAACGGAGGAAAAACAATGAAAAAATCAGTAAAACTCATCAGTTTGCTGCTATCGGTTCTGATGGTCGTATCCATCTTTACGGCATTACCGATCACAGCAAGCGCAGCACAAGCAGACGACTTGTCGTCCAAAGCCGGCACAAGCTTCTCTGTAGCGGGCGAGGGTGTATCCTTTGACTCTGTCGCGGAAAAGCTCAGAGCAACGTTCGACATCCCGGCAAAAGACGCCGCTGCTGTCGGAGCGGAGGCGGAAGAAGCGGTCGGCGCAAGCGTCACAACTAACCTGCAAACCATCCGCAACTACATCAACAGCAACTACGATTTTACCGACGAAGAAGGCAAGAACGTAAAGATGCAGCTGACAGACAATGATAACAAGACGATCAACGTCTATCTGACTCTGCTTGACGACGGTTCGTTCAGCTTCTATATGTTCTACTATATCACCGATACCTTGATAGTTGGTGCACAAATCAAGAATTTCGATTTCCGTACATCCTACAGCCTTAAACCGACTGTGTTCGTTTACGAAGGTGATACCGATCATTTCGCCGGATATATGTCGGTCAACGCAAGCACCTATAACCCCAACACAGCATACACCGTAAACTATGAGAACCAGTCAGGTGAGTATAGTACAGACACCATCATCAGCACCGTCAGATCATTCACGGCAACATCTTTTGATGTTTATAACTTTGCCTTAAACGACCTGGTAGGCTTCGGACTCGGCGACATCGGCTTCGGATACTATCCCGCGACCCAGGCTAAAGTTGCTCCCACAAACATTTCGCTCAACACCTCCGCACTCACTATCACCAAGGGCAACACCTACAAGCTCTACGCGACCGTATATCCCTCCGACGCGACCGACAAAAGCGTAACATGGAGCAGCAGCAACAGCAATGTCGCTTCTGTCAGCAAAGGCACGGTAACGGCAAAAGCGGGCGGCAAGGTGACGATCACCGCTAAGACGTCCAACGGTCTGACCGCGAAATGTCAGGTAACGGTCACTGTTCCGGCAACATCCATCAAGCTCAACAAATCCTCTGTCACAATGACAGCCGGCACGCAGTACAAAATTTACGCGACGATCAATCCCTCCGACGTGACCGACAAAACCGTATTCTGGAGCTCAAGCAATCCCAGCGTAGCGGGCATGGCTTCCGGCGGCGTCATCAAAGCCAAAAAGGCGGGCACAGCTACCATTACCGCCAGCACCAAAAACGGCAAGTCCACGACATGCAAGGTAACCGTAAAATCGGGCGCGCCCACAGGCATCAAGCTCAACAAATCCTCTGTCACAATGACAGCCGGCACGACTTACAAGCTTTACGCAACCATTACTCCTTCAAACGTTAAAAACAAGACCGTTACGTGGAGCTCAAGCAATCCCAGCGTAGCGGGCATGGCTTCCGGCGGCGTAATCAAAGCCAAAAAGGCTGGTACATGCACAATCACCGCCAAGACCTACAACGGCAAAAAGACGACCTGTAAGGTGACCGTAAAGGCAAAACCCAAAACCGTTGCGGCAACAGGCATCAAGCTGAACAAATCCTCCGTTACGATCACGGCAGGCAATACCACTAAGCTCTACGCAACGATAACACCGTCCAACGCTACAAACAAGAGCGTAACCTGGAGCTCAAGCAACTCAAGCGTTGCGTCTGTATCCGGCGGTAAAATAACCGCAAAGAAGGCAGGCACCTGCACCATCACCGCAAAAACCTCAAACGGCAAAAAGGCAACCTGCAAAATCACCGTTAAGGCAAAACCCGCTGCTTCCAACACAAGCACGACTGATGTCTACAAGACCAACTTCAACAAGCTGAGAAGTTACATCAGCAGCCATGGTTCCTATGACAGCGACGGAAATAAATGCGTTTCAGTCAAGGGTAACGACAATGTTTTGATGACGCTCACCAATCTTTCCAGCGGCTCGATCGAGTACGCCGAAACTGAGGTATATTCGTCATATATTTATATAACGATCGTTACATGGAACCTCAATAAGTCAAACTCTGCTTCTGTTATTGTCGGAGAATTCAGCAGGTCCTCAGGCGCCCTGCTCAAGAAAACGACCGCAACGATCAACGTTAAAACCTACAACGGCTCCAACGCTTCGTTCTCCAGCTATCAAAGCCTCAGCCAGCAGTGTCTTAACGACGCGCTCGATTGGCTGGACGGTCTTACCCAGCTCTTCATCGGCGTCAAGGCTAAGTATGTAGGCTTTGTCAACTACTTTTAATTAATTAAACTTTAGTTTATCGTTTCCGAACAACAGCACCCCCGGCTTTTGCCGGGGGTGTTTTTTGTTGTTAACATCAACATCTCAGCTTCGTTAAGTTCTCATAAACTTAATAATATTATAAGGTATATATAATAGAAACGGTGTGACCTTTTTGTTTTGCGCTTTTTTCTCGTTTAGCAAAAGACATGTGTTAGCAATAAAGGCAAAAAAACAAAACCAAAGAGTTTTAATGGTACAAAATATCTAAAATTGCTTGCAATTGTGAAAATAATATGGTATTATTTTCACACAACCCAATTGTTTTGGCTTTCGCGCCGCGACAGTATGGTTTATATAAATTATTCAGAACGAAATATACTTTTATAGAGGAGGAACTATTGTGAAAAAATCAGTTAAACTAATCAGCATACTGCTTTCTGTCTTGATGATTGCAGCAATTTTTACATCACTGCCGATAACAGCAAACGCAGAAGAAACAAACGACGTTGTTGACAAAGCCGGTTTCGCCGTTTCAGCAGAGGATGATGGATCTGCCGATGGTTTTGATCTTGCGGAGGAAATCGTATCAAAGCTTGAAAACTCGGACAAAGATCAGGCTTCTGTCGGCACCGAAGCGGGCGAATCCGTAGGCGATAATGTCGCTTCTAATATGCAAATTATCCGAAATTACATAAACAGCCACTATGATACAATCGATGAGGAGGGGAAAAAGGTCACAGTAACGACGGAAGATAATTACGGAAATGAAATGAAGATTTATCTTATCCTTTGCGATAACGATTTAATAAGCTTGAGTATGCACTATTACATTAGCGATAATGTATGTGTAATAGCAGATATTAATGAAGTAGATTTTAGCAAATCATTAAAATTTTTTCCGCATGTAACGTTGTGGGAAGGGAATACGATGCATTTTTTGGGAAAAATGTCATTGAACGCGAACACATACATTCCCACCAATTCTTATACAGTAAACTGCTCCAACACAACGGAAAAATATAGCGATGCGACAATAAGAAACATTGTTAATATTTTTACATCTGTTTCGATAAATACTTATAGTAAAGTATTAAAAAAGCTAATGAATATATCAATCGCCAACATTGGCTTTAGCTATTATAATAATCAGGTAGGTGTGGTTCCTACAAGTGTTTCGCTAAATGTTTCATCAGTATCTATCTCCAAAGGAAATACTTATAAGCTATATGCAACTGTTAATCCCTCTACATGGACAAACAGAGATATTGCGTGGACGACAAGCAATAGTTCAATTGCAACAGTAAGTGGGGGATTGGTTACAGCAAAAGCGCAGGGAAAAGTAACTATCACTGCTATGTCATATAACGGAATAATCGCGACCTGTAAGGTCACTGTAATTATTCCGCCAACTTCTATTAAGTTAAACCGATCTTCCGTCACTATGACGGCGGGCACAACTTACAAGGTCTATGCGACCATTAATCCTTCCAACGCGAGCGACAAAACCGTATTCTGGAGCTCAAGCAATCCTAGCATAGCGGGTATGGCTTCCGGAGGTGTAATTAAAGCAAAGAAAGCCGGCGCCGCCACCATTACCGCTAAAACCTCAAACGGCAAAAAAGCCACCTGTAAGGTTACGGTAAATCCTGTTGTGCCAAAATCCATAAAACTCAATCGTTCATCTGTCACAATGACAGCAGGCACGACTTATAAGCTATACGCGACCATCACCCCATCAAACGCTAAAAACAAAACCGTTTCATGGAGTTCAAGCAAACCTAGCGTAGCGGGCATGGCTTCCGGCGGCGTGATCAAAGCAAAAAAAGCAGGCACCTGTACTATAACCGCCAAGACACACAACGGCAAAAAGGTCACCTGTAAGGTAACGGTAAAATCAGCGGTGGTTCCCAAAAGCATCAAGCTGAATAAATCCTCCGTTACGATTACGGCAGGCAACACCGCAAAGCTTTACGCTACTATAACGCCCTCCAACGCGACGAACAAGAGCGTTACATGGAGCTCCAGCAATTCGAGTGTAGCGTCTGTTTCCGGCGGAAAAATAACCGCCAAGAAGGCTGGAAGCTGCAATATCACCGCAAAAACTTCAAACGGAAAAAAAGCGACCTGCAAAGTAACAGTAAAAGCAAAACCTAAAACTGTTGCGGTAACAGGAATCAAGCTAAACGCTTCTTCTGTAACGATCACCGCGGGAAAAACTTATAAGCTCGTTGCGACGATTAGTCCGTCCAACGCGACAAACAAGAAATTCACATGGTACTACAGTGATTCAGCTGTTGCAACTGTAAGCGGCAACGGCGTTGTAACCGCAAAGAAACCGGGAACTTGTACCATCACTGCAAAAACACCCAACGGCAAAAAAGCGACTTGCAAGGTAACCGTTAAGGCGGCGGATAAGTATGTTACCAATTTCAACAAGTTGAGAACATACATCAACAACCATGGTAAATATGATAGTGATGGTTACAAATATGTTGATATTCTAGGTGACAGTGATACGTATTTGGTGTTGACCAACCTTCCTGGTGGCGCAATACAATACGTCTGCTATGAGCATATTGATGAATACAGAGTTTTAACAACGGTTACTTGGAATCTAAACAAATCTAATATTTGTCAATTCCACACCAGTGTTCTTAATACATTTACAAGTAATATAATTTACAATGTGTACGCAAACATTAATGTTAGATCTTATAACGGCAGTAATGCAACATTTTCAAATAACACAGATTTGGCGCGCGCAAACCTAAACATAGCATTAGATTGGTTGGATATATACACAAAGCATCTCATTGGTGTGAGTGTACAAAACCTAGGCTTTATCAACTACTATTAATTTAATAAATTATTAATTTATCGTTTCAAAACGGCAGCACCCCCGGCTTTTGCCGGGGGTGTTTTTTGCCCTAAAGCGCACTCTTTTTCGCAAACAAATAAAGTGTGAAAATTTCGCACCAAATTGCTGAAAGCGCTTGCTTTTACAAGCGAATTATAGTAGTATGATAATAGATTATTGTTTTATAAAAAGGAGAAGCGTTATGAAACGATCAACAAAGCTGCTGGGCATCCTTCTTTCGGTCGCGATGGCAGCCGGAATGTTCACTTCGGCTCCGCTGACTGCAGGTGCTCAAACCGAAAAAAAGGACCTTGTTAAATCCGTTTTAGAGCATAAAAAAGACCGTTCCGAAAAGCTCTCGTATACCGAGGGCGAAGCTGTGGTCATTATGAAGGACAACAAAACCGTCGGCGATATCGAAGACGCGGTCGATGTGGAAGAATATATCGACCTTGTCAACGGCGATTCCAAAGCGACCGCCGCGGTAGTTTCCGACGGCGACAGCACAACGGAAGAGATCATCGACGAGCTTAAGGATGATCCCGACGTCAAGTATGTTTTGCCCAACAGCACCAAAAAGCTTGCAGGCATCACCGACGATACATATTCGGACTTTCAATGGGCGCTCAGCAACACGGGTCAGAACGGCGGCACGCCGGATATGGACGTCAACCCCGAAAACGCGTGGGCGACCGCCCAGGGCACGGGCGAAGAATGTGTCGTTGCGGTCATTGACTCGGGAGTTGACCTTAACCACGAGGACCTCGCCTCAGTTTTGTGGCGCAACACCTATTCCGAGCTTCCGGGAAAGGGCTGCTACGGCTATGACTTCACCGGCGCGGATTCCGACGGCCAGCCGCGCGACAACATCGGTCACGGAACCCATGTCGCGGGCATAATCGCGGCACAGGCAAACAATGGCATCGGCGTCAGCGGCGTCAACACCTCGGGCGTAAAAATCATGATGCTGAAAATCATCAACGAGGAGAACGACGGCATTGATTTGAAAGACGAGATCAAGGCGTTCGAATATATCATCAAGGCGAAGAAGCTCGGCGTGAACATTGTCGCCGTAAACTGCTCCTACGGCGGCTTGAGTACGATCGAAGAAAAGGATTTCTATGACGACAAGTTCAACGAGCTCGGCAGACTGGGCATTGTCAGCTGCGTGTGCGCGGGTAACGAGAGCTTCTCGATCGACGCCCCAATAACCGAATACGGCGAAACCCTGTATTATACACCCGCTATGAGCGACAGCAAATACTGCCTCACCGTTGGCGCGGCAAACGAAAAGGGCAACTGCGCGGCTTTTTCCAACTACGGCACAAAATGTGTCGATATTTTCGCTCCCGGCACAAATATACTCTCCGCGGTTCCGGAAAATACGTTCCTCCCATCTGTATACAGCGCCGAGCAGCGCGCCGATTTCTGCGAGTATTTCCAGGATTTTGAAAACGGCATCAACGACGGCGATTTCTGCGGAAACGTTTCGGTCGATACCAAAGGCAGCTGGGAATACAGCCCGAATATGCAAATCAGCCTTTGCGGCAACGAAAGCTTCGGCGTGGGACAAAAATGCCTGAGACTAAACGCTTTTGAAAGCTCCGTTGACGTATATTATTACCTTGTCAATATCCCATACACAGTCAACAGCGTTTCTTATGATTACTCGATTTCGATTTCGGCGAAGTCGCTTTCGGGCGAATGCTTTATGGGTCTGTACGACAGCCCCTACGGCGGCGATACGAACGAAAGCTACGGCGCAATGGCGGGCATCGGCATTTTGGACAACAGCTGGGGCGTTTACAGCTACAGGATCAGTCCGAACAATATGCCGAACTATGTAAAGAGCAAAAACAGGGCGATAAGCCTTATGCTTGTGTCCGAAAGCCCGCTGACGGATATTTTGATCGATGACGTTGCCGTAAGCAAACAGAAGATAAAAACCTCGCAGTTCGGAAAATACGACTTTATGACCGGATCATCTCAGGCGAGTCCTTTCGTCGCGGGCGCTGCCGCGCTTGTTCATAACGCGCACCCCGAGCTGAACGCTATGGATGTTATCAATACCCTCAAAAGCTCGGCTAAGCAAAGCGAAAGCCTTAACAACTACGCCGAGGGCGGCAGATTCCTCGATTTGGAGAGCGTCGACGAGCACGCGATCGCCGCTTATGTGCCGGTATCGGGCGTTTCGCTCAACACCACAGCGCTTACCCTCAGCGTGGGCAACAAGTACACGCTCAGGGCGACGGTCACGCCCTCAAACGCTACCGACAAAGCCGTTGTGTGGAGCACGAGCGACGAAAGCGTCGCCGCAGTTTCCGCTGACGGCGTGGTAACGGCAAAAAAGACAGGCGCCGCGGTAATAACCGCGAAAACCGGCGACGGTCTTTCCGCCTCCTGCAAGGTCACGGCGATCATCCCGGTGTCGGGAATTAAGCTCAACTACTCCGCGCTCACCATGACGGCGGGTACGAAATTCACACTAAAGGCGACGGTCACGCCCTCCGACGCGACAAACAAAACCGTATATTGGAGCTCAAGCAGTCCGAGCGTCGCCGGAATGGCGGCAGGCGGTGTGATAAACGCCAAAAAAGCGGGAACGACTACCGTCACCGCTAAAACCTCAAACGGCAAAGCCGCGACCTGCAAAATCACCGTCAAGCCGGCTCCGGCTCCCACAGGAATAAAGCTCGGCACCACATCCCTTACAATGACGGCGGGCACAAAATACACACTTAAAGCAACCGTTTTGCCGTCCACCGCCAACAACAAGACCGTCTATTGGAGCTCAAGCAACACAAGCGTAGCCGGAATGGCGGCAGGCGGCGTGATAAACGCCAAAAAGGCGGGAAGCTGCACCATCACCGCCAAGACCGCTAACGGCAAAAAGGCGACCTGCAAGCTGACGGTCAAGCCAAAATCCAACACGGTGTTTGTAACCGGAATCAAGCTGAACGCTTCAAAGCTTACCATGACCGCCGGCACAAAATACACCCTGAAGGCGACGATAACGCCCTCCAACGCGACAAACAAAAACGTCACATGGAGCTCCAGCGACCCGAGCGTAGCCGGAATGGCGGCAGGCGGCGTTATAAACGCCAAAAAGGCGGGAACCTGCACCATCACCGCGAAAACCAACAACGGAAAAACCGCGATCTGCAAGGTCACCGTCAATCCTTCGGCGGAAACATATATCGCGAACTTCAACAAGCTCCGGGCATATATAAACAGAAACGGCACCTCGGATATGTACGGGGGAAAATATATCGAAAGGTCCGCCGCCGACAAGTCGGTCGTAACATATATCACAGCAGAGGACGACGGCTCGCTTACCCTTGAACACAGCGAATTCAAGTCCTCGCAGTATTACACCGATACCGTGGTCACATGGAACCTTAACAAATCGGACAAAGCTCAGGTCGAAACAGCTTATTACGACATCGAAACTTACGATTCAATAGAAGCGATCGGCACCGTCAACGTCAAAACCTACAACGGCTCCAACGCGTCGTTCGGCAGTAACAACGCGTTGGGGATGCGGCTTCTTAACTCCGCTCTCAACAGGCTCGATACCATATCCCGCGAGGTGGCCGGCGTCAGCGTGCAAAACCTCGGCTTCACCAAATTTCCGCAAAACTAATACTTTTTTCAGCAGCGCAAGCCCGTGTGGGTTTGCGCTGTTTTTGTTTTAAAAAGCCCTGATTTTTTAAAAAATTTTTTCGAAAAAAGCATATTATAGCTATATTTCAATAGCGATGTCACTAAAATCACTTGAATATATGGAAAATATATGGTAAAATTAATTAGAAAGTAAACAAGAAGGTGTTTGCTTTTGTGACATAACAAGCTGCAAATCTGACAGACAGCGCAAAAGGATGGTTCCGCTGTCACACAAAATCATTTTCAACACTGCAAGCGCGGCTTGTTCATTCGATTGAACGTGCTGCGTTTTTATATTTTTTTCTGATTATCTTATAAAGGAGGAAGCATTATGAAAAAGACAACAAAACTGCTTAGTCTGCTGTTGTCGTTTTTGATGATCACAACCATGATCGCTGCGCTTCCGATAACTGCAGATGCGGCAACCGCAACAAGCATCAAAATAAACTATACATCGCTCACCATGACGGCGGGAACGTCGTTTACACTCAAAGCGACGATCTCTCCGTCCAACGCGACCAACAAAAATGTAACCTGGAGCTCCGGCAACACGACCGTTGCGGGAATGGCTTCCGGTGGCGTTGTCAAGGCTAAAAAAGCGGGCACCGCAACCATTACCGCAAAAACGACCAACGGCAAAAAGGCGACCTGCAAGATCACGGTCAAGGCGGCTCCGGCTCCGACCGGCGTAAAGCTGAGCGCATCAACGCTTACGATGACTGCGGGCACAAAATATACCCTTAAAGCAACCGTTTCCCCCTCCAACGCGGCAAATAAGACCGTCACCTGGAGCTCGAGCAACACGACAGTTGCGGGCATGGCTGCCGGCGGCGTTATCAATGCCAAAAAAGCGGGCGCTTGCACCATCACCGCAAAGACCTCCAACGGAAAAAAGGCGACCTGCAAGCTGACCGTAAAGGCGGCTCCGGCTCCCAGCGGCATCAAGCTTAACGCTTCAACGCTTACTATGACCGAGGGCACTAAGTACACCATCAAGGCTACGATCACGCCCACCAACGCGTCTAACAAGAATGTAACGTGGAGCTCCAGCAGTCCGTATGTTGCAGGCATGGGTTCCGGAGGCGTAATCAACGCTAAGTGTCCCGGTGTTTGCACAATTACCGCAAAGACCTCCAACGGAAAGACCGCGACCTGTAAAATCACCGTCAAAAAGTGCACTTCGGAGTTCAACGAGGCGTTTGAGACAGAAGTCGTCAAACTCATCAATGCCGAAAGGACAAAGCGCGGACTTGCGGCGCTGAAGAAAGACAGCGGCGCGGTAAAGGCAGCGCACGTCAGGGCAAAGGAGCTTCTCAGGTCGTTCTCCCACACAAGACCCGACGGCAGAAACTTCTATTCGGCTGCGGATGATCTCGGAGTCGATTTCCGCGCGGCGGGCGAAAACATCGCCTACGGCTACGATACCCCTGCTCTGGTGGTAAGGACCTGGATGAACTCCCAGGGTCATAAGGAAAATATTCTTTCGACAAAATTCACCAAGATCGGCATCGGCTGCTGTTCCGACGGCGAGACATATTACTGGCTGCAATTCTTCCTCGGATAATAAAAAAGTGCTTTAACCGGCGTCCGCAAGGGCGCCGGTTTTATTTTTTTGTATGAATATATTGCTCTTGCTTTGGGTTTGATTTGAAAAACAGTGCGGTTTATGCCGCACTTATTGTCATTTTTTAACCAATTGCGGTTTTTGATATTTTTCTTTAAAATAATTCTGGCGCAGAATTATTTCTTTAGGCAAATAGTCTGTAATGTACACTGGTATCTGTGAGTTTTTTATAAAATTAATTCATTATTATGACTAAATTCACAAAAGTACTGACAGCACTTTTTGCAAAATGCACAAAAGCGGTTCAGTGTGCTTGCGCCGCGCATTTTGCAAAAAAAATCTAAAGAAAGGAAGATGGTAATTATAAACGATTTTGCACACACACAGCGTCATAAGGTAAAAAGTAATGCTTTTGTAAGTGTTTTGGCGGTTGTTCTGTCCCTGCTTATCACGCTTTCCGTTGTTACCGTTGCCGTGCCTATTGTTTCGGCAAGGGGCGAAACGGCGTTCCATGACAACGAATGTATCTACATCGACTGCCGTCAGCAGTTAAGCGGCGGCAATTACTGGGATTCTGCGGGTGCCGAGCTGAGAGTTTTCACCTATTACAACGACTCGGACGATCCGAATTTCTGTCATGAGTTTGAAGAAAACTTTCAAAACAACGGCTGGTTTGTAGGCTCTAATGTTCTTCAAAAGGGTATCAAAGCGGACAAGTTCGCGGACCATATTTACAGGTTCCGTATCCCGAGCGACAAGCTCAGCCATGTTCGTATAGCCAGAACAAACTCGGGCGCAACAAATGTTTGGAACATATCCAAATATATGTGGAATAACCAGCGAAGCTTTACTGCCGGAAGCAAATACAACTGTATCAAGATCACCGGTTGGGGAGAAGGCTATGACTATAATAGCAATTCTTGGTCAGGCAGTGCCGATAATGCAAGTTGGACGAACTTCACGCCCTCAAAGATATCAAGCTACAGCAGCAAGACCGCGACCCTTGACACATCTATTACAAGCAGATCAGATCTTTTCACTATTGACGCCAAGTATTATGATTACTACAACGATGACGAGATCCATAAGAACTGGGGCAACATCAACTACAGCTCCAACCACGCTACCGTCCACTATACCAAAAACAATAATTGGTACTGGTGGGATGGTTACTGGGAGCCGTTTTCGTACCTGAACAGCAAGATCGCCGCAAAGGGAGGCAACTATCCGCTTTACTTCGGCAACTTCTACGGTAAAAACGACGGCTACACCGGCGAGGGTTCTTCAAACCTTGTTAGCTTCAACAACAAGGTGAACAACTCAGGCAACATCGGCGGCAACCACAAGTCGATTGCGGGTCTGACAGGCGGTACGCTCAACAGCGACAAAAACATCGTTTACGCGACAGACTACGGCTACAACAGCGATACGGTCGTTCCGTTCTTTGACGACAACTTCCTGAGCTCTAACGGAGTCGGCTCGGTCATCAGCTCAAAGTTCCCGATGCGCAAGGTCACAGACAGCACCTCCGGAATCACGACCTACACCTTTAACAGCGAAGGCGCTACGGATAACGTCTGGATCAACAACGCGACCGGAAGCTCTCCCACGGTTTCCTACGGCTCGGGCACATCATTCGGAGCAAAGGATTCGCTTTATTCCTACTCTGACAGAGAGTCAAGCGGCTATGGATTCTTCCCGTTTGACAGCACCAGAGGAACTACCGCGGAAGCTAAAAACTACGGCTTTGGCTTAAGAGTTGACATTCCGTTCAACCTCGGTTCACAGGAAGGTCATATTGGTCAACTTTACGGTACGGATAACCAGTGGCACGACCAGATATTCAACTTTACCGGCGACGACGTATGGGTCTATGTTGACGGAAAGCTTATCCTCGACCTCGGCGGCGACCACAAAAAGACCGAAGGCTCCATCAACTTCCACACCAAAGAGGTTTCGGCGGATATCAGCACTACCTTTAATACCGCCACCCGAAACCAAAACAACTTCACTCTTGACAACGAAGGCGACCCGACAGCGGAGCACACGCTGACGATGTTCTACGTTGAAAGAGGTATGATCGAGTCAAACCTCAGCTTCAACTTTAACTTTGCTCCCGTAGCAAATCAGTTGGTCATAGAAAAAATCGTTAACACCGATGAGCTCAACGATGGCATAAAGAACGCCTACGCGGTTAAAAACGCGGACGAGTTTACTTTTACAAGCTCAAAGCTCAACGGTAAAGATTATACATACGCGCACACGAACGCTCAGGGCGCAAGATCCGGTTCGGATAAAACCGTAAGCAACAGCAAGTTCAATCTTCGCGATCAGGACACTGCAACGTTCAACGATCAGCTTACGGTAGGCGACACGATAAATGTCACCGAGAGCTTCCCAAGCTCAAACAACCTGACCTACAACAAAACCTCGTGGGTCGTTGTTGACACACTCGATGACGACTACGTTATCGCTCAAAGTCCCGCGACGACAACTCAGTCGCTTAATTCCTCGTTCGTTTTCAAAACGCACAAGACGGGACAGTTCGATCCCACCAAGCTTAAACTGACCTTTACCAACACGCCCAAGCATAACTCGGTTGAGCTGTCGAAATGCGTCGAGGACGTAAACTCCGACACCACCGACTTCACAGGTAAGGTTCAGCTCAGCTTTGACGGAGGGCAAACATGGGGTTACTATCCGCTGAAATACACCATCAAGGGCGGCGGCTCCACCAAGTATACGGTCAACGGTACCTCCGGCGCGCTTGATTCCCGCGCACAGCTGCGACATAACAGAACGCTGGTATTCGACGGTATTCCGGTCGGCACTCTGTTCCGCTTCACCGAGACCCCCATCCCCAATGGATATTCCTACAGCGGCGTCGACGGCGCAGGCAACGGCGATGTGGTCGAAAACAGCAACGGCGGCTGGATCAAGGTCGGCAGCGGAACCAATACATCTGACAGCGCGGCAAACTGGATCCAGATCAGTAACAAAATCAACTCGGGCACAGGCTCCGTAACGGTCCACAAGGACCTTGACGGCGTTCCGTACGACGGCGAGGACTTCACCTTTGTCATCGAAGGGCAGTCCACCGGCAAGAGCGGCAGAACCTATGTCAACCAGCAGTTCACCAAAGAGGTCGATTCGTGCGACCAGGGTGATGTTGTGTTCGACGGACTCACCTTCACTTCGCCCGGCTGGTACAGCTACAAGATCTACGAAAAACAGCTCACCGAGGATCAGCTAGAACAGGGCTATGTCGGCGACGACACGGTGATGTATGTGGAATTCCAGGTAGAGGCTTCCGGCGGAACGCTGCAAAAGAAAGCCGGCACCGAGAATTTCTATGCCAACGCGACAATGACCCAAAGCCTGCCCAACGGCGAGACTTTCATGAACCTCTCGCCTCCCGTGCCGGTCGACGGCACGATAACCGGTACAAAGTACCTTGACGATCAGCCTTACACAAACGGCGCAAGCTTTAAATTCTCACTCAAAGGTCTTGAACCGTTCGCTGATGATGACGACGACGTCATGGACACAAGCGACGTAAACAAGTCGATCACAAGGACCGACGCCAACGGCAAGTTCACGTTCACAGGCGACACTGACGGTCTGTATTTCACCGAGCCCGGCGTTTACCGCTATATCCTTTCGGAGACGACAATAAAGATGTCCAACCACAACGGTCAGGACTATCAGCAGATAGTCGGTTCCGACGGGGATGTACAGACGGATCCCGGTCCCGGCGGAGCGGGATATTACCTCCTGTGTGAATCAAACGACTGGGACATCAGCCCCGATTATCAGCTCACCGAAAATCCCAATACCGGTGCTTATGAATTAAAGCATATGTATCTGGAAGCGGAGGATACCTTCTATATTGTTTACTCCTCCGACGGCGCAGACTTCTCGGAAATGTATCCCGAGTATGGTTCCCCTTATGGCTCAAACGGCGAAATACCGGCAGAAGGACAGTATACCGTACAGTACAACCCGAACGCCTCCGGCAACAAGATCTCGATCGTTTCGGAGGGCGCTGACGCGGTCAAGCACGAGAAGTTCCTCGTAACGATCACCGTTACCAAAAATGACGCCACCAACGAGCTCGAGGCTGTAACGGCTTCGAAGGGATATGATTCATCCGATCCCCTCAGCAAGGACGACTTTGTCATTACTGCTGATAACGCTTCCGACATCGTGTTCTACAACCGCCAGACTCCCGGCTCGGTAACCGTTACCAAAACCGACCAGAACGACGAAGCGGTCCGGGGCGTTACCTTCGCTCTTTACAGGATCGACGCGGCAACCGACACTGCACTTAATAATCTGACGTCTGAAGCGGCGCGTTATAACTACATCAAGTCAAACCTTACTCCGTACAAGACGGCTGAATCCGACAAGGACGGCATCGCGAATTTCGCCGACCTTCCGATATTCGAATACAAAGCGTCAACCGGAAAGTATGATTACAGCACATATCAGAAATACCGGATCATGGAGTACACGGTTCCCGAAGGCACCAACCTTAACGAAACGACTCTTGAGTTCACATTCCCGCAGCAGGACGGCTCCAACAACTGGATCTACGACCTTGAATTCGGTTATGTCAACGGCAAGATGATCAACCCGTATACGGGCTATATTTCGCCGGTTGCAACCTTCAGAACTATCGGCTTATGCGTTATCGCCGGAGCCCTTGCTCTCGGAGCCTTCTTTATCCTCCGCAGAAAAAGGGTGTTTGCGCGGTATAAAAAGAAACACTGATTTTCATAAAGTTATATTTTAGAAAGTTTTTATTATAATTTTGAAAAGGAGATTTTAAACCATGAAACTTACTAAAAGAGTTTTAGCTGTCGTTATCGCGGCTCTTATGCTCGCAATGATGATTCCCTTTGCTGCAAGCGCGGCAACAACAAACGTAACCTTTACACTCAGCTATGATATGCCCGAATCCGAGACAGCAGGCGATTTTGAGTGGACAGTTTATCAGCTCGCTACCCTCGACACCGAGACCGGCGCGCTCACCATCACCGCTACAAATTCATCTATCGTATCCGCTCTCAAGGCGTCTGATACAACAAACTCAGCCGCTGTCCTTTCCGCTTGCGACGCAGCAACATCCGGCTTCGGCACAGCTAACTCTCACGTTTTCAAGTCCGGCGACGATGACTATGCATACACCGTAACCTCCGGCGTATACTATGTTAAGTGCACAAAGGCTCCCGCCAACGCTACCCAGAAAAACAACTCTATCGTAGCGCTTCCTTATTATCAGAACAACGCTTGGCAGAACACCCTTCCCGCCAGCCAGAACGGTTCAACCGACGGACAGACAAACACCATCAAGCTCGGCACAAAGTTCAGCACCAACCCCGTAAGCATCGAGAAGAAGGTCAAGGACGTTGTCAACAACACATGGGGCAAGAGCACATCACAGCAGCAGGGCAAGGACGTTCAGTTCAGAACCTTCGTTACGACCGCAGGCTCCGCTGACGAAAGACTCGCTTCCTACAGGATCACCGACTCGATGAACAACGGCCTCAAGCTCAAGAGCATCGACTCCGTTAAGTTCTTTGCCGAAGCAGATTCAACAACCGGCACGACCGTTCCCGCAACTGCTTACACAAAGACTCCCGCTACCATCAGCGGCACAGTAACCGAATTTGAGATCGCTTTCACAAACGCTTACCTCACAGCCGAGACCGCTCCCCCATTCTACAGCAACAAGTACATCGAGGTTCTCTACACCTGTACCGTACTCGACAGCGCAGAGGTCGGCAATAACATGAACGTCAACACAACAACAATGTACTACAAGCCCACTGATGCTACCGATGAAACTCCCGTAGGCCCCGACACCGCTCAGGTTTACGTTTACAAGGCAGGCGTGTTCAAGTATGACGCTGCCACATCGGATCAGACTCCTCTCGCAAACGCTGAATTTGCGATCTATGCTTCTCAGGCTAACGCAACAGCAGGCACAAACGCTATCGCGGTTGCTAAAACAGGCACAGACGGCAAGGCTGTATTTGTAAACAGCCTTACCGACAACAAGGAGTTCAAGTTTGCCAAGGGCACATACTATGTCAAAGAGACAAAGGCTCCCGCAAACTACAACATCAACTCCGAGATCAAGACGATCACTCTCGGCTCAACAGCAGTCCCTGCAGATCTTGAAGAAGTATCCTTCGGCGATACTCCCTCCAAGCTTCCCCAGACCGGCGGCGAAGGCACAATGATCTTCATGATCATCGGCGGCAGCCTCATCCTCATCGCAGGCGTTCTCTTCGTTATCGTAATGAAGAAAAGATCCGCAAAATAATTTAGCTTAACGCTCATTCAGGGAGTCCTTTCGGGCTCCCTGCTTTTATTCTTTACATCTTTTCGGTTTTGTATTATAATACTCTTATAATTTTAAGCAATGTTTGAGTGTTGTTTGTAGAACGATGTAACTCTTAGTTCTTTGTAAAATTTTCTGTAGGGTTCGGTCTTGACCGAACCGCCGATTGTGCATTCAACGTCTTGTTCATCGTGTGCGGTACGGTCAAGACCGTACCCTGCATCACAAACCAATAATAGTTTTAAGGCACCACCGCACAATTCGCGGCACACGCCTTGCTTGAATCTTATTCCGTCAGACTGCCCAAAAATCGGCACCCATACGTCA
>CACXGW010000101.1 GCA_902767325.1 uncultured Ruminococcus sp.
CGGGAACAATATTTTAAAATAATACCATAAGATAAACTACAAAACAAGGAGGACTATTCCATGAAAAAGACAAACAGATTTTTTGCCAAATGTTTAGCCCTTGCGCTCACCCTTTGCGTCCTTATAGGCGCCTTCCCTGTGAGCGTTTCCGCGGCGGAAAGCTACGCCCTGAGCTTCGACTACGACGCCTCTAAAGGCACTGTAAGAGAGCAGAACAAAGCAACAACTTATGAAAGCGGAAAGCTTTGCTACGTTTTGGTTTACCCCAACACGGGCTACGCCATCGACTCTGTCAGAGTCACAAAATCAACCGGCGGCAACGTCAATATAACAACTACTTCAAGCGTGCCTTTATCGTCCGACGCGAGAGCTTACGGCTTCTATATGCCGGATTGCAGCGTTACGGTAACAGCGACCTTTAAAACCAACACAACTTCCGGTTATCACGACATCACCTTCCACACCGCGAACTGCAGCGGCTATACATACTACGTCAGCGGAGAAACCCGCACCGTCGCAAAGCAGGGCGAACGTCTTATGGTCACCGCCGTAGATCCTAACTGGTCTGCTGTTTTTATAGAAATGTATTATATCACCGAAAGCGGCGATAGAGTTGATATGAACATCAACTACGAATATTATATGCCCAATCAGAACATCGACGTTTACATCAAATGTGAGATCGAATACCGTATCTATACCGACGGAACGAACGGCTGCGCGTACGCGTATCCCGAAAGCAGCTCAATATATTCCATATCGCGTTCTCTTCCCGGCGAAAGAGTATATGTTAGAGGAAGGTCGGATTATAACGGAACCGGCGACCCGACCTTCATTGTCGTGACCGACGGAGATTTAACCCTGACCCTGGATTCCTCCAACAGCTTTATTATGCCGCGCGACAACGTGCACATCTACGCCATCTACGCGGAAAAGTACTGCCGGATCACCATCGACCTCTGCGGTCACGGCGACCCGATCAGCCTTACCGTTGAAAACGGCACGAACTTTTTTGACGCGCTGTATAACGCGGGCACTTTCGAAACCCTTGACGGAATGTCCGACGAAAACTACCGCTTCCGCGATATAACCACAAAGCCTCTGTCACAGTTTAGTGATGAAGAAACTTACACGAACAACGCGTATGATCTCCTCAGCAGCAACGTCACCAAGAGTATGACCGTTTACGCGGGATTTTACGAGTGCGTCCGCAATGTGACCGTCACCGTTGAAAGACCGATCGTCGGCACACAGTATTCGTTTGACGAAAACAACTACACCCAGACTCCCGAGCCCGTTGTCACGGTTTCCGACGGCAGCCATTGCTATCTTTATCAGGGAGTGTCCGTATGCGACGAAAACGGCGCTGTCAACGGCGCTATCGAGCCGGGCAAATACTACACCACCGAATTCCTGCTTATGTCCGACTTCGGCTATTGGCTTGACTCCGATATCACCACCGTGAACGTAATCGGCGGAACGCTTGAAGATGCTTCGGGCGCGATGGCATTGTTCGTTTCCGCAAAAAACCGATCCGCTTACGCACCCGTAAAGGGCGACTGCAACGGCGACGGCAAGGTAAATATCGGCGACGTTACCGCCATCCAGCGCCACCTTGCCGAAATAGAACCCCTGACGGGCGACTTCTTAGCCGCTGCTGACGTCAACGGCGACGGCGCGGTTACGATCGACGACGCAACGGCTATCCAGAGCTATCTCGCGGAGTTTGAAAACGTTTACGGACTCGGCGCGTGAAAAGAGGTTGGCAAAAGCCAACCTCAGCTAAATTCGCCTTTGACGAGTTAAATTTGGCATTGCCAAGCTAAATTCCTGACGGAGCTAAATTTGCTTCGCAAGCTTTATGGCGAATTTAATTTAGCTTTTCGGTTTACCGAAAAATTTAGCTGTTTCTTCAGAAACATTTTAGCTATCGCGCAGCGATAATTTCGCTTATATAACAAAAAACAAAGGAGCGTGATGATCACGCTCCTGTTTTTTATATAGATTATAAATTTACTTGATGATGTTTCTCCAATCGAGGTCGCCGCGCTCGAGGCCGTGGATAAGCACCTCAGCCGTCGCGATGTTGGTGGCAACGGGGATGTTGTGCATATCGCAAAGGCGCAGCATATCCATATCGTTTGCCTCGTTGGGCTTTTGATTGAGCGGATCGCGGAAAAACAGCAGCATATCGATCTCATTGCACGCGATACGCGCGGCGATCTGCTGGCTGCCTCCCTGAGAACCCGAGAGGAATTTCTGAATTGTCAGACCTGTTGCCTCGGAAACCATTTTGCCGGTCGTTCCGGTGGCACAAAGGTTGTTGCGGCTGAGCACACCGCAGTATGCGATGCAGAACTGCACCATCAGTTCTTTTTTCTCGTCGTGTGCAATCAAAGCGATATTCATACTCTTTCCTCCAAACTGTAGGCGTTACTTATGTAACGGTTTTTATATACTATCCGAATAACAGCGGAACACGCTTTCCTTCAAGCCTGTCCGCCAGCCTGTCAAACACTGCAAGTGCGGAGCTGTTTTCAAGACCCGCAGCGCCCCGCTGCATAATGACCGAGATCTCTATGCTGAACGGCACCAGCGCAATTAGCTGGGTCTGCGCGGCGTCTATCACCGCGTCCAGATCCTCGTAGAAGCCGAGCTTTTTGAACATCTTGCGGTCAAAGCGGTTGATAACCAGCCGCAGGTTTTTTATGCCCAATGCTTCAAGCTTTTTTCTTACCTTCAATCCGCCGCGAACACCGGTGGGCTCGGCGTTCGTTACGATCAGCGCTCTGTCGGCGGGAGCCGCAGCGGTGACAAAGCCCGAGCTTATTCCCGCGGGAGAGTCGATAATAACATAGTCAAAGGCGGTTTTGACCGAGTCCACCAGCTGTTTGAAAACCGAGGGGCTCAGCTCGTTTTCGGCGTCAAATGGCGCCGCCATCAAAAAGAGGTTTTTGTTGTGCCGGCTGCCGTAGATCGCTTCGGCGAATGTGCAGTTTCCGCACACCGCGTCGGACGCGTCAAACAGAATGTCCTGCTCAATGTCGAGCATAATATCAAGCCCGCGCATACCGCAGTCGCAGTCAATGAGCAAAACTCTTTTACCTTTTTTGACGAGCGCTACGGAAAGACAAATGCACACGGTTGATTTGCCTGTGCCGCCCTTTCCGGAAGCAACTACGATTACATTGTCCATATTACACTACCTCTTACACATTTTATCACAAATTTTTGTAAAATGCAATAAAACTGCGCTGTTCAATCAAACAAATTTTTATTATCTATTTTATGCATTGTGCCAATCGGAGGGCATCCGGCATCTAGCATCTAGCTTCTAACTTCCAGCTTCTAACTTCCGGCTTCTAACTTCCGGCTTCTAACTTCTAGCATCTAGCATCTAGCTTCTAAAATACCCATCCAGCAGATCTCTTGCCACCTGCATCGAGTATTTTCCCTTTACGCCGTGCTCAAGCACGACGGCAACAGCCACCTTCGGCTTGTCGTAGGGGGCATAGCAGATGAAAGTCGTGTGGTCCGAGCCGGAGTTCTCCGCCGTGCCTGTTTTGGCGGCGACTTCTATAGGATAATCGCCGAACACCAAGTATCCCGTGCCGTCCTCATCCTGAGTGACGTTGAGCATATCGCTCTGCACGATCTCGAGATTTTCTTTTGAAACGCCGCATTCGAGCACCTTTTCGGGCTTGCTGTAGTCGGCTATTACTTTTTTACGCTCGTAGTCGGTGATCTTGCTTACGACGTGGGTTTTGAGCCGGACGCCGTCGTTCGCGACAGTAGCCGCATATGTCGCGAGCTGCACCGGGGTGAAGGCGTTGTCGGACTGACCGATAGCCGCCTGGACCGTGTTTCCGGGCTGCCACTCGGTGCTGTCGCGTCCGGCAAGTGTTCCCTTAGATTCCTCGATCTCAACGCCGGTGTATTCGCCCAAACCGAATTGCTCGGCATACAGATACATAGTGTCGATTCCGAGAAGTCTGCCCGTTTCGGCAAAATAATAGTTGCACGATTGGGTGATGGCTCCGCGCAGGTCGATATCCTCGTGGCGGTGCATACACTTGACCACATTGGATGGATAGTAGTCGTATTTTTCGGTGCAGAAAATTTCGGTTTCGGGTGTGATGATGTTCTCCTCAAGAGCCGCCAGCGCGACGCAGGGCTTGAACACCGAGCCCCACTCGAAGGTACCCGAAAAAGCGCGGTTATACAGAGGCGAGGTCTTGTTTTCGGCAAGGCTCACATAATAATCGTCGTATTTGCTGTATTTGTTAAGATCATAGGTCGGATAGCTCGCCGCCGCAAGCACGGAAAAGTCGCTGACGTCAAGCATAACGACGGCGCCGCTATTGCAGTCCTCGCCCCGGAGCTTTTCGCCCTTTTCCTCGCTTTCCTCTTCGCCTTCGGCACGCGCGTCCTCTATGTTCCTTTTCAGCGATTCCCCGGCGATTTTCTGGAGCTTGCTGTCGAGCGTGAGATACACGGTGTTGCCGGGCTTTGAGTTTATTGTTTCGACGGTGTCGACGATCGTTCCGTCGGAGTTTCTCTGGATTATCTTTGTACCGCCCTCGCCCTTGAGCTCGTCCTCAAAGGCGCTTTCTATTCCGAATTTGCCGACGGTGTCGGTGATCTCGTAGTGCTTGCCGCTGTAGGAAAGCTGCTCGTACTCCTCCTCGGTCACGGCGCCCAAAGCTCCGATAAGATGCGGTGCGAGGGTCGGGTCCTGAGCCTCGCGCACGAGGTAGGTCTCCACGTCGATCCCGCCGACGCCCTGGGTGTTCTCGCTGACAGCACTGACCGCGTCGCGCGAAACGTCTGAAGCGAAGGTGTAGGGGTTTGAGTTGGAGTAATCGGTAAGCTCCATATTGTAGCGCACCGAGCAGAGCACGCGCTTTTGCTCGTCGGAGAAATCGCCCGGAATATCATATTTGCCGCAGAGCAGCGAGATGATGTGTTCCGCAGGCGCGTCTTTGCCGGCTTCGGAGATCTCTCTGAGCTGTTTAAGATCGTCCTCGGAAGCGTCTTGCTTAAACGAAAAGCCGCCGTCGGAAAACGAAACAGGCAGAGCGTCGTCCCAACCGTCGCCCGCTTTTCCCAGCAGATCAACAAGGCTGAGGATGGTGGCGTTTAGCTTGTTTTCGTCGGCATAAAGCTTGTCTATAACAATTTTATAATGAGTTGTGTTCGTGACCAGACCGTTGCCGTCCTTGTCGAGTATCTCGCCTCGGGTGGCGGCGGTCTCCTTGCTGTAGCTGGTGGAGCGGGTCGAAAGCTGCTTGTATTCGTCGCCGTGGATCAGCTGCCAGTCAGCCAGACGCGCGGCAAAAATCGCCGCGGCTATAAGCGCAATAACGGCGCAGACAGTAAGCGGCAGCTTGCCGCGCAGCTTTTTTCGCATTATAACACCGCTCCTTTCTTTAGGGATAATATCTATCTTCTATCATCTATCATCTATCATCTAGCATCTAGCATCTAGTATCTAGCATCTATCTTCTACCCTCTCCCAGCCTTCTGTGCAAAAAACCGTTGAGCAGATAAAGCGGGAAAAAGCAGAGGTATGTGTATACTATCCGCGACAGGTAGTGCTCAACAAACAGTTGTCCGCAGTCAGCCACGCCGGCAAACAGGCGGAAGAACACAAAATACAGCCCTGTCACCGCGGCGACCGAGCCGAGTGACAGCAGGCTTGAGGTGATGAAATTCCGGTTGAGATAGGTGCCGAGCAGACCCGCCTGTGCAAAGCAGACCAGCGTCATTGCCACGGCAAACCAGCCTATAGTGCCGCCCGAGGAGAGGTCGCACAGCGCGCCGCACACCGCTCCGAGGATTATCGCGGGAGCGGGTTCTTCAAACACCGAGAACGACAGAGCCGCCGCGAGCAGCAAAAGCGGCTTGGAGCCGAAAACCTCTGGCATAAGCTTCGGGGTGCTCTGCAGCACCCACAGTAAGATTATTTCCAGTGCAAAGGCAAAGTAGCGGAAAAATACGCGTTTACTTTTCATCGGACTTGACCACCTTGCCCTTTGCGTCAAAGTCGGTTATGACCGCCGCGGCAGTGATAGAGCGAACATCCTCGTACGGCTTGATGACCGCGTAGCGCGACGCGTCATACTTGTTGAACTCGATCGACTGCACCTCGCCGACAAGCAGTCCCGCGGGATAAACTCCGCCGGTGCCAGAGGTGACGACCATATCCCCCACCTTGAGCTTGTGATCCTCGGCGAGCTTTGTCATACCCGTCAGGTTTTTGTCGCAGAGCGAAACGCTGCCGCTGAGTATGCCGCTGTCGCCGCTGAGCTTGTCCGTGACGCCCGCCTTAGTGTCGGGAGAAAGGATGGTCTGCACCTTGCAGCTGCCTGCGTCAGCCTGACAGACCCAGCCGACAAGACCGTTGTCGGTTATAACGGGCGCGTTAACACTGACGCCGACCGAAGTCCCGACGTCGAGGGTAAAGGAATAGAAATCGTCATTGACGTCGCGCCTGATGATGTTCGCGGGCGCGATCTTATACGACGGATTCTGCTTTTTCAGCTCGTAGTATTTCCAGAGCTTTTCGTTTTCCGCCTTTGTGTCTATGTAATCCGCAAGCTTTGCGCGCAAGTCGGCGTTTTCCTTTTTAAGGCTTTCAACTTCCTTTTTGAGCTCCTCGTTCGTCGCGGAATCCATACTCGAGGTAGCCGCCGCGCTGAGCTGGAACAGCCCGCGTGATATGAAGTTGAGCCCGCTTGATATAAGAGAATTTTCCGCCTGCGAGAAAACGCTCAACACCATTAGGATGATGAGCGTGATGATAAGTGTATTGCGGGTTTTGTTGTTTCGTCTGTTATTCATGGCTTTATGCTCTGTTGTGCTTGTATTTGCTGGCGATGGCTTTTCCCAGACGCTTGCCCGCGCCGTCTACAACGCAGTCGAGCGGACGGGAGGCTGTGTGAACGGGCATACCGGTCTGCTGCATAACAAGCATATCAAGACCCCTGAGCAGCGCGCCGCCGCCCGTGAGCATTATTCCGTGGTCGATGATGTCGGCGGAAAGCTCCGGGGGAGTTTTTTCAAGTGTGGTTTTTATAGCCTCAACGATGGTGTTGAGCGGATCGGCAAGCGCCTCGCGGATCTCCTGAGAGGTTATGGTGATGTCCTTGGGAAGTCCGTCGATGAGGTTTCTGCCCTTGACCACCATATTTTTCTCGTTTTCATACGGAAAAGCCGAGCCGATCTTGATCTTTATATCCTCGGCGGTGCGCTCGCCGATGAGCAGGTTGTATTTCTTCTTGATATGGGTAAGGATAGCCTCGTCGAAGCGGTCGCCCGCCACGCGGACCGAGCACGCTGTAACGATG
Organism: uncultured Ruminococcus sp.; assembly: GCA_902767325.1. Lineage (GTDB taxonomy): Bacteria > Bacillota > Clostridia > Oscillospirales > Acutalibacteraceae > Ruminococcoides. The sequence goes on from CACXGW010000101.1 coordinate 7,350, forward strand.
TCGCCGAGAGAGATCACCGCGACCTCGCTTGTGCCGCCGCCGATGTCAACGACCATGCTGCCGGTGGGCTCGTCAACGGGAAGTCCCGCGCCGATAGCCGCCGCCATAGGCTCTTCGATGAGGATGACGGGAGGCTTTGCCCCCGCCTGATACGCCGCGTCCTCGACCGCCTTGCGCTCTACCTCGGTAACGCCGGTGGGCAGGCAGATGATAACGCGCGGCTTGCTGAATATTCCGGGCTTTACAGCCTTTCTGATGAAGTGCTGAAGCATCTTTGCAGTTATTTTAAAATCGGCGATAACGCCGTCCTTCAGGGGACGGACAGCTACGATCGAGCCGGGGGTCCTGCCGATCATATCCTTAGCCTGCGATCCGACAGCAAGCACGGTGTCGGTGCGGATGTCGACCGCCACGACCGACGGTTCGCGGAGGATTATCCCCTTTCCCTTCAGGCACACCAGGGTGTTGGCTGTGCCGAGGTCGATTCCTATATCCTTTGAAAATGAAAACATTGTTGCGGCTCCTTTCAGTTCTGTTAGTATGATACCGATAAAAGATTTCTATTGCAACGCTTTTTTGTCGAAACTCAGTGCTTGCCCGTGGAGCCGAAGCCGCCCGCGCCGCGGTCGGTGTCGCCCAGCTCGGAGACCTCAACGATCTCGGGGGTCAGTACGGGAGCGATGACCATCTGCGCCACGCGCTCGTCGGGCTCGATGACATAAGGCTTGTCGGAAACGTTGCAAAGTCCGACGCAGACCTCGCCGCGGTAGTCGCTGTCGATAACGCCCACGCCGTTTGAAAGGCAGATGCCGTGCTTTACGCCGAGACCGCTGCGTGCGTACAGAAACGCCGCGCAGGTGTTGTCGGGCAGCTCGATGGCGATGCCGGTCGGGATCACGGTGAGCTGACCCGGAGCAAGGGTGACGCTCTCGGGTATGCAGGCGTATAAGTCCATTCCCGCCGAGCCCTCGGTGGCTCTGTGGGGTATCTTCGCGTTTTCTCTAAGCTTTTTGATGTTAAGCTGCATTCTTCTCATTCCTTCATATTTTTTTGATTTTGCAGGATTGTTTTATTTTCTTTTTTAAAATCCCATATAGAAATTATTTAACGGAATATTAAAACGCCGTTTATTCCAAACGAGAAATTTCTATTTTTCTCAGATGAAAAATTAAATATTTTAGCGTGATAAATTATCTAATCGACCCCGCGTTTGAACAATCCGCGGGTAAAATTGTCTTTCAACATCGGAAAGTCATTGATTTCCTTGCTGCTTTTAACGTTTTCCACATAGTTTTCCACACTGAACCGCAAAGTGTTAAAAGATGTGGAAAGTTGTGAAATTTCCGTGGGAGCAATATAAAGCGGCACACAATTGAGGACCTCGGTGCATACGCCGTCGCATCTCAGGAAAAATCGCTTGCCCTTTCTGTCCGTCATTTCCGAATGGTTTTTGCAGGATTTGCATTCCAAGCCGATGCTTTTCGCCGGGCAGTTGCGGCACAGCATAAGCGGAAGATAGCCGTAGCTTATTATCCCCCTGCCGATATTGCCGCCCAGCGCGTTGATCCGCTCGCGCCTGAGCTCCAAGCTGAGTTCGGCGTCCGTTATGCCGTATTCCTCAGCCCAAAGCAGGTCGTAGGTGTTGCATATATTCAGCCCGAAGCCGCCGTGAAGCGTGAAGCCGAGCTGTTTTGCCTGATACAGCGCGCCGATGTTGTGGCACAAAGCGTGGGCAACGCCAAGCTCTTTTGCTATGACCAGCTGTTTATCTATCTGCGCCTCCCGCCCGAACATTCCGCGCGGTATCTCAACGCCGATGTTATATCCTTCGGCAAGCAGCCGTGACAGCTCTCGCGTGTCGGAAAACAGCGGTACGAAAACAAGCTCAAGCTCCTTGAAGCCGCTGCCGAGCTTTGTTTTTGTCACCCTGGCGCGCGTTGATTTTTCGCGGCTTATATAGGGCTTCGGTGTTTCAAACGAAACGTCGTTTATCTCATAGCCGTGAACAACGGCTCTGCTTTCGTCAAGCTTTTCAAGAGCGGAGCGCCTGAGTGTGTTCAGCGCCGAGAGCGGAAGCGATATGCCGCTGTCGAGTTCGATTTTAAGTGAAGTGACATTATATGCCGTGCCGCCTGTTTTGCAAAGCTGTGCGCGGCATTTATCCTCGCTGAGAGCGATATTCCGGGCAGGCTCGGCAATACAGTCGCTGCAAACCTCTACGCTGTGCGAGCCGTCGCTGACGGTGAAAACGGCTTTTTCTCCCATATGTGCGCAAAACTCCGCTGTGACGGTAACATTTTGGAGCTCGTCCTTATAGCTCTGCCTTATCTGCGACAGGAGCTTTTCGTCCGCGGAAACGACGTCGTCGCGCGTGCGGGTGCCAAACATCGCCTTGCCTATGTGCGAGGTGTAGTAGCCGTCGGTAAAGCCCGTGCGGGCAAACACTCCGCGCAGCTTCTGCGCCGTGTCGTCGGTGACAAAGCCGAAATCGCGCTGTTCAGCGCAGGCTCTGACCGCCGCCGCGACATACTCGGGGCGTTTCATCCTGCCCTCGATCTTCGCGGAAGTGACGCCCAGCGACTGAAGCTCCTCAAGGTGCGGGATAAGGCTGTTGTCTTTCAGGCTGAGCGCGCGGCCGCCCTTTTGCTTGTTTACCGAAAACGGCAGACGGCAGGTTTGAGCGCAGGCGCCGCGGTTGCCGCTGCGCGAACCGAGCATAGCGCTGAAATAGCACTGTCCCGAAACGCTCATACAAAGCGCTCCGTGAACGAATACCTCCAGCTCAACGGGGACTTTCGCCGCGTCTTTGATTTCATCACGGCTCATCTCCCTGGCGAGCACAACACGCTTGAAGCCCATTTCGGCAAGCGCCTTAACGCCCGAGGCGGTGTGCACGCTCATCTGGGTAGAGGCGTGCAGCGGAAGCTTTGGGGCGATCTGCCGCGCGAGCCGCGCAACGCCGTGGTTCTGCACTATCAGCGCGTCGGCATCGGCTTTTGCCGCCGCCTTTATCGCCCGAGCCAAAGCGGGAAATTCGCTGTCGAACACGATGGTGTTCAGCGTGACATAGACCTTTACGCCGTGGATATGGCAGTAGGAGACCGCCTGCCTGAGCGATTCTTCGTCGAAGTTCTTTGCCGAAGCGCGTGCGGAGAAGGATTTCATACCGACATAAACCGCGTCAGCACCCGACCTTACCGCGGCGATAACGCTGTCGAAACCGCCTGCGGGAGCGAGTATTTCTATTTTACTCATTATTTGTATCTGACTTGCCGTCCTTTTCCTCAAAGAGCGAATACTGCCTCATCGGGACATAGCCCATCAGCTTTTCGGTCTTTTTGTCGCGGACGGTCTGCTCAAACTTCTTTTGATTTTCGATGGGTTTTGTGTCGGCGTTCTTTTTAAGAGCTTCGTTTTCTCGAATCGTCACCCTGAGCTGCTCCTCAAGCGCCTTTACGCGCTTTGTCAGCGCGGTGTTTTCGTTTATCGCCGAGGCGAGCTTTTCCTTGTATTCCTTGCACTGAGCGGCAAGCTCTCCCGAGCGGCGGATGATCTGATCCGCCTTGTCGACCACGTCGCGGTTTTTGCGGTCAGCTTTGTTGCGGTCGTCGCACAGATCGAGCGCCGCCAGCACCGCGCAGTCGCGGGTGTCGAGATTCCTGCCCGACTGAGCCGCCTTGCGGATTCGTTCGGTGACTTCCTCGGCAACCTTTTTGACATAGGATTTGTCCTCGGTGGTGATTATGGCATAGCTGCGCCCCTCGATTTGAACGCTGACTTTCTTTTTATCCATTCATACGCCCTCCTTGTATAAAACTCCATTCTTTATTATAAACCATCTTCGCCGTAAATTCAATAGGAGAAAAATAAATTAGTTAAAAGTTCAAAGTGTAAAGTGCATAGTGAATGGTCGCTTTGCTCCGAGTTGTAATACTGCGGGCGCTGATTTAACGATGTAGGGGCGCACCCGTGTGTGCGCCCTTGGAAAAGTCTGCATTATAAAAGGGCGCACACACGGGTGCGCCCCTACGCTGTAAAGGTAACGTTGTCTGCACGACAGAAACTTTGCACTTTGCACTATGCACTATTCACCGGAAAAAGAGCGCACGGCAAATGCCGCGCGCTCTGTGAATTATTTATTTGTGTTGACTTGCTGCGGCTTACTGCCAGTTGCCTAACATAAACTTGTTTTGATCGCCGCCGTAGCCTGTGGTAACATAGGTTCCGCCGACTTGGGTAGTCAGGTCTTCGGTCTGATTCCATACAGTCGAGTTGATGACCGGTGTGCCGTTGCAGGTAGGGTCTGCTCTTACGAACATGATGTTAGCCTTGAAGGGTCCCGAGAACACAACGCTGCTTGCGCTGCCTGTGCCCTTGATCCAAACGCCGTCGGTTGTGTCGTTCCATGTCCAAGCGTAGAACTC
>CACXGW010000102.1 GCA_902767325.1 uncultured Ruminococcus sp.
AACCTGCGGTTTGGTCAAGACCAAACCCTACATTTTTATATATTTAGGTACAATGTGCACTTGAATTAAGCTTTTGAGCCAGCCCCCGCACACGATGAACAACACAATGAGTGCTCAACCGGCGGTTCGGTCAAGACCGAACCCTACAAATACTATTATTAAGTATTAGGTTTAACAACGTACTACACTGTAAAAGCAACGTTCAATTAAATATCCCCCGAATAATGATAAGGAAACCGGAAACATTACAAACGGTGATGTTATGCTTATTTCGGTTTTACGAACGGTGATTCTATACGCCTTTATCATCCTCGCGATACGCCTTATGGGAAAACGTCAGATAAGCGATATGCAGCCGAGCGAGCTGGTGGTGACGCTCGTCGTGTCGGACATAGCCTCGCTTCCGATGCAGAACACCTCGCAGCCGCTTTTGAGCGGAGTTGTGCCGGTGCTGGTGCTTGTGGCGCTTGAAGTAGCTGTGAGCGTGCTGATGATGAAAAGCAGAAAGATACGCCGGCTTGTGTGCGGAAGTCCTGTCGTTGTCATCGAGGACGGAAAGATACTTCAAAACCAAATGCGGCGATTGCGGCTTACGACCGACGACCTCTGCGCTCAGCTTCGACAGCAAAATGTTTTTTCATTAAGCGACGTTCAGTACTGCATCATGGAAACGAACGGGACCGTCAGCGTGCTTGAAAAGCCCGACAAGCGCGTACCGAACGCAAAGGAGCTTGGGATATCTGTCGACGACAACAAAACGGAAGCCGTCGTGATAAGCGACGGAGAAGTGTTGATAAAGTCTATCGAGCTGTGCGGTCAGACAAAGGAAGCTGTGTTTAATATTCTTGAAAAGAATAATGCTAAACTCGAAGATGTTTTTATTATGACCTTGGACGGCAAGGGCGACTACAGCATAATAAAAAAGGACGGGGCAAAATGAAGCGGATATATATTTCTGTCGTCATTATCGCGCTGGTGCTCGGCGCTTCGCTGTTTGAGATATTTTATGTCGGGAGCAAATCGGATTCATACACCGACAGAATAAAAAGCATTGACGCTGTCATTATGGAGGGCGACCGATCATCGGCGCTTGAAGAATGCAAGTCTCTTGAAAGCGAATGGAACCGCGACGCCGGGAAAATATACACTCTGCTGATCCACGATTATATCGACAGCATCGGCATAAGCATTTCGCAGATGCGAGCACATCTTGAAAACGGCAACGCCGATATGTATTTTGCCGAAAGCGCGAACGCAAAAAAAGGACTCGCCTCCATAAAAGGAAGCGAGTACCCGTATTTTGAAAATATATTTTAATGTATTACTTTTTGGCTGCCGCTTTTTTAGCTGCTTTTCTGTTCTGCCACATAACCCAGAGGGGACCTGCGATGCAGAGCGAGGAATAACAACCGGAAACGACGCCGATCATCATCGGAAGAGCAAAGCCTCTTACCGAGGAGATGTTGAATACAGTTGCTACAACAAAGACCGTGAGGATAGCGCCGAGCGTTGTGACAGACGTCATGATCGTTCTTCTCATTGTCTTGGAAGCACTGACGTTGAACACCGTGCCGACTTCGATCTTTCTGCTCATGAGCTTTCTCTGCTCACGGACACGGTCATAGATAACGATGGTATCGTTAAGCGAGTAACCGAGGATCATCAGAACGACCGCGATGAAGTTGGAGTCGATCGGCCAGCGGAAAATGACATACATGAAGTAGATCATCGCCACGTCGTGGAACAGCGCGACGAGCGCCATCACACCTGCCGAAAGACCGCCGATCTTCTTGAATCGGATGGTAACATACAGAACCATCAGCAAGCTTGCGATAGCGACCGCTACCAGACACTTGAGCAGGAAGCTGAAGCCCATGGAAGCGTCGACCGAGTTCTCTTCAAGGCAGACAAACTTTGCGTCGGGATATTCCTTCTGCAAATCAGCTTCCAAAGTGGAGCCGATCTCCTTGTCGATTGAGTCGTTGCCCGAGAACTGAACGGTAACGTTGTTGCCGGTGCCGCCCACCAGATCGCTTGAAAAAGCGGTGGTGATCCTGTCGGTGGTTTTAGCCTGAATAAAGTCGTGAAGCTTGTTTTGGTCAATATCGCCCTGATAACTGAAGGTCAGGGTCGCACCGCCCGAAAACTGGATGTCGAGGGTGGTGCCGAAGATAAAGTTGCAAACGATACCTATCAGAATGATGCCGAGTGAAACGCAGAAGAAGATCTTCTTTTTGCCGACAAAGTCGATTATACGCTTGCCGCCGTTGTACTTTTCACTGATTTCCTGGATGGTCATTGGAGCATCTGCTTTTTGCTGAACATTATTTGCCATTCTTCTTAGCACCTCCATATAACCAAGTTTTTCTAAAGGGCTTGAGTCCCGCGATACTTCTGAGCATCAGTCTTGAGAAGAAGATACCCATGATGAAGTTGGAGATAACGCCCACGAGAAGCGTATAACCGAACGCGTAGATGGTACCGGTGGTCGCTTCACCGAAGATGAACGAAAGGATATTGGTAGGACCGAATACCAGCATCAAAATGATGGAAACGATTACGACCGTCATGTTACCGTCGATGATGGCGGCAAGTGAGTTTTTGGTACCCTTTTCAAGCGCTCCGTCAAGCGTTCTGCCTCCGCGCAGCTCTTCCTTGATACGCTCAGCGGTAATAACGTTACAGTCAACGCCCATACCGATGGAGAGGATAAGACCCGCGATACCGGGAAGCGTCATCGTAAACGACGACATGATCGGGAAATAACCCGAGATAGCCGCAATGGAAAGACCCATCTGACCGAGCAGTGAAATGATCGCGATAACGCCGGGGAGACGGTAGAAAACGATCATAATTATCGCAATGAGGATAAACGCGATAACCGCTGCAACGCCCATTGCCAGCAGAGCGTTCTGTCCCAGTGTGGGGCTGATGTTACCGTAGGTCACGGTCTCAAGCTCGAAGGGCAGCGCACCTGCCTTGATCTTGTTGGCGAGGTCTGTTGCGGTCTTTACGGTAAAGCTGCCCGAAATAACGGCGTTGCCGTCGGAGATGACGTCGTTTACGGTCGGAGCCGAGATCATAACGTCGTCCATCCAGATGGAAACAACTTTATCCTTATAATCTGTTGTAATGGTTTTGAATTTTTCCTTGCCTTCCTCGTTGAGAGTAAGATTTACGACCCACTGTGTCGAGCCGTCCTGCTCCTTTTGAAGAGTAGCCTTGGCGTCTTCAACATAAGAACCGTCCATCAGGATGGTCTCAGCTGTTTCGCCGGTAGGGGTCTTCATGATCGTGTTGCCGTTTTTGTCGACCGTCTGGGTCTCGTAGGAATTGCCCGGACGGAACGTCAGGCTGGCAGTCGCCGAAATCTCGCCGATCGCCTCTCCCGCGTTATACTCTTTTTCGTCGGACTTCCACGGGAAACGAACGATGATCCTGTCTTTGGCGGTATCCGCGTACAGCTCGTAGTCGGTGATACCGGACGCGATCATACGTTGCTCGATAGTCGCCTTTGCGGCTTCTAACTCTCTGTCAGAAGCGTCGTAATCACCCGCGGGCTTAAAAGTCGCGTTTACGCCGCCGCTGATGTCAATTCCCCATCGAATATCGCCGACGCCCTTGATCACCGTGGTTTTGTTGTCGCCGTTATAGTAGGCGATCCCGAATACCGCGGTAAACGTAAAGGCGAGAATCAGCAAAGCAACGATGAAGAACACAGGCTTTGGAACTCTTTTCATGCCTTAAAAACCTCCGTAACTATTTTACGGTTGCCAAAGAAAAACCTGAAAAGATTTTTCAGGCAACCAAATATCTGATTCACACGCAAAAAATAACTCCGTTATGCGTGCATACTTACAGACATAACAGAGTTATTATAAGTTTTTTTCATCAAATTGTCAATAGAATGAATAATATTTACAAGAAAAAGATTAATCTTTATCAAATATGCATAAATTTGGCGGATAAAAATTTACATTGAAAGAAATCAGACCTTATACCCGATCATTCGCTCAAAAGCTTTTCGCAGGCGGCGAGCTTTGCGCAAACGCAGAAGATCTCCATCGCCGTTTTAAGCTCGTCGTTCGGCGGGAAGGACGGAGCGATGCGGATGTTGCTGTCCTTCGGGTCGTTTCCGCAGGGATAGGTTGCTCCGGCGCCGGTCAGCACAAGTCCCGCTTCCTTGCACAGAGCGACAACTCTTTTTGCGGTGCCGTCCATTACGTCGACGCTGACAAAGTACCCTCCGTTGGGCTCGGTCCACTTGCCGAAGCCTGCGGGAGCAAGCTCGTTTTTAAGAGCGCCCAGCACGATCTCAAACTTGGGAGCAAGAACCGCTTTGTGCTTCTGCATATGCTTCAATACGCCCTCAAGGTTTTTGAAATACCTGACGTGGCGCAGCATATTGAGCTTATCGTAGCTGATGACTTCAAAGTTATAGCGCTCCTTGAACAGCTTCATATTGCGCGGTGACGCCGCCATTGCCGCCACACCCGCACCCGGGAAGGTGATTTTCGAGGTGGAGCAGAACATCACCGGCATATCCTCGCTGCCCGCCTTGACGCACTCGTCATATATATTGAGCAGGCTGTCGGGGGTATCGGTGAGGTCGTGCACACAGTAGGCGTTGTCCCACATAATGCGGAAATCCTTCGCGGCGGGCTTCAGGTTTGCCAGACGTCTTACGGTCTCGTCGCTGTATGTGATGCCCTGGGGATTTGAGTACTTGGGAACGCACCAAATTCCCTTTATGCTGTCGTCGGAAGAAACAAGCTTTTCGATAATATCCATATCGGGACCGTTTTCGGTCATGGGGATCGGGATCATTTCAAAGCCGTAGTAGCCGGTGATGCCGAAATGGCGGTCATATCCCGGAGACGGACAGAGGAACTTTCTGTTTTTGACCTCATACCATGGCTTGCAGCCCTCGGCAGCGGATTTTGTCATAAGGCAGGAAATCGTGTCGAACATCATATTAAGGGATGAACTGCCGCCGACCATCACGTTCTGATGATCGACTCCGAGAATATCGCCGAACAGCTTTCTGCACTCGGTGATGCCCTCGAGCACGCCGTAGTTTCGGCAATCCATTTTGTCGTCACCGACGAATGCCGAGCTGCTGTTTACAACGTCGAGCATATCGAGAGAAAGGTCAAGCTGCTCCTTGCCGGGCTTGCCCCTCGCCATATTCAGGCTGAGTCCCCTGCCCTTTTCATCCTCATATTTCTTTTTCAGGTTTTGATATTCTTTTTCAAGCTCCGGCTTGCTGCATTGCAAATAGTTCATTCTGATTTCTCCTTGTACATCGATTAAACCTATAACATTTTAATACACAGCCGGAAAAAATGCAAGTCTTTTTTGGATTTCCTGCATTTTCAGTGATTTGACGATAAAAAGACAGACTCACCGCCGATTCATTGGTGAGTCTGTCGCAATTGATCCGATCAATAATACTGATAATAGTAATAATTGCGTCTGCCGCGCTTTCTGTTGCCTATGCAGCCGACCTTTATGAAGCCCAAAAGCTTGCAGTCCGCGAGGCTTGCGCTTTCAAGCAGGTTTTGGATGTCGCCGTGGGTGGTGCTGCGCTCTCTGAGCACGACAACGAAGCCCGCGACAAGATCCTTGAGCAGCAGCGCGTCCGAAACGACGCCGATGGGCGGCGTATCGAAAAGAACATAGTCGTATTGGTCTTTTATCTTTTCAACAAGCTCGAGAAAACGAGCCGAACACAAAAGCTCGGAGGGGTTCGGAGGGATGGTTCCCGAGGTCAGAATGTCGAGATTCGGGATGACATCTTTGTGAACGACGTCCTCGAAATCAGTCATTTTACCGATGATATTTGAAAGGCCCGCGGTGTTTTCAAGCTTGAAAATATTGTGGATATTCGGACGTCTGAGGTCGCTGTCAATAAGAAGCACGCGCTTTTCCATCTTTGAAAACGAAATAGCGAGATTGGACGAAACCGTACTTTTTCCCTCGCCCTTCGAATAGCTCGTGACCGCGAAAAACTTGTTGTCATCCGCCGAAAGCGAAAACATTATATTTGTACGGGCGGCTTTGTATGACTCTACGATCGCGAATTTGCTTTTATCGGAGAGCGTCTCCGCTTTCATTTTGGGAGCCTTTTTATTTTTTTTGCCAACTTTAATTTTCATATCCGTCACCTGCCCGAATTCTCAAAATCTGGGATCTCCGCAAATACGGGGATCTTGTACATTGCCGAAAGATCGTCGTCGCTCTTGAGGGTGGTGTCGATCAATTCAAGAAGCACGGCAAGTCCGCAGGCGAGAACCAAACCGACCAGTGCGCCGATGATAGTGTTCCTTGTTTTGTTTGGAGAAATGGGAGTTACGGGATCATAAGCCTCTCTGATTATGCCCGTTCTGCCGTATGAAAAATACTTTCTGAACACGCCGTCGCATTTCTCGGCTACGATATTGGCGACATTGGCACACTTTTTGGGATCGGTCCCGTTAGCGGTGATGGTGATGTAGAAGGAGCTGTTGGTGACCTCCATGCTAACGTCGCATCCGTCGTAATATTGTGTTATATCATTGGAATTCTGAAAAAGGGTAACGCAGGTAGACGCAAGCGCGGATGAACCGGAAATATCCGAATTAAAGATCTTCTGCGCGACCTCGTTATTGCTCTGCTTGGATGAATCCGAAGCCGAACTTGAGGATGTGGGATCGGTTGCGCTTGTCGCTTCCTTATCATCCGTATCCTGCTGTTTACCGTAGTTTTGGATATATATCATGGACGACGCGCTGTAGACAGGCTGGATCGCCAGACTTGTATATACAAAAAAGATCAGCGCCATCAAAACACCGGAAAGAATGATCATCGGAAGACGGTGAAGCAATATCCCGAGTATCTTTTGGATTGAAAGTTGTTTTTTCGGCATTTCTATACTCCTTTAGTTATCATAGTAAAATACCCATACACTGATATTATATTACACTAAAGCGCAAATATAATTCTATAATAGAATTATGCGCCGTATAATGACAAAAAAATAAAGGAAGCCGAAGCCTCCTTTATCTGAAAGATTTTTAGTTAATGCGGGATAACGTTGAGCAAAACGCCAGCCGCTACCGCCGAGCCGATAACGCCCGCGACGTTCGGACCCATTGCGTGCATAAGCAGGAAATTGCCGGGGTTTTCCTGCTGACCGACTCTCTGCGACACTCTTGCCGCCATAGGAACGGCTGAAACGCCCGCGGAGCCGATGAGCGGATTGACCTTGCCGCCTGTGAGCTTATACATCACCTTGCCGAACAGCACGCCGAACGAGGTGCCCATCGAGAAAGCGATAAGACCCAAAACGATGATCTTTATGGTGTCGAACGTCAGGAAGGTGCTGCCCTTCGCCGTGGCGCCGACGGTAACTCCGAGGAAAATCGTGATGATGTTCATCAGCTCGTTCTGCGCCGCCTTGGCGATCCTGTCGACAACGCCGGATTCCTTGAACAGGTTGCCGAGCATCAGCATTCCTACGAGAGGCGCCGCGTCAGGCAGGAAGATCGAGATGAGGATCACAACGATTATCGGGAAAATGATTTTTTCGAGCTTGGAAACGGGACGAAGCTGCTCCATGACCACCGAGCGCTCCTTTTTTGTCGTGAGCGCCTTCATTATCGGAGGCTGGATGATCGGCACCAGCGCCATATACGAATATGCCGCGATGGCTATTGAGCCGAGCATTTCGGGAGCGAGCTTTGTGGTGACGTAGATCGCCGTGGGTCCGTCAGCGCCGCCGATGATAGCGATAGCGCCGGACTGCGGCTCGGAAAAGCCGAGGAAAATAGCGCCGGTGAAGGTCACGAAAATACCGATCTGCGCCGCCGCGCCGAGGATAAGGCTCTTGGGGTTGGAGATCAGCGGACCGAAGTCGGTCATACATCCGATCCCGAGGAAGATCAGCGGCGGGTAGATGCCGAGCTTAACGCCCTGATAAAGATAATAGAGCAATCCGCCGTACTGGGGATTTTCGTAATACCACGCGTCGCCAATGTGCTGCACGACATGTCCTGCGGCAGCGGGGTCGTTCTCCCCCGTCATCGGAACGAGCGTGATCTCGGGCGCCGCCATGATCTCGGGATAGAGGTTGACAAGCAGCATACCGAACGCGATGGGAAGGAGCAAAAGCGGCTCGTACTGCTTTTTGATAGCGAGGTAAAGCAGGAATATCGACACCGCGATCATTATATAGTTTTGCCAATTGAGGCTTACAAGTCCTGAGCTTGTAAAGATGCCGTATATGGCGTCTAAAAAGCCGTTGATAATTTCCATAAACAGCCGTTTCCTTTCTGAAAAAGTGCTTAATAACCCTTACGCCGCACTAAAACGGTCTGGTATTGTCAAGAACACCGGCGTTTGCCCATGCGGAACGTCCGCCGTTTGATTTCTTTATGCTTTTGATATGTGTTGTCACACCGGGTGAAGCGGAAGCCGCGACCGCAGCCGCGATGACCGCGACAACTTCTTCGGGGATCCCTTCATCGACTGTCGGAGGCGTAACATATACAAGCTTGGAGGAGGCGATCGAACCGTTGGTTATCGGCTCCATTACCTTTTCTTTCTTCCTCATACGCCTGTCCGACGCGTTTTGCACGCCCGCGATGACCGCGCTGTATACCTTGATTATTACAATTAAAAGAAACAGCATTGAAAACACGACAATAAAACCGGTCAGGATGACCTTTGCCGCGGAGACGGCTCTCTCGCCGATGCTCAGATCCGCAACGGTTTGAGACAATGCCGCTATGCCAGTCTGCAACATAAAACTACCTCCGAAATCAAATTTCGCATACACATAATATTATACTTTATTATGTTTCTTTTTTCAACCGAAAAAGAAAACGGCGTTATTTTTCGTCATTTTGCACAATAATTGTATGCAAACAACGTTCATTTCGAATAACTGAGTTGATTTGTTATATGTAGTGTAGGTTGTGTATGTTTTTTCTGGTGTTCGTAAAATTTAGAAAAAAAAAAAAAACAGGGGTATTATTTTTTTTTTTTGCGTTTGTTTGTATAGCGTAAAACAACATACACTACTTACACAGTATACACAACCGCCACAACTGTCACTGATAACCGGAAGTTGGAAGCTGGATGCTAGAAGCTAGATGCTAGAAGCTAGATGCTAGAAGCTAGATGCTAGAAGCTAGATAATAGTATGATTAATGATTAATAGTGTAGGGGGCCTCCGCTCCGAATTTATAATAATGTGACGTTTGCCTTTACAGAAGCCTCCTTTTATAAAGGATGTGGCATTTTGCGCAGAAAAATGACGGAGGATTTGCTGCGCCGAGGTTTCCTTTAGGGCGCTTTTGGATATGGCTGATAACCTATTCAAAAACGGTTTTGTTTATAAATCGGCGTAATAAAT
>CACXGW010000103.1 GCA_902767325.1 uncultured Ruminococcus sp.
CAAGGAGGTCAAGGAGGGCTACGAGTGCGGTATCGGACTCGAAAAGTTCAACGACCTCAAGGAAGGCGATATGTTCGAGGTTTACACCATTGAGGAGTACCGCGATTAATAATGATTTGCGAAAGCAAATCAATTCATTCCCGACAGGGTAATTCATTACGGAGTAAATTCATGTCGCGTAAGCGACAATTCATCCCTGCGCCGTTTCCTGTTTTGGAAAGCTTTGTTCAGAAATGGATTGAGGCTGTCGCCTCATGAATAGGCTTCGCCGTGAATTGCGATAATATCGCGTGAATTGTGCCTTGGGCACATTAAAAATGGAGATAAAAATGGCAAGTCACAGAATAGAACGTACAACCGAAGATATAAAACGCGAGCTCACGGCTATTTTCCGCGAGCTCAAGGATCCGCGCGTAACGGGGGCGTTTTTGTCGATCGTCAGGGTAGAGGTCTCAAACGACCTGTCCTACTGCACCGTTAAGGTCAGCGCTATCGAGGGACTTGATCGCGCGAAGGAAGCTGTCAAGGGGCTTAAATCAGCCTCGGGCTTCATCCGCCGCGAGCTTGGTCACCGCCTCAAGCTGCGCCACGTTCCCGAGCTGATATTCGAGGCTACCGACAGCATCGAATACAGCGCGAACATCAGCAGGATATTGAACAGTCTTGACATTCCCGGCGATGAGGAGGAAGCGGATGAATGATATATTAAGGCAGACAGCCGACTTTCTGCTTTCTCACGACAATTTCGACATCCTGACCCACGCCTATCCAGACGGCGACACGCTCGGCAGCGGCTTTGCGCTTTGTCTTGCGCTCCGTCAGAAGGGCAAGAACGCGCGCGTAATAACAACAAATATTCCAAATGATTTCACCTTTTTGCAGGAGAACATCACCGAGCAGAGCTTCGAGACCGAAACCGTCGTCAGCGTTGACGTGGCGGACGAAAAGCTCCTCGGCAGCAACCGCGAAAAATACGAGGGCAGGATCGATCTGTGCATCGACCACCATATGACAAACAAGATAGACGCTCCGCTCCGTTGCGTCGACGGCGCCGCCGCGGCGAACTGCGAGATACTTTTTGAGCTGTTCAAGCTTATGGACATTGAGATCACGCGCGACATCGCGAACAATCTCTACACCGGAATCTCAACCGACACGGGCTGCTTCCGCTATACGAACACCACTTCCGCAACGCTTCGCGCCGCCGCCGACATTCTCGACATCGGCTGCGACAGCGCGTATATTAACAAGGTGATGTTTGAAACAAAGACCCGCAAAAAGCTTGCACTGGAGCGCGAGGTCTACGACACGATGGAGTTCTGCTTCGACGACCGCTGCGCCATCATCGCCGTAACTCTGGATATACAGAAAAGGATCGGCGTCGGCGACGGCGAGCTCGAGGGCTTGGCGTCCATTCCGCGTCAGATCGAGGGCGTTCAGATCGGCATTACAATGCGTGAAAAAGAGCCCGGTGTGTTCAAGGTATCCGTCCGCGCGGATGAAAACGTCGTCAACGCGGCTCAGTTCTGCG
The DNA here is from genome assembly GCA_902767325.1 of uncultured Ruminococcus sp. Classification (GTDB taxonomy): domain Bacteria; phylum Bacillota; class Clostridia; order Oscillospirales; family Acutalibacteraceae; genus Ruminococcoides. The sequence continues at coordinate 1,532 of CACXGW010000103.1, forward strand.
CAGGCTTCGGCGGCGGCGGACACGCGGCTGCCGCGGGCTGCAGCGTTAAGGGCAGCCTGCAGGAGGCAAAGCAGCAGCTCAAGGATGCTGTGAAAGAGGTATTATGAACGGCGTTATCGTGATCGACAAGCCCGCGGGCTTTACATCCTTCGACGTCATCGCTGTTGTCAGAAAGCTCACAAATCAGCGCAAAACAGGTCACGCCGGAACGCTCGACCCGAACGCCACCGGAGTTTTGCCGGTGCTGCTCGGCTCGGCAACCAGGGCGCAGGATCTTATCGTCAACCACGACAAGGAATACGCCGCGCGGTTTCGTTTGGGGCTTGTTACCGACACGCTCGACATCTGGGGACAGATAAAAAGCGAAAGCGATAAGCGCGCTTCATTTGAGGAGATAAAAGCGCTTTTGCCGCGCTTCACGGGCGAGATCACGCAGATCCCGCCGATGTTCTCGGCGATAAAGCAAAACGGAAAACGGCTTTACGACCTTGCCCGCGAGGGAAAAGAGGTAGAAAGAGAGCCGCGATCCGTCACGGTTTACGAGCTTGAACTGACTGATTTTGACGAGGAAAAGCAGGAGGGCGGGCTGAAGATCGTCTGCTCAAAGGGCACATATGTCCGCACTATCATCGACGATCTGGGACAGGCGCTCGGCACGGGAGCCGTTATGACCGCGTTGCGGAGGACATCCGCCTGCGGCTATACGCTTTCCGACAGCATTTCGCTCGACGGGCTGAAAAGTCTTTGCGAAAGCGGACAGATAGGGGAAAGGCTTCAGCCGGTAGAGAGCCTGTTTGAATCGTACCCCGCGCTGAATGTTTCGGAAAAGCAGGCGGTGCGCTTCAAAAACGGCGGCGCTTTGGATATTTCCCGAACCTCGCTCAGAAATAAAGAAATCCCCGACCGAACTGTGTTCAGGGTCAGGGACAACGAGGGCGCGTTTTTAGGACTGGGAGTCACAAGCGGCGCGCTGCTGAAGATATATAAACTGTTTATTAATGCATAATTCGTAATTCGTAATGCGTAATTATTCGGGGCTGGCTCAAAACTCTAATAATTCCGGAAAAAGCCAAGTCTTTGTTTTGTCTCATTGTACTGTAGGGTTCAGTCTTGACTGAACCG
>CACXGW010000104.1 GCA_902767325.1 uncultured Ruminococcus sp.
ATGCACTCCTCCAGCAGTCCGAGCGCCCTCTGCTGCACATAGGTGTTTGCGGTGTTCAGGTCGGGCATACCAAGGTGGTACTGCGTGATGTTGTGCCGGCTGTCGTCATTGGTACGGATGTTATTACTATGATAGTAATTAGCATTTTTCAGATCGGACTCTACGGCGCTGTTAATGTAAGAATATGTACCGCCGTCGGTGCCGTTGTTTGCCAGATGGTTGGCAACGATGTCGACGATGACCTTGATGCCGTAGTTTTCAGCCTCTGCGCACAGCGAAGTAAGCTGTGACTTTGTGCCGAGCCAAGAGGTGTTATCGGCAGCTATGGAAAGTCCCAGCGGCTGATACAATTTCCACCACTGGTTTCCGGTGTCGGTCCAGCTTGAGTTGTAGTCCTTAGGACGCTGCACGGGCGAGGTCTGTACTGCCGTGTAGCCTGCCGCGGCAATGTCGGGCAAAACCGCCTTGATGTTGTTATAGGACCAGTTGAAGCAGTGCAAGACCGCGCTGCCCTGAATGGTTTCCTGCGCGAGATCAGTCGAGGACGAAGTCGTATCCGCTGCGGCGGGCACAACGCCCACGACCGCGATGGATATGACCATACAAATCGACAGGATAACGCTCAATAGCTTGGTAGTAGTGCGCATAGATGTTCTCACTCCTTTGGAAAAGCAGCAAAGACCGCCTTTCCGATTTTATATCATTTCCGCTTTGCTTCACACGGAAAATAGGATACCTTTTTGGGTGAACAGACGTTAAAAACACACATTTTGGGACAATATCACCATTTTCATTTTACACAATTTTTTGTCAACGGTCAAGTTAATTCAGGTCGATTTGCCGGCTTTCGACCCATAGAAATCTACGCCGGTTTTTTGTGCATTTTTTGTTCTTAAACATAAAAAAACCAAAAAGTACCTTTGGAGATTGTCGTGTAAGAGCTTTTTTGCTATAAACAAAAACGGCGCCGAAGGTGTTAGCCTCCGGCGTCGCTGTTATGTAATATTTTATATTTCCGGCATAAACGCGGGCATCAATTTCAGCTTGAACAAATTGATTTTGTGCAGATGATCGATGCGCTCTTTCTTTGCCTGATCTTCGATCTCTCCGGTGCGGATATAGCGGTCTAGCTCGGCGTAGGTGAAGCCGAGGTTTTCCTCGTCGGTTTTGCCGCAAAGACCGTCTATCGGCACCTTGTCCACCAATTCGGACGGAAGTCCCAAAATCCTGCCTATCTGCTTCATCTCGTCCACCGTGAGGTTGGAGCAGGGGCTGAAATCGCCCACTGAATCGCCGTAGCGGGTGGAATAACCCACCCAGTCCTCGGAAAGGTTGCAGGTGTTGGCAACTCTTCCGTTGTTCGACTGCGAAACCGCGTAAAGCGTGGACATCCTTATCCTCGGCGGAAGATTTGTTAGGCTTTGGGTCTGCAGCTCGAACGGGATGGCGTTTATAAGCCCGTCAACGGCGTCTTTTATATTTACGATATAGTGGCGGATGCCGAGGTGACTGACAAGCAGCTTTGCCATATCTATATCCGCCTGCTCGCCGCACGGCATCAGCACGCCGATGACCCTGTCCTTGCCCAGCGCCTCAACGCAGAGCGCCGCGACGATAGAGCTGTCCTTGCCGCCGGATATTCCGACAACGGCGTTGCAGCCCTTTCCGTTTTCCTCAAAGAAATCGCGTATCCACTGTACGCAGTCGTTTTTTACCTTTTCAGCGTTAAACATAATTTACTCCTTTATCTCGATCTGGCAGCTTTTCATAGTGTCGAGCGCCGCCCTGTGAAGCTTTGGGGTGACTCCCGCGCAGCAGGAGGCGTCGACGGAAATTTCCGCCTCGGGGAAATGCGCTTTTAACAGCAAAGCGTTGCTTACAACGCAGATGTCGGTGCACAGCCCGATCAGCTCAATTGAAAAGCTCTCCTCCCCCGCCGCTTCTTTGATGAGCAACGGCAGATTATCCGCTCCGAAGGTGTATTTTTCAACCGAAGTGTACTGTTTTTTCAAAAGCGCTTCGGCTATCGCTTTGTCGAGCAGCCAGCCTTCCGTGCCCTTTATGCAGTGCGGAACCGGAAGATGCCTGCCTTCGGAGGTTTCCGGATAATTTTCAAAGTGGGTGTCAAAGGTGACGAAAATGCCGCCTTCAAAATCCTTTATCTTTTTTGCCGCCGCGGGGACTATAGCCTGAGCTTCCGCTGTTCCGAGCGCGCCGTCGACAAAATCCTTTTGCATATCAACAACGATCAAGAATCTCTTCATTTCTTTTCCTCCGTTTCCTTACCTATCATACTCCAGAGCGCTTTTTACGTCAATAGTTTTTTGATTTTGGTATGCGTTTTATTGACGGCGGGGCAAAAAAGTGATATACTTGTTGCGGTAATTTGGAAAACGAAAGGACGAATGAAAATGTATGTGACCTGTTTGGACTTAGAGGGCGTTCTGGTTCCCGAGATCTGGATCGCGTTTGCGGAAGCGTCCGGGATCCCCGAGCTGAAAAAAACCACCCGCGACGAGCCCGACTATGACAAGCTTATGAAATACCGCCTCAACATCTTAAACGAGCACGGTCTGGGCTTAAAAGAAATCCAGGACGTTATCGCGACTATCGACCCGATGGAAGGCGCAAAGGAGTTTTTGGACGAGCTTCGCTCATTGTGCCAGGTGATCATCCTCAGCGACACCTTCGCTCAGTTTGCGGCTCCGCTGATGAAAAAGCTGGGTATGCCGACGATCTTCTGCAACGAACTGATCATCGGCGAGGACGGCTCTATCGCAGACTACAAAATGCGCTGTGAAAAGTCGAAATACACCACCGTAAAAGCTTTGCAGTCCTGCGGCTTTGAAACGATCGCCAGCGGCGACAGCTACAACGACCTGGGTATGATCCGGGCGAGCAAGGCGGGCTTTTTGTTCAGAAGTCCCGCGCAGATCAAGGCGGATCATCCCGAGCTGCCCGCGTTTGAAACATACGACGAGCTGCTTGAAGCTATCAAAAAAGAACTTGTATAAATAATATATTATAACACCAAAAATTGTAGGGTTTGGTCTTGACCAAACCGCAGGCAAAGAGTTAGAATCTGACTTCAATCCCGCGGTTCGGTCAAGACCGAACCCTACCTTACATTATCTGATCAACCAAGGGGACTGTTCAATAACTCACGTTTGAGTTTTGAGCCGCCCCTTTTTCGCGCAAAACCGAAAAGAGCCGCTTGTCAGCGGCTCCCTTCGGATTTAGAAGTTTTGAAATTAACGTGAAAAACGTGGATTAGTGTAATTAATTAATTGACAAAATCTTTTCAATATACTTTCCTAAAAATCGCTGATCTTATCCAACCTTAGCGTCAGCGGTATCGCCGAAGCAGTTGAATCTGAAAAGCTTACTTTCGTCGTTCTTGTTGTCGCAGAAGATGCTCGCCTCGGCAATTTTGCCGCCCTCAATAAGCTTGGTCAAGCCAACCAGCTGGCAAAGCTTGGATCTGAGGTTGAGTCTGTCGCCTTCGTTGGTTACAAGAAATACGTTGCCCTCGCAGGTATCAAGCACGGCGAGGAACTC
>CACXGW010000105.1 GCA_902767325.1 uncultured Ruminococcus sp.
ACTTTATTTAAGGAGCGTTTTTATGGAAGGCTTTATTGAGCAGGTTGTAAAAAGAGAAAAATCCGGTAAGACTCTGGCGATAAAGATCATTGCTGTGGTTTTGCTGTTTGTCATTCCGCTGACGGTGATCTATATTGCGAGGTTCATCAACTTTTATCTCGTGATTGTCGGATTCTTTCTGTTTATCGGCGGCATCTATGTTGTCTGGTGGGTGTTCTCTCAGCAGAAAGTGGAGTATGAATACTCGATCGCGGGCGATACTCTCGATGTCGCGAAAATCATCTCGCTGCGCAAGAGAAAGCGCGTCTGCCGCGTAAGCATCAAGGATATCGAGGTGCTGGAGCAGGGCGACCAGAACATCAAAAACAGACATTTCCGCAAGGTCTACACAGCCGCGCGGAACGTCAACAACACAAAGGAAAACTACTACGCTGTTTTCCCGGTTCCCGCTTACGGCAAATGCCTGCTGGTGTTCAATCCAAACGAGATGATAATCGAGGCTATGAAGCCGTATATGAACAGAGAATTGAAGCTCAAGTTCATCTATAACAAGCAAGGGTAACTTATGGAACGCACGGATAAAAACATTGTAAAAAAGGCGCTTCCGAAGCGCCCCGACGACGCTCACAAGGGCACGATGGGAACGCTGCTCAGCATTTGCGGAAGCTACGGAATGATCGGCGCGGGTATCCTCAGTTCGATGGGCGCGCTGCGCTGCGGCTTGGGGCTTTTAAAATGCGCAGTTCCGAAAAGCGTTTATCCAATCGCGGCCGCGGCGGTTCCCGAGGCGGTTTTCCTGCCTCTTGAAGAGACCTTCAGCGGCAAAACGGATTGTGATTGTCTGCCGTTTTTGCTGGCTCAGAAGGCTGACGCCGCGCTTCTCGGCTGCGGCTTATCCGTATGCGACGACACCCGCTCGCTTGTCGACGGCTTTGTGCGCGAATGGGACAAGCCGATGGTGCTCGACGCCGACGCGCTCAACTGTCTTGCATCCGATCTTTCGGTTTTGAAATCCGCAAAAGCTCCGGTCATCATCACTCCGCACCCCGCTGAGATGGCGCGGCTGATCGGCGGCACTGCAAAGGAAGTCAACGAAAACCGCGCTCAGACAGCACAGGATTTCGCAAAGCGTTACGGCGTTGTCGTAGTGCTTAAAGGAGCCGGGACCGTTATCGCTTCTCCCGACGGAAAAACGCTGCTGAACACAACAGGCAACAGCGGCATGGCTACGGGCGGCAGCGGCGACGTGCTCGCCGGAATGTGCGCCTCGCTTTTGGCGCAGGGCAAAACTCCGTTCGACTGCGCGGCAGCGGCTGTTTATCTTCACGGCACAGCAGGTGATCTCGCTGCGAAACGCCTTGGAAAAACCTCGATGCTTCCGAGAGATATTATCGACGAGATACCCAACGCTTTGAAGGCGTGCGGCATAGAATAAAACAACAGGACATATAATGGTATCAACAGGAGGTGGCTTTATGGTTACCAAAGTGTTGAAGCTGTTATGTGTCTTTTTTCTTTCCGTCACGGTAATGCTCTGCGGCTGCGGAAAAAACAGCGGAGCGACGCTTTGCGCGGATTTCAGGGCGGACTTTACCGCGCATTACAAGGGATTGACTCTCGCGGGGCAGATCGTCAATACGCGTCAGGGAGTTGAGTCGCTTGATATTGATTCTCCCGATACGCTTTCCGGGCTGAGCTTGAGCTATCGCAGCGGTGAAATCAAACTGAATAGGGGAGACGCCGCGGCAACAGCCGACGAGAGCTATCTTCCCGGGCGGAGCTTTCCGTCGCTGCTGCGCGAGATCTTGGCAAATATCGCTGCGGGAAACTACAGCATAAAAGAGAATAATACATATTCTCAGTCGGTTTCCTGCGGAGAATGCGTTTTTACGGTCGATGAAAACGGACTGCCGCAGAGTATCGAAGCGGGCAAGGATTTCTCGGTCGAGTTTATAAACCTCAAAAAAACAGGCGAATGACGAACCATCGCCGCGCTCAAAAATAATATGTAATATCGGTATAAAATTTTGCCGTCAGGCAAAAATACAGATAGAACATTTTTGGAGCGTGAAAAGCCTTGAATATCAAACGCGGCGATATATATTACGCAGACCTCAGCCCCGTTGTGGGAAGCGAGCAGGGAGGCGTCCGTCCCGTACTTATCGTGCAAAACAACGTGGGAAACCGTTTCAGCCCGACCGTTATTGCAGCGGCTATAACAAGCCAGCAGTCAAAAGCAAAGCTGCCGACGCACATCCCGCTTTACGCAAATACCTCGGGGTTGGCAAAAGACAGCGTTGTGCTGCTTGAGCAGGTGAGGACGATCGACAAGCGCCGCCTCAAAGAAAAAATGGGCAGCGTGGACGAATCCTCGATGAGCGCGGTCGACAACGCGATCTCGATTTCATTCGGACTCACAAGCTGAAATAGATATTTTGAACCGGGGCTGCCGCAGCGCAGCCCTGACTTTTTTGAAATATTTTGCTTATAATTCGATTTCGGAATTAAAAATAAAGTAATTTGGTATATGATAACTAAGGCAAATTTCATAACCACGTGGGGGTATAGCTCAGATGGTAGCCCGACAGGATGACTTACGCACCCCATGAGCAATTATAATTTCATACATTTGACAAGGGCCATTAGCTCAGCTGGGAGCCCAACCGGCTGGCTTACGCACCCCAAAACATTTTACAATTTCATACATTTGACATGGGCCAT
>CACXGW010000106.1 GCA_902767325.1 uncultured Ruminococcus sp.
AGGGAGCGGTTCTGTAGCCAGACGGCAACCCTTTTGTTGCTGGCGCAACATTTCCCCTTGAAAGGGGAATCACCTCACCGCTCCGCTTATCAAACAAAAAAGAGGCTGACCGTTCATTCGGTCAGCCTCAAAGCATTTGTTAAGTTTTAAATGATATGACCCTTGGCGCGGATAACGTCGATAACCTGGTCAACATATTTTTCGCAGGTTTCGTCGCTGTCGGCTTCGACCATAACGCGGATAACGGGCTCGGTGCCGGATTCTCTGAGGAGGATCCTTCCGTTGCTGCCCAGTGCTTCAGCTACCTTCGCGACCTCAGCCTGAACATCGGGGTCGTTTTTAGCGTCGGGTTTGGATTTTACCTTGACGTTCTTGAGCACCTGGGGATACATTACCATAGGAGCCGCAAGCTCGCTCATGGGCTTCTCCTTGGCAAGCATAACTTCCATCAGCTTGATAGAAGTCAGGATGCCGTCGCCGGTGGTAGCGTACTTGGAGAAGATGATGTGTCCGGATTCCTCGCCGCCGATGCGGTTGCCGGTCTGCTGCATATTTTCGTAAACATACTTGTCGCCGACGCTGGTTTTGTCGTATTCGATGCCGACCTTGTCAAGCGCCTTGAAAAGACCGAAGTTGCTCATGATGGTCGCTACGACCTTGTTGTTGAGCAGCTTGCCTCTTTCCTTCATATAGCAGCCGTACATATAGATGATGTGGTCGCCTGTAACAACGTTGCCCTTTTCGTCAACAGCCAGGCAGCGGTCGGCGTCGCCGTCATAAGCAAAGCCGACGTCCAAGCCCTTTTCAACAACGAACTTCTGCAGATGCTCGATGTGAGTGGAGCCGCAGTCGGTGTTGATGTTGTAGCCGTTGGGCTCGTCGTTGATGACATATGTCTTTGCGCCAAGAGCGTCAAACACGCCCTTTGCGATCTGCCATGCAGCGCCGTTGGAAACGTCCAGACCTACCTTGACGTCCTTGAAGCTGTATTTGCTCATGGAGATCAGGTAGCCGATGTAGCGGTTGCGTCCTGCAACATAGTCAACGGTGCGGCCTATATCTTCTCTCTGTGCAAAGGGGATCTCAAACTTGTCGTCGATAAATTCCTCGACCTTCAGCAGAGTTTCCTCTTCCATCTTTTCACCCTTGCCGTTGAGCAGCTTGATGCCGTTGTCATAGAAGGGGTTGTGAGAAGCGGAGATCATGATTCCGCAGTCAAAATCGTCAACGCGGGTGATATACGCCACGGAAGGCGTTGTGGTGACGTGCATGATATACGCGTCGGCGCCGCTTGCCATAAGGCCTGTGCACAGCGCGTACTCAAACATATAAGAAGAACGGCGGGTGTCCTTGCCGATAACGACCTTTGCCTTCTTTCCGGCGTTTGTGCCGTAATACCAGCCCAGAAAGCGTCCGATCTTAACGGCGTGCTCAAAGGTCAGGCTTTTGTTGGCTTCTCCGCGGAAGCCGTCGGTTCCGAAATATTTACCCATCAGTCAGCCTTCCTTTCTATAACGTCGCCGCTGTTCTTGAAAATGCAGTTTTCGGGGATAACGCCGCGCACGCACGAGGTGGGGTAGACGCTGGAGTATCTTCCGATGACCGTGCCGGGGTTGCAGACGGCGTTGCAGCCGACCTCAACGTGGTCGCCCAGCATAGCGCCGAACTTTTTGATGCCGGTTTCGATCTTCTCGGTGCCGTTGTGAACGACGACGAGCTTTTTGTCGGACTTGACGTTAGATGTGATAGAGCCGGCTCCCATGTGGGAATAGTAGCCCAAAATCGAGTCGCCTACATAGTTGTAGTGCGGGGTCTGAACATTGTCGAACAGGATGACGTTTTTCAGCTCGACCGAGTTGCCGACAACGCAGTTTGCGCCGACCAGCGCCGAGCCTCTGATGAACGCGCCGTGTCTAACTTCGGTTTCGGGACCGATGATGCACGGAGCGCCTAAATATGCGGAGGGGAAAACCTTAGCGGTCTTGTGGACCCAAACGTTTTCTTCTCTCTGCTCGTAGTCGTCGCCGAGTGTGGGACCGAGCTCCAGAATGAAGTCCTTGATACCCTTCAGCGCCTCCCACGGATAGGTAAACTGCAAAAGATAATCCTTTGCAAGCGTGTGATCAAGATCATACAGATCCTTTATGGTGTACATTAAAGTCTCTCCTTCTTCTCAATATCGAGGAAGTATTTATAGGTGTCAACGGTCAGCTCGCCGCAGGCAGCCTCGTCGCACGCGATGATAGCGCCGTTGTGCATCTGCAAAGCAGAGCAGGTCCACTTGTGGCTGACAGAGCCTTCAACGGTTTCCGCAAGAGCTCTTGCCTTGTTGTGACCGTTAATGAGAATCAAAACCTCTTTGGAATCGGTAACAGTGCCGACGCCTACGGAAAGAGCCTGAGCGGGAACCGCCTCGGGGTCGTTTCCGAAGAAACGTGAGTTAACGATCCTGGTGTCGGTTGTAAGATTTCTTACGCCTGTGCGCGAAGCGAGGCTTGTGAAGGGTTCGTTGAACGCGATGTGTCCGTCAACGCCGATGCCGCCCATAAAGAGGTCGATGCCGCCGTAGGAAGCGATCTTCTCCTCATATCTTTGGCACTCGCCCTCGGGATCGTCGGTCATGCCGTTTAAGATGTTGATGTTCTCCTTCTTCATATCAACAAGGTGATCAAAGAAGTTGTCGTGCATGAAGTACCAATAGCTCTGGTCGTGCTCGTGAGGCAGTCCGAGATATTCGTCCATGTTGAATGTAACGACGTTGGCAAACGAAAGCTCGCCCGCCTGATTCATCTTATACAGCTCTTTGTAAACGCCGATGGGCGAAGAACCGGTGGGAAGTCCCAGAACAAAGGGACGGTCCTCTTTGTGGTTTTTGATCTTAGCGGCGATGTAGTTAGCCGCCCACTTGCACATTTTATCGTAATTGTCTTGAATAATGACTCTCATATGACTTATCTCCTTGGGCTTTTGCCCGATATTATTTTAGTTTCGTTTCGTGACGGAAAAGCCTCTGTTACAGTGTTCATTCTGCTTTTTATGCTTTTCCTGACGACCCACGCAGCCGCGCTTTGCGCGCGCTTACGGCCGTGGCAGCATCCGCCGAGTCTTTCGATAACTGCCAACCCTCGTCAACCCTATGGGTCCTGGCGCTAATAGTCTCCGTATCCTCCTTTCCCGAAGGCTATTTTATGTAGGGGATATGCCGAATATTTCGCACGGTCCGAAAAATTTCCTTATACCTTCAAAATCGCATAAACATCACGGCATAGACCACAAAAATTTTACCATATACAGCGGCAAAAGTCAAGCCGAATTTGCCTTTGGGCAGCTTGAAACGAGGAATGCAGACGCCGGTTTCCGCCGTTGAGCGGAATAAAAAACAACAAACGGAATATCCCTTTCGATTAATTATTTCCCGATCTTTTTATTATCTATTGACAAAACAGCCGGATTTGTCGTATACTGTGGTTAGTTAAACGATTTACCAATCTTGTTCAAAAGGAGTATCGATCGCGAATGACCATTAAACAAATTGCACAGCAGGCGGGAGTAAGCGTTGCTTCGGTTTCAAACGTTATCAACGGAAACTATCACAAGGTTTCCGCCGAAACAAGAAAGAAAATTGAAAAAATCATCAGCGAAACCGGATACACCCCTAACGCCGTGGCTCGAAGCCTCGCAACTCAGGAGAGCAAGATCATCAGCATGGTCATTCCGTATATAGGCGAGTACTTTTCATTCAACGCTAACCCGTATTATTCGGAGCTTATAGCCGAGGTGGAAAAATATGTGCGCGCTCAGGATTACTGCCTTATGATACGGTGCGTGGACAGGTGCAGCGATATTGTCCATATGCTTTCGTCGTGGAATGTCGACGGCGCGATCTTCGCGGGAGCTTCAGCCTCCGAGATCGGCGATTTGCGCAACAGCCTGAAATGCCCCTCTGTTTTCATTGATTCCTATTGCGAGAAAGAGGGTGTTGTGTGCGTGGGCATCGACGATTATCGCGGAGGATACCTTTCCGCGCGTCATCTGCTGAATAACGGTCACAGAAAAATCGCGTTTGCCGCTCCTTCTTTCGGCAGCGAAGGCGTGATTTATGAGCGTTTCCGCGGATTTACCGACGCCTGTCGCGAATACGGCGTCGAGATAGGGGAGAAGGATATTTTTGAAGTCGACGCGGTTGAGAGCAACAGCATAGTCGCCGGAAACGATATCGCGCTCTCAGCGGAAAAGTTTACGGCGGTAGGCGTGACCTCCGACCTTACGGCGTGTGGGATCATGCGGGGTATCAGCCAGTGCGGGCTGAGCGTCCCGAAGGATATCTCCGTGATCGGGTTCGATGATCTTTCGCTTTGCACCATATCCTCGCCGAGGCTGACAACGATCTCTCAGGATATTCAGATGAAGGCGCGCCGCGCCGGCGACCTTCTGTTTACGATGATACGCGAAAAATGTGAGTTGACATCAAACGAAAAAATCGCGGTCAAGCTTGTGGAACGCGATTCCGTGGCAAGGGCAGAACAGTAAATCATCAAATACAAGCGGCTCATACCTTTAAGCAGGTGTGAGCCGCTTTTTGTGTGTCTTTAGGGCGTAACGTTAAACGCTCCACTAAGTACATTAAGATTAATATTGGCTTATCTAACCAAAATTTAAACAAAAAATGGTGCAGTATACACTAACTTAAAAAAATATGGAAATAGTTATTGACAAACGAATGACGTTAGAGTACAATTTAGTTAAACGATTAACCTAGTTATTCAACCAACACAGAAAGGGGCACAAATATGAAGAAGAACATCAAAAGGCTATGCGCGGCGGCGCTGACTGCTGCTGTGCTTTCGACGCAGATGATCACGGGAGGGTTTTCCGCTATGGCAACAGAGAACGGAACGGGCGCGCAGCTCACCGCAAACGGACTTTCCGAAACCGTAGAGGGCGGCGCGATACTTCACTGCTGGTGCTGGAATTTCAACACCATCCGCGAAAACATCCCCGAAATCGCCGCGGCGGGCTTTTCGGCTATCCAGACCTCTCCGGTGTGCGAGGTCAACAACGGCGGCGACGGCTCGCTTAGTATATCGGGCGGCGATAACTGGTGGTGGCATTATCAGCCCACCGATTATAAGATCGGCAATTACCAGTTCGGCACAAAAGCGGAGTTCAAGGCGATGTGCGACACGGCGCACGCTTACGGTATCAAAGTGATCGTCGACTCCGTTTTAAACCACACAACGGCTTATTACGACAAAATTTCAAATAACATCAAAAATCTTCCCGGCGGCGCGTTCCATCCGATGGGCGACGAAAGGGAAGAGGGGCAGAACTGGTCGGAAACCGACCGCTATGAGGAAACTCAGTATGACCTCAGCGGGCTTTACGAGCATAATACACAGAACAAGGCTGTTCAGGAGTATGTTCTCGGCTTCCTGCAGGATTGCGTAGAGAACGGCGCCGACGGCTTCCGTTACGACGCCGCGAAGCTTATCGAGCTTCCCGACGACACCTCCGCTAAATACGGGAACGATTTTGCCGGCGATTTCTGGCCGACGATTTTGCAGAACGGCTCGTATTTCCAGTATGGAGAGGTGCTTCAGGAGGGCGGCAGACATTCCTATAAAAAGGACTCAGCCGGCTACAACGATAACGACAGCAGCCGCCTTTACGCGTATCAAAGCCAAACCTTCACCGATAAGGACGGCGGGCAGCACGGTATGAACACCACGAATTCCTACACGGGTTTCCGTATCCGCGACGCGATAGCAAACAAAAACCTGAACGCGGATTTCATTACCGACGCCATTCTCCCCAACGGCGCCAACGCCGGTCAAACCGTAACTTGGGTAGAGTCTCACGATAACTACTGCAACGATAAATCCTATGCCGAGCTTACCGAGACCCAGCAGGTAATCCAGGGCTGGGCAGCCATCGCCGCACGTAAAGACGGCACCCCGCTTTTCTTTGACCGACCGAACAACAGCACGGCAAGCAACCCGTGGGGCGACAACAAAATCGGCCCCGAGGGAAGCGATATGTATAAGGATCCTCAGGTTGCGGCGGTCAATTTCTTCCGCAACGAAATGGGCGACAGCGCGCAAAAGGCGACAAACCCGATAGCGGGTAACGATCAGGTCGTTATGATCGAGCGCGGCAGCGGCAACAAGGGCGTTGTGATCATCAACGCGAGCGATGAGGACGTTGTTATCAGCGCCGACACCACAATGGACGACGGCGGAAAGATGGCAGACGGAGCATACGCCGACCATTCCTACGGCGGAGCCTTCGAGGTCAGCAACGGCGTGCTTACCGGAACCGTTAAAGCGGGCAAGGTCGCTGTGGTTTACCGCAGCGATATAGATGAAGACGACAAAGAAAGCTTCCGCCCCGCGGTCAGCGTTTCGGTCGGCTCGGGTTATTTCCTCACCGAAAGCCTCAGCGTTGAGGTAACCGTTCGCAGCTGCGACCACGCTGAAAGCGTGCTGGTCGTCAACGGAGACACACAAAACGTTGTGAGAACCAATGTGGTTTCGGGCGATAAGATCATTATTGATAACGTTGAAAACAAGAAAAAAGCAACGCTTACTGTCACGGGCTACGATGCCGATGATAACGTTCTTGCAACTGTAACAAAGGAATATACAAAGTGGATACCCCAGCAAAACACTGTCGCTTATATGGAGCCCGAAGCGCGTTCGGATTGGAGCAAATGCTACGCTTATGTTTGGAGCAATAATACCGCCGAAAACGCGGGTTGGCCGGGCGTACAGATGGAGCGCACCGAACAGGGACTTTTCCGCTATGTGCTTCCGTTCACTTACGAAATGGACGGAGTTACCGGCAACGTGATATTCAACAACGGCAGCGGTCAGCAGTTTGACGCCGGAGCCATCACGCCGGGCAAACAGATGATATACACAGCCGGCGGCGAGTGGAAGGAATATTCCGAAGCGGCGTATTCGCAGCCATCGGTATCGCTTTCCGAAAAATCCGGTTATATTATGACAGACAGCGCTTTTGTTAAGGCGTTCGTGAAAAACTGCCACCACGCAACCTATACGGTAGTTATGAACAGCGCGACAGTTGCTTCCGGCAGCGTTTCATACGGCGACGTTATCTCGCTTGATTTCCTCGGACACAACAAAACCGCCAGGGTCACATTAAAGGGCTTTGACGCTCAGAATAACGAGCTCGCGACCGTAACCGAAACCTACACCGGCTGGCAAAAGCAAAACAACACGATAGTTTATATGGATCCGGGCGCAAGATCCGCTTGGACCCAGTGCTATGTGTATATCTGGGGTTCGGCGCAAAACGAGGCGTGGCCGGGCGTAAAGATGGAGCAGCTTCCGAACGGAGTGTATAAATATATTCTTCCGTATCAATACGAGCTTGCCGGCAGCTACGGCAACGTTATTTTCAACAACGGCAGCGGTCAGCAGTTCGACGCCGGCAGGATAACTCCCGGGCAGAAGCTTATCTACACAGCCGACGGTAAGTGGATCGCCTACGAGGAGCCCGTGACATCTATCATCGGCGATGCGGACGGCGACGGCAGAATCGGTATAAACGACGTCACGACGATCCAGCGCCACGTTGCGGAATTTGAGATTTTATCCGGATCAGCCCTTCTTGCCGCGGACGCAAACAGCGACGGCATCGTAAACATCGACGACGCAACGCTCATCCAGATGTATCTCGCGGAGTATGATGTAGCGCTCGGTTAGTTCAATTAAAAACATCCTGATAAATAATCAGCCCTGTTTGCCGGAGAAGCTTCCCGGCAAACAGGGCTGTATGTGTATGTGGTATTGCTAATTGTGAGGTTGTCGTTTGCGTCGATCAGATACGGCGCCTCATAGTCCTCATCATACTCCCTTTTCTGAGACAGCGGAGTGCTTGATGTCAGCGTCAGCTGCAAATCGGATTTAAGGTTGTTCGCGCTTACCGACAGCGTCGGGTCAAACTGCGGAGCAGGATCGTCTGAAAAGCTTACTTTGAATGCCGGGTCATTTTTCGATCGCCTGCAGATACAGATCAAAGTAATCAGAACCGCAGACGCCGCTTACAAGCGTAACATTATAATCAAAGTCGTTTTCAGCCACATCGTAGGTAAAGCCCTTTTGATAGAAAATCACTTGTCCGCGGGTCTCGCCCTTATCGGTGATACAGCTTCCGTGACAACTGATCGTATCGGTGACAAAGTCATCGTATACCACGCACATCATCGCCAGCGAATCACAGTTATTCACTTGATTACCTTTTTTGTTGCTTTTGTAGAATTCTCTGATCTTGGCAAATGAAGCCGTTACGAAATGTCCGATCTCATTTGCGGAGTTTAGCTTTTCAAACTGTTCATTTGACCATGCGGCTTCGCCGTCGCACATATCCAATCCGACTATTGTGATCGGGAGACCGGAATCCAGCATCACCTTATATGCTTCGGGATCGTGATAAGTGTTGAATTCCGCAACCGGGGTCGCGTTGCCCGGACCGAGTCCGGCAGTGCCCATCGACCATATACGCTTGACCTTTTTCATAGTGTCGGGATCCCGCTTTATCGCCTTGGCGATGTTTGTTGCAGGTCCGATCGCGATGATCTCGACTTCGTTTGGATTTGCTTTTACTGTTTCCAGAATGAAGTCGATCGCGTCTTTATCCTCAGCTTTGCCTTTCGGATGGATCAAATCGGCGTCTCCCATACCGTCTGTTCCGAAAACGCTGAACGCGTTTATCTTTTCACCGCTGAAATTTTCGGCAGAGCCTTTATAGACAGGCACGTCGCAGCCTGCGATCTCCAATGCCGCAGGCGCGTTCTCAATACTCTGTTCCAAATCGACATTGCCCACAAGCACTGTAACGCCGAGGATGTCGATATTTTCGCTCTTTGCCGCAAGGATCAGCGCCGACGCGTCATCCGCTCCGGTGTCGGTGTCGATAATGACCTTGCGATTTTGCGCGGGCGTGTATTCGGTCAGCGCGGTTTCTGTAGTGTTTGGTGTGTCATCTTGGGGCTCCGCTTTAGAACACCCGAACAAGCCGGTCATCATTATAAGGCATAGTAACAGTACAATAGATTTTTTGATTCCGGAAATAGACTTGATATTTACCACTCCAAACTATATGTCTTGATCTTGACCCGACGCGTTTTGTTTAACTTGATTCACCTCAGGGGTTACGTCTTATTTTGCAAGATGGTTTTGTTTTTATATTTTTGCTCCTCTATGGCAACCGTGACTATATCGGCGATCACGTTGATGATGTTCTGCAGCCAGCCGAAAAACACTTCGGCAAATATCGCGACGAGTATCAGCTCATCCGCCTTTAAATACAGGGTGATGATAAGTATACCGATCATGATCGAGCCCGGCTGATTTGGAGCGCCGACAGAGAGGAACAGAATAAGGAAAGCTATGCCGATGATCTGTAACCATGAGATCTCTATGCCCAGCAGAAAGATGAAGCTCATCGAGATCAGCATTATCAGAAAGCAGTTTCCGTCCAGATTGGTCTGAGCGAGTATCGGCAGTTTTTCCGAAAGCCTCTTTCTGTCGTATTTGTATCTGCGCGAGCAGTATCTGATATTGAACGGAACCGCGTCGATCACGGAGCTGATTTTAAAATTCTCCCATAGCAGCGCGGGCAGATGTTTTACAAAGGGTTTGATTTTTACTTTGCCGATGATCAGGCGTATCAGATAGAAAGCCGCAATAACGAACATACTGAGTGCGATAATGATAATTAACTTTAATATTATTATCAGGTTCTCTATGCCGTCGATTATCAGCATTGAGACAGCCGCGAAAAAGCAGAAGAACGGCAGTGTGAACATAACGACGGTCAGCATTTTAGAGAACAGCTCCAAACAGATATTGATGAACCTGTGTACCGCGCCGAAGTACTCTCCGATCGAACATAACGCGTAGGTCAAAAGCAGAGCTAAAATAATGATCGGGAACGGCATGATCGTCTCGAACGGTTCAAATATGTTGTCCGGAACAAGCGAGTTGATGAACTCGGGTATACTCATACCGCTTGAAAGCAAGCCTATGTTTCCCAAAGAGCCCTGGTGCGAATACAAAATATCCGCAATAAGAGGACCCGTAAACAGCGCGAGTATTACCGCAATAAAGGAAGTGACGATCGTTTTTATCTGCAGTTTTCTGGCGGAGGAGTTTTTTTCCGAAACGATATAGATGTCTGTCAGGTTCTTGACAAGAGAAAAGAACGTTACCGGTGCGCCTATCATAAGCATCGCGTTCGCGAACTGCTTTATAAAAGGCTGAAGAAACTTACTATCGAGCGAAACTAATTTGTCAGCGCTTACGAACGCGATCAGCACCGTGCTTACCAGCATGGCAAGAATGATCGCGATAAAGCAGTAGATCAAAGAGCTGTTGTGATTTCTTTTTGCAACGATGCTGACGCGGTTATAGCCCAAGCGGTATCTGTAGCCTACCTTGTCGCTGTAAGCCTGAACGATCTGCAGCTCGGGCGAAATGCTTTTCTGATCCTTTTTCATGCTCGGGATATAAGATTCGCCCTCAAAGCCGAGAGTGATACTGTATTCGCCGAATTTTTTTTGTGCCTTTATGGTCAAAACGGTATCCTGACCATAGCCCTGATCGATCATATCCTGAAACAGAGCCTCAAACAGCAGCATAGTCTCAAAAGAGCTTCTCTCGCCGATCCGTTTTTGCATCATCCATTGTTTGATAAACCGGTCGGCGGTCTCATAGCTTTCCGGTTTGAGCGGTATCTCTATCGAGCGAGCTTTAACCGAACTCATAAATCCCTTCACCGTCCTCTTTCTGCCGTGTGATAAATAATCAGCCGTTTCCCTGCTCTACTTCCTCGATCTCGGATTTCGACGCGTCTTTAAGAGAGTAGGTGTCAAACGCCGCGTCGTTCGGCAGCTGGATCTCTATCCTGTCGATTTTTTGCAGCAGACATTCTCCCGTGCTCATTTTGACCTCGAACACGTGACCGCCGAGCTTTTTGTCCTTCGAGAGAAAGTGCATATGCCATCCCGAAGCGTTTATTCCGTCCATATAATCGGGGAAATAGACGCATACCAAAGTTCCGTACAGCCCCTCAAAGCAAAAGTCCTTCTGCGTTTTTGAAAGGATGTTTTTCAAAGAAACGTGCTGCGAGCGATAGGGGGCGCCGGCGCGCGCGTGTACCTTTTCAAACCATCCGTCTATCCGCGCGACGTGGATGCTGTTAAGACTGAAATCCAGATCTATGCTCAGGGTAAGCTCCGTTTTTATGGCTTCGATATCCTGCATATTTTCCATTTTTATCATTTTGCCGTCGGATATGGTTCCCGCGACCGCAAAGGGCACGCCTGCCGCGTCCTCTGTCCGAACGACGCTTCCGTCATTCTTAGCCTGATAGCACACTCCGTCCAAGATGATCATTTCGCCGTCTACACTCTCAAATGTGCCCAGTCCTATATCGCCGTTTCCAAGCAGCTGTTGAACCGTAACAACGGGTTTTGTATATCCGAGCGCTAAAGCCTGTAACGTGGAAGCCTGATATAATTTATTAGATTTCATCTTTAATCCTCGTTTGTTTCAACCTTTTTGATAGCGTCGCTTACGTCTTTTGAAAGCTCCATCTTCTGGAAATCGCCGTTGTCCGTCAGGCACATTTCAAATTCGGGCGTAGCGTCATACTCCGCCGTTGCTTTAGCGAATTTAAGATCAAGCAGATGACCGCCCTTTGTTTTGTCGTCGGAGATAAAGTGGAAATGCCAGCCGGGGGTATTCAGACCGTTCATATAATCGGGACAGTACAGAGCGACAACCGTACCCGAAATATTGTCGTAGCTAAATTCTGTCTGGTCTGTTTCAAGCGCCTTGTCGAGCGTCTTATAGGGCTTTTCCTGCTTTAGTTCGCTGCGCACGTTCATCTTTTCAAATGTGCCGCTCATCTTTACAAAGTAGAAAAGGTTTTTGCCGTTTTCCTCAACCACCGCGCTGAGCTTTTCCTTTAGGGCGTTTACGTTGCTGATATCGGAAAGCTCTACGCTGCCGTCTTTGTCAAAGAAGGTCACGTTAGAGAAAGGTACGGTTTCGTCATCAGCCGCTTTTTGAACCGTGCCGTCGCCGAGCGCCTGATAAACCGTGCCGTCGAGCACGATCATCTCGCCGTTGACGCCCTCAAAGGTTCCGATGCCGATGTCGCCGTGCTCTTTGAGCTCGCTCACCTTGATGATGCCGTCATAATAACCCTGCGTCAGCGACTGCAAAAGGGCAACCTGATAAATCGTTTCTCTGTCCTTGCCTTCGCCGCTGTTTTTCTGTGAAGAACAGGCGGTTGCCGACAGCATCATACCGGCAGCTAAAGCAATAGCAAGTAGTTTTTTCATTTAGAGTTTTCCTTCTTTCTAAAATAATTTAAACCTTTCGTAACTACTATTATACACAAAAACTATACCAAAAGACAATAGATTTTATAAAAAATTTCAACATTTTTTGAATCTAACCCTTGGATTTTGAGATAATATGTAGTATAATAAAAATGGATTTTATTAAAAGGAGTTTGTATTATGGAAGCAATCCAATCATTTGACATATCTGTTCTTAACGGCATTCAGGACTCGCTGAAATGCGGCTTTTTCGATTTCTTCGCCGTATTCATCAGCTATCTTACGACCTCCGGCATCATTTGGATCGCCGCGGGAATCATCCTTTTGTTCTTTAAGAAAACACGCGCGGCGGGCATAATTGTGCTGATAGCGTTGGCGCTCGGATTTTTGACCGGCGACGTACTGTTAAAGCACCTTGTCAACCGTCCCAGACCGTTCACCGTCAACACCGATATTGCTCTGCTGATAAAGGCGCCGTCGGGAGCCAGCTTCCCGTCTACTCACAGCGTTTTGGCGGCGGCGGCAACCACCGTTTTGCTCGCAAAGAAAAGAGTGCTCGGCTTCATTGCTCTGGTGCTGACGGTATGCATCGCTTTTTCGCGTTTGTATCTGTATGTGCACTATCCGACGGACGTTTTGTGCGGACTCCTGCTCGGCGTGCTGTGCGGGATCGTTGCGCTGCTTATTGCGAAAGCCGCAAAACTTGAAAACAGACTTCATACTAACGCTTAATAGAATCAGGCAGTAGAGGCAGAAGGTAATATCCCACTAAATATGATAGTGAGGATAATTTTGCCCGGGACGCCGCAAGGGCGTCCTCTACGAAATCAAATAAAACGATATTAAAATCCGGATTAAACAAATATAAGAAAAGAGGCTCTGAAACGATCAGAACCTCTTTTTTTATGCTGTCATTATCTGCTTTTCTTGACCTCGCCGATGGTATATGTCACATCAAAGCCCGCAAGGTACCTTTGTATCTGCGTCGCGTCGGTTATATCCACACCGTTTGAGTCTATATCAGCCGCGTCAAGGTTGATGCTTTTGCCGTCTGATACGGATGCCAGATAACTCTGGATGCAGCTCACGTCGTTGATCGTGATCTGACCGTCGCCGTCTGCTTCGCCCAGAAGATATATTTCATCTCTGAGCTTATAAACCGAATTCGGCGTTATCAGATCAAACACCGTCACCGGCACATTATCTGCGCTGATGATCTCATTGTCCGGCAATGTGACGTTGCCGCCGGAGTCGCGGTGCGAAGCAGTCTCGGCGTAAAGCTTTCCCTGTTCATCATCGCGGTAAAAGCTCCAAACACCCGAAAACGCGGGATTCTCGCTGATTTGTTTTTCCGTCAAACCGGTCACGGGGGAGACCCATACCGCGCCGTTGCCGGTCGAGCTTCCGCCCGTCATTATCCAATCGCCGAAGGTCATTTCGTGGGGCAGCTGATATGTTCCGACTCCCTCGATCGTGAAGGAGACATTGTCATATTTCCAGGGGTCGTTATCGTGAAGATATTTTTCTTCCGACGCCGTAGGATCGTAATACAGGTGATAACATATGTTTTCGGCGGCGTTCGGTGAACTTTCGCTGCCGGTATTCGTGCAGTGGTCAATGATTATCGATTCGGAATTGACATATCCGCAGATACCGCAAAGGATAGTTTTGCCGCCCGCGTTCGATATGATCTCGCCTGAGTTGCGGCAGTATGAAAGGGTACAGTAAGACTTGCCGCCCTTCATATAGCCGACGACGCCTCCGATATATGACAGCTCCTGAGCGTTTTTGCCGCTGCAGATAACGCTGCCGCTGTTATCGCAGGAGATGACGGTTTTCATTACATCGCTTGTGTCGAGATAACCGCCGAGACCCCCGACATATTTTGCCGACGTTGTCACCGCGCCGCTGTTTTTGCAGTTCTGCATCATAACGGAACCGCCGGATTTTGCGACCATTCCGCCCGCGTAGTATGAGGTCGTATCCGGGGCAGAGGTGATCGTGCCGTCATTTGTGCAGCCGGACAGCGTAAGCTCGCCCTTCGTCCGGCAGACGATCCCTGCGGAATGGTACGCCGAGCTGATGTTTCCGTGATTTTCACAGCCGATAAACGTCGCCCACACCTTTGAATATCCGACAAGTCCCGATGCGTAATACTGACCGGTCGCGGATACGTCGGCGTAGTTTTTGACGTCGATACAGGTGAGACGCGAGCCTTCGCGCGCAAGCGCCCCGACCGTTCCGTCGGAAGTTGAAATGCTTCCCCGGATCTTCAGGTTTTTGACAACACCGCTAAGGTTGTCAAACAGAGGGGTGTTCGTCGTGATGGTGTGACCGCTTCCGTCGAGCGTTCCGAAAAACCGCGGCGCATAGCCTGACGAAACAGAAATATCATCGGCAAGATAATAGTTTCCGTCATCTTTCATCGCGAGGAAATCATCACCTGATGAAATCGGTTCACCGCGCACGGTATCGTCGCGCGGGATGAGGTTCAGCCTGATGACCTCGTCGAGCTGCTCCTTAGGAACGCCGATATACTCGTTCAAAAAATTATAAGTTTTTTCCTGCAAAGTCTCGCCGTCATAATTTTTGATAAACTTCGGGTATTTTGAACGGATCGTTGAAACAGAGCGTGAGCCGCCGATGTTGCCGAAATTGGAAAAAACATAATCTCGGATGATATCCGTCTCGCTCATACCGAGCAGCGCTTCTATGCAATACGCGACCATACCTGTGCGGTCCGTTCCGATCGCGCAGTGAAAAATGACAGGATAGTTTTCTTCCTTTGACAGCACCTCGAACACTCCGCGAAGCGAGCCGACGTTGTCCTCGTCGAACGTGCCTTCAAACATATTGCCCGAGTAGTGCATCGGCAAAAGGAAATAATTCACATCATCTCCGAGCACGCTTCCGCTCACGCCGCCGTACTCGTTGTTGGAAACCTTTCTGAGCTCGATCTCCGATTTCACGCCGAGGTTGTTCCTCATTTCGGCAATGCCTTTATCGTTGATCTTACGGCTGCCGTCGCTGTTGTGCAGCTTGCCGCAGCGAATTATCAGCCCCTGTCTGACGGTGTCGCCGTTAAGCGTCGTATATCCGCCAATATCGCGGACGTTTGTAATGCCGCTGACATACAGGTTGCGCGGTCCGTTCCGTTCTGTCGTGAAGGAGGCTGTCTCGCTTTCAAAACGCTCACCGCCGATCTCGGAGGTGACCTTCCAATAATATGTTTCAGCCAGCTCAAGGTTCGTGACCTGATATGACGTTTCGGATGTCTGATATGTCACGGCGTCGGAAAGATCATCATTTTTTCCGAAATACAGCGTATAGGTGCAGCCGTCAGCCGAAACGCCGTTTTCCGCGGCGAATGCCTCGTCGATCTCCGTGTTCCAGGAAAGCGTGATCTTCGCCGGACGGCTGAGCTCTTTGGTGCCGTCCGCGTAGCTTGCGATCTCTTCAAGCGGTCCGTTCAGGTATTGCTCCTGCAAGTCGCTGTGTATCGAAACATGGTTTCCGAGAGAGTTCGTGATTATCCTCACCGGTGCCGAATCTTCCGCGGAAACGATAAAAACCGAAGGCGAAACGCAGGATATGAGTATCAAAACAGAAAGCAAAAGGGAAACAAGACGTTTGTCGACTCTCATTTTCGTATTTTGTTTCATTAAAATCGCCTCCAAGCCGTTGTTCTTTAATATGATTATATAATATAAATCTTGCCGTTACAAGCTGTATTGCCGTTACAAGCTGTATTTGATATTTTAAATAACTTAGTTGAGTCGGGATGAATAGTTGATTCCGCGCTCATCAAGACCTGTAAGGTGTATGCGGTGCACGTAAAGTTCTCAAGGTTGGCGGTATGGATCGTGTCGGCGTCGATATCAAAAACTGCGGAACAACCGGTAATATTGGTCAGCGTAAACTTGCCGCCGTCGACAGAGCAGGTCATACCGTCCGTCAGGTCGGTGCAGACCGTATAGAACTGATCGCATAACGTTTCGGAACATCGAACCATGTAACGGGTTTACGGAGTATGCTGTTCGTTTTTCCATCTCCTGTAAAACCCCGCTAATATCGCGCCGGAGATGTTATGCCATACTGAAAAAACAGCTCCGGGAACAGTTGCCATCGCCAGATTCGGAAACGCCGTTCCCGCAAGGCTTGTGGCAAGTCCCGAGTTCTGCATACCGATCTCGATGGAAAGCGCCTTTGTCTTTGAGGCAGGCAATCTGAGCAGCTTGCCGAGTCCGAAGCCGCACGCGTAGCCGAGCAGATTGTGAAGGATAACAACGGCAAGTATCAGCACGCCGCTCGTATAGATTTTTTCGGCGTTATGCGATACAACGGCAGCAACGATAAGACAAATCGCGATTGTTGAAACCATCGGCAGCGCCGCGACCGCCTTTTCAGTTATTTTCCCAAAGAAGCGGTTGATAACAAAGCCGAGCGCTATCGGAATGATTATCACCTGAATAATGCTCCAAAACATCGCCCAAACGTCCACGCTGACGGTCGTTTGCAGCAGCAGCCACGTTATCGCGGGAGTAAGAAGCGGAGCAAGCAAGGTGTTGACGCTCGTCATACCGACAGATAGCACAACGTCGCCCTTTGATAAGTATGTGATCACGTTGCTCGACGTTCCTCCCGGGCAGGTCCCGACAAGCACCACGCCTGCAGTCAGCGCGGGGTCAAGCCCAAACAGCCGGCTTAGCCCGAACGCCAGCGCGGGCATGATGATGAACTGCGCCGCGCAGCCGATTATAATATCCTTCGGTCTCCTGAAAATCAAGGCAAAATCATTCGGCTTCATGGTTAGTCCCATACCGAACATCACGACCATCAGAAGGTAGTTGATCCAGGAGGTGTCGATCCATAGCGAAGACTGCGGCACAAACAGAGCGAGCGCAGCAACCGCCAGCACGATCAGCGCCATAAATTTCCCGAAGTATTCACTTATTTTATTTATTACTTTCATTTCAGTACCTCAAAAAACGTTGTTTTATAATATTTTATCACAACACCGCCACACATTGCAAGACGAAACATCGATTATTCCCGCGGCAGAGTAATGGGTAAGCGAAAACAACCTAAGACTTAAAATTATTAAATGAATAATACAAAGAAAAACCCTGCCGCTTGCGCGACAGGATTTTCGCTTTGATGTTAGATGTAATGATCGATACACTCGCTGACATACTCAGCCGTGCCTTTTCCGTGCTTGTCGATATTCTTTGTAAAACGTTCGTCATTGACGTACATCTGCCCGAGCCCCGAGAGAATCTCGTCGGTGCAGGTGTACATCCGCTCTGTGATAAACTGCTTTAACTTTTCGACCTGCAAGCGCGCCTGCTCATCTTCGGGAGAGACTCCCTCCGCTTTCAAGTCAGCGAAGCCTGCCATTATCGAATCCATACCCGCGGACAGCCCGTCCCAATCACTTTGAGAATAATTTGCTGTGCGGCGTTCGCTTTCTTTAAATGCCGCGGTATCGCCCCAGCGGTCGCGCGCCTCATTTCTGTATCGGTCGTTCATTTTTATCCTCACTTTTCTTTTTGAATCGGGCGAATCGGATCACGGGGAATCCGCAATTCGGACATACTCCGCCTTCCATCGTTGTGCCGCAGCGCGGACAATCCATTTTGTTTTCCCCCTTAAAATTCTTATAAAATATGCTTGCAGCGGCAGACGTATCAATCACCGCCTCCGGTTGCTGTTGATAGTCTTATGATAAAGTTTTCGGTAACTTTTGTCAACAATAATATCCGCCACAGGCGGCGGTCGTTCTCTGTCCCCGTTTGAAACATGTTCGCCCAGCGTCGCACCTAAAGGTGCTTCCTCGCGCTCCCTGTTCCTGCGCTTCCTCGTACTCCCTTCGTCCGCCGCAGGCGGCGGTCGTACTCGTCACCTTCGAGTCCCTGTTGGCGCGTCAACATTGCGCCAACAGTAAGTTTCTGCTTGCGAGGGCTTTGCACTCGTTTTATGCGGCGTGAGCGGAGCTATGCG